>AQOF01000104.1 GCA_000565345.1 Salinivibrio costicola subsp. costicola ATCC 33508 = LMG 11651 | reverse complement strand
TTAGGATCACCAAAGCAACTGGCCTAACACAGGTGCAAGTAACACAGTGACCATGCCGGCAATCATCATCACCACGCTAGATACTACTCCTTCTTCGTGACCAATTTGATACGCTTTAGCGGTACCGGCACCGTGGCTGATGCACCCAAACTGGCGCCGCGTCCCAAGCGTGATCGAATCGCAATCACGGTCAAAATACTTTCA
Organism: Salinivibrio costicola subsp. costicola ATCC 33508 = LMG 11651; assembly: GCA_000565345.1. Taxonomy (GTDB): domain Bacteria; phylum Pseudomonadota; class Gammaproteobacteria; order Enterobacterales; family Vibrionaceae; genus Salinivibrio; species Salinivibrio costicola. The sequence continues at coordinate 18,735 of AQOF01000104.1, read as the reverse complement.
CCGATTGCCATCCCAATTACGCCAGTGAGAACCACAAACAGCGCGGTGAGATCGCTTTGCCCGCCAATCGCTTTGGTGGCTTCCACGGCAAAAGGGTAGTAATTGAGCGCATCGCCAAACTGCGTTGCAGCAGTTCAGACAGCTCAAACACCCGCGCTAACACCACAGTACTGGTAATCGCGACCAGCACCGATACAGTCACACCGATTGACAGTGACAACCAATGGCGGCGGATGAGCGCGCGGTTATCATACACAGGGATCGCAAACGCCACAGTCGCCGGGCCCAGCAGCCACAGCAGCCAGTAAGATTGCGCCATGTAGTCTTGATACGGGATCTTAAACCCAACCACCACCGCGACAATCAGCAAGGGCGCGAGCAACAATGGCATCACCAGAATGGAGGGGTGGCGGCGATACAGCCATTTGCTCATGTAATAAAAGCCAAGGGTCATTAAAAAGCAGGTAACGCTCAATAGCGAGGCATGAAGCCAAGTCGGTAAAGCAGACATCATGGCTTAGCACTCCGGTTTTAGATCAGGGTGGTGCGCGTGGTGGTTACTGCGGCGGCGTGCCATTTTAACCTCAAAACGATACACTTTATCGACCACCCAAGCGGTTGACGCAATCACCATCGCGGTACTTAGAATCAGGACAACCATGATCTTACCGCCTTCTTGCAGCAATAAATCTTGGTAGTTGACCACCGCCACCACCGCCGGCACAAAAAACAGTAACATCTCGGCTAACAGCCACGCTGCCCCGCGGCCGCAACCAATCGGCACGGACAATTTTCAACATTAATACGCCTAACAACAGCAACATACCGGTGAGGTTGGCCGGTAGTGGAATAGCAAAGGTGGTGACCAACCAATCAGACAAGAACCAAATGCCAGCAAGGACAAAGACTTGTAGTAGGGTAAGTAAGGCGTTTTTAATCAATTGCATCGAAGGCGTGCCAAGAATTTGTGAGATGGCTCATAGTTTACGTCTTGGTAGAGAGTGAATAAAGTGACTTTTTTTTATTTAAACTATGCCAAAATGGCATGAATTATTGAGCGATAAAGCTGCGTTAGTGACTACCCAGTCCCGTCAATAATCAGTTTGTCGTTATACATCCCCAGCACTAAAAGTGAAACTATATTTTCATATAATGTCTTAAAAATAATTTATAGTTTCATTTTTGGACAGTCCGTCATGTTGGCTTTGACAAAATCGAGTCTTAGCGGGTTGTCTTTGATCTCACTATGATATGAAACTATAATTTCATAAATTGAATGTCTATCGAGTGTTAGTTTCATTATGATGAAGTATGATAAGGAAGCGCCGCCCAAGCGTGGTGCACTGTGTTCCCGCGGCAGATGAAAATATTGCATCAATTAGGTGAAAACATCTTATTGGCGATGAAGCGTCGAGGGATCAGTCAAGATAGAATGCATCAGCGCACAGGGATCTCGAAACCAACACTACGCAAAATCACAAAAGGCGATCCGACAGTGTCGTTAGGCCATTATGTCAATGTGCTCGCCGTACTGGGTTTGTTAGACGATCTAGGTAAAGTCGCGCTCGATGATGAACTTGGTAGGAAGCTGCAAGATATCGAGTTGTTAAAAACGAGACGATAGGGCATCAAACGAATGGAAATCTTTGTCTACGCTGATTGGATTGAAACTGAGCCGCCCTTGTTTATTGGGACATTGAGAGCATCGCGAATCCGTGGTAAAGAGCATTTCAGCTTTTGCTATGACAAGACCTGGCTTAAATCTGAGTATGCTTCTCAAATCGATCCTTGCCTTCATTTATATATTGGCGAGCAGCACGCTGAAGATGACAAAAACTTCAAAGATATTCTTGGATTCTTGCCCTGATCGATGGGGGCGCTTGCTGATGCAACGTCGAGAGGCTGTTATAGCTCGCATTGAGGGACGTAGAGCGAACACATTATACGAAACCGATTATCTCCTCGGTGTTCATGACTCTTTTAGAATGGGCGCTTTAAGGTTTTGCACCGAGCATGGTGGCAATTTTCTTGACAACAATGACGATCTGGCGGCTCCGGCTATGACTTCACTCGCGGAGCTAGAATGTGCAGCGCAAGGCATCGAGGACAAACCCGACTTTGATAATCCTGACTACCTTAAATGGTTGAATATGCTTATCTCGCCAGGGTCATCGTTGGGCGGAGCTAGGCCGAAAGCATCTGTAAGAGATATTGATGGTACTTTATGGCTGGCAAAATTTCCAAGTCGGTATGACGATTATGATATTGGCTTGTGGGAATACTTGGTGTACCAAATGGCCTTAGACTCTGGGATCAATATGGCTGAATGTAAGGTGCAGGTCATTGGCTCAGACCACCATATTTTTCTGACTAAACGATTTGATCGTACCGATGACGGTAGGAGACTACAATTTACGTCAGCAATGACACAGCTTGAATATTTCGATGGCAATGATGATGGAGCGAGCTACCTAGAGTTAGCGGAATTTCTTATCCAGAACGGCTCTAATACGCGGGCGGATTTGGCACAGCTTTGGAGGCGTATGCTGTTTAATATCATGGTTGCCAATAGTGACGATCACCTACGTAATCATGGCTTTATTTTTGACACGACAGGTTGGCGACTGTCACCCGCCTACGACATCAATTCAACACAACATGCCCACGGTCTGCACTTAAATATTGACGACAAAGATAACGCTTTAGATATTGACCTAGCGTTTGAGGTGGCAGAGTACTTTCAACTTGATGTGAAAACAGCTGACAAAATTTATCGTCAAGTCGCCCAGGCCGTGTCGAAATGGGAGAGCTTGGCAAAAGAAGCGGGTATCAAACGCGGTGAGCGAGACTTAATGAGAGACTGCTTCATGCTACCGGAAGTATAACCAAGTGACGCATTGTAATAAGTGCTAGTTCCTCTGCTTTTTTCGCCATCAAGTATGCCAAAATGGCATAGTTAACGATTAGCTTTTAAGGGCCGTTTATGGATATTCGTGCGTTGCGCTATTTTATTGCTTTGGTGGAAAAGCAGAGCTTTACTGCCGCATCGGCGTCGTTGCATGTAACGCAACCGACAATCAGTAAAATGGTGCGTAACCTTGAGCAAGATGTGGGTCAGCCATTGTTGCACCGAGAGGGAAGGCGGTTTTGGTTAACCGATGCTGGAGAGGTGGTGTATCAGCGTGCGCAGAGCATTATTGCTGAGTTTGAGCAGCTAAATACTGAGCTCGACGATCTCAACCAACTGGCGCGCGGCCAGCTTAGATTAGGGATGCCACCGATGATAGGGCCGCTGTATGCCAATGTGTTACGTGAATACCGTCAACGTTACCCAAATGTCGCGCTCAGTATTGTTGAATACGGGGGGCGGCGCACCGAACAAGCGCTGATCAATGGTGAGATTGATGTGGCAATCACCATGCTCACTGACACCCAGCCTGAGTGCTTGCAAAGCTTACCCTTACAAACTCACCCCATTTATGCAGTGCTACCTAACCAAGCCGAGTGGCGTGCGCAAAAAAGCCTGACATGGCAGGCAGTGAAAGATGAGCCGTTTTATCTGTATAGCGCTGAATTTACCTTAAGCGACCGGATTATTGCCCGCTGCGAAGAGCATGGTTATCAGCCCACCATTGCCGCGCGTAGCAGTCAGTTGGGACTTTTTAGCCGCTTTAGTGAAAAGTGGTGCTGGGGTGGCGTTCTTACCCGCGCCTTATGCCAGCGCCTTAGTGCCAGCTTGGAAGACAGTGAGTTACTGTTGGTGAAACCGATAAGCCCGGCGATTGAATGGCAACTCGGGTTAGTCTGGCACGGCGAGCGCTATGTCTCACGCACCGCCGAGGCTTGGATGCAGTTGTGTCAGTCGACAGAGGTGCATCGATAGACTCAGTGCTTTGATCCACAACGCCTTTTAGTACGCAATATGGTGGGGATCTTAAATTCGATGCATAGAGACAGCGTGATATGAGACGAAAAACTCGCCAAAATTTAGTGATTGACGACATACTCGTTATAACACAGTTTTACACGTCATCTTCCGACAACATTTGACGACAATTACGAACTGTTAGTACGCGGATCTCTTGGCTTAAGCTATAGATAATACGATAGTGATCAAAAATTATTTCACGATAGTTAGTATTGGGCATTTCAGGAACAAAGCGCCCCATTTCAGGCATACTTCCAAGTAGTTCAGTTTTGTCAAAAACTTCGTTTACCCACTGTTCCGCCGCAGGTGGATTATCTAAAGAAATAAATTCCGCTGCATCGCCTAATTTCTGAAGCGCTAATGGAGACCAAACTACTTTCATTTCTTAATGCGCCCCAGTACTTGAGCACGAGCATCATCATTTGAAACACCAAGGCCTGAAGCTAATTGAGCTTCAGCTGTACGCATTTCTTCCAGTAACTCGATCTTCTCTTGCATTGCTTCATACTCTGCAACATCGAGAACAACAGCTACACCTTTGCCATGCTGTGTGATGACCAATGGACGGCGAGTCTCATTGATTTGTTTGATGTAAGAAGCTACACCTGCACGAAATTCAGATAACGGCTGAATATCTTGATCGAAATGAATACGACTCATATTGAACTCCAAAAATGGTACAAAATAACGTACAAATTATAGTTCAGTTAACCGTTTTGAGCAAGGAGTTGGAGTTGATCCTGTATTATAACAATCGTATATTGCGCACGCGCGATTCCCCAAAACCGTTATACGCACTATTATCCACCTAACCAACTGAAATGTATAGTATTTATCGCCTATCATGCATATCTCTTTCCGTGAAAGTGTGCACGCCGTATATCTTTACTCAGGTATTCACACTATCCCCAAGCGTTAAGCTGTAACCGATTGACTAATCGACACTTTTAATTATCCATTTTGGGATAGTGTGCATATTTCACAGATAAACGCGCACGCTTTTGCGTGTATCTGGCCGATAAACAGGTTAACCATCCGTGTTTGCCATGCGACCGCCAGTCAGTTGTCGGCATCTAACACGCCATTGAGTTGGCAGGTTTGGGATTAGTCTATCAAGGGCTGTTTTGGTTTTCGTGCGCTATTGTCCAAAATATTAGATAAGCCATGTTTATTAACTCTTTCCCACGCGGTAGCGTGGAAACGAGAAAAAACCTCTGTCTTGTTATATGTAATTATATATCAATTTATGGATTTTGATATGTAATAGCTAATCGTATTTATGTTCTTTTAGTTGATGTGATATAGTTTAATATATAATTTTTCTTCAGCGATGCATTAAGGTGTCTCGAAATGAGCTATGTAACAGAGCAGATACTAAAAAGCCTTCGAGACGCTCGGGTACGTAAAGGTTTTAGCCAGAGAGAGTTAAGTGCTCGTTCGGGTGTGCCTCAAAGCCATATTTCGAAAATCGAGTCTGGCGGTGTTGATTTAAGAGTATCCAGTTTGATTGCACTTGCCCGTGCACTCGACCTAGAGTTATTTGTTGCACCAAAAAAATCTGTACCTGCCATTAAGTCGATCATTCGAAGTAGCCAAGGGATCAGCGATGAAGGTGAGGCAATGTCGCCCGCTTATCAGTTAGAGGAAGACGACGATGACTAATCATGTTTCTACGCTCAACGTGTTGCTCTACGGTGAGCCCATCGCAACGATCACCAACGTGGGCAATGATAGAACACTTTTTGCCTTTATGGATTCGTACATTCATGACGAATCGCGGCCTGTATTCAGCTGTGCAGCAGGCAAATGGCGGTTTGACGATCCCAGCAACCGGTCAAGGTGGTTCTTGGGTTGTAAAATTGCCGTCGTCTCGATTTCAAGCTGTGCCAGAAAATGAATATTCAATGATGGAACTGGCTCGAATGTTGGGAATGGACGTGCCAGAAACGCAGTTACTCCCTATTAATCGGATTGCTAATATCCCAAATGGCATTGGCAAATTTGGTGACAGTGCGTTTGTGATCAAGCGTTTTGATCGTGCAGATGGTCAAACTGTGCACATTGAGGACTTTGCGCAAGTGTTCGGCGTTTATCCTCAAGATAAATACAAAAAAGCCAGTATGCGGAATATTGCTCAGGTTATCGGTGTTGAAGGGCAAGACGAAGACATTGCAGAATTTACTCGCCGATTGGTGTTCAATACTCTAATTGGAAATGCCGATATGCATTTGAAGAATTGGTCTGTGATCTATAAAGATAGGCGCACAGCATCGATTGCACCTGCTTATGACTTTGTCTCGACCATTCCTTATATCCCCGATGATAGTGCGTCGCTTAAGGTTAGCCGTAGCAAGAAATTCAGTGATTTTACGCTGGATGAGCTATCACACTTAGCTGCTAAAGCCATGTTGCCAGAAAAATTGGTGTTAGATACCGCAAAGCAAACTGTAGCAGGCTTCCATGAAGTATGGGCGAAAGAAAAAGCGCATTTACCACTTACTAAGTCGATGATTAAGGCCATCGAAGAGCACTTACGAAGCATACCACTAGGCTGAAATTTGACGTGCGTGAAGGCAAGATGACGGTCATGGGCGATAAAACCTATGCGACGAGCAATGTGCGCGAGCTCTATCTCGCGCACTGCTCAGGTTGGGATCGCCGATGCCGATCAGTGCGATTGCGCTGAATGGGTGGTGGATGGGCGCGTTGCTTTTGTGGTTTGGCGCGTCGGCTGTGGGCGTTGTTGGTTGCGGTGGATTTGATATTGTTGCCACGCAAAGGTCACCACAAAACAGCCTGTGAGTAGCAATACAATGGTCGGGCCTGGTGCACTGTCGAGGTAAAACGACAGAGTGACGCCGCCCACGGCGGTGACTAAAGCAATTGCACAGGCAATCCATAACATGCGGCTAAACTGTTTGCTGAGCATAAAGGCGGTGACGCCCGGTGCAATCAACATCGCTACCACTAAGATAATCCCCACGGCATGTAACCCGGCAACAATGGTGGCAATCATCACCGAGAGCAGAAGCCAGTGAAGCTTTTGCACGGGTAGCCCGAGCACGCTGGCTTGTGCAGGGTCGAACGATAGCAGCATTAAATCTCGCCCTTTAAGGAGTACCAGCGCAAGCACGACTAAGCCAGTGATGGCGGCGGTGAGCAGCTGTTGGTGGTTAATCCCCAACAGGTTGCCAAATAGAATATGATCAAGGTGCAAATCAGACGGGAATTGGCCTTGCAAAATCAGCCCCAGCGCGAAAAAGCCAGAAAACACAATCCCCAGTAAGGTGTCTTCTTTCACACGGCTATTTTGTTTGAGCCAATGCACACTGGTGGCGCATGCGGAGCCCGCAGCAAAGGCGCCGACAATCAGCGGCAGGCCAAACAAGTTTGCTAGCACCAATCCCGGCAGCACCGCGTGAGCTACCGCATCGCCAATTAACGACCAGCCTTTTAACACCAAATAGCATGAAAGCAGCGCACAAGGCAGCGCGACCAAGACGGCCATGAGCAGCGCATCTTGCATAAAAGTCAGTTGATACGGATTCATTGCAGTGCCTCCTGACGTTTGGCGCGCCGCGCGAGGATCCCGTGTTTGGGGCCAAACACAAAGGCGGCTAAGAAGAGTCCCACTTGGGCCAACACAATCAGTGCGCCGGCGTTAAGGTTAGCGAAATAGCTGATATACACCCCAAACAGTGAGGTGAGTATGCCGATGACACCGCTCAGTACCAACACGGGTCCGAAGCGATCGCTCAGTAAATAGGCGGTGGCACCGGGGGCAATTACTAAGCAAATCACCAAAAAGGCACCGACACTTTTAAGTGCCGCCATGGTGCAAGCACTGAGCAGCGCAAAAAACAGCACCTTAAGCCCCACCACAGGTAAACCAATGCAGCGGGCGTGGCTTTCATCGAAAAAGGTCAGCATAAAATCACGCCATTTCACCGCCAGTACGGTGAGGCTCACCAAGGCAATGATCAGCATTTGCATCGCATCGAGCGGGGCAATGGCGAGCAAGTTGCCCAGCATAATTTGTTGAATATCGACCGCGACGGGCGAAATCGAGACCAAAAAGAGGCCGAAGGCGAAAAAGCTCGAGAAGATTAAACCGATGATCGCATCTTGTTTTATCTGGCTACGTTGGTGCAAAAACAGCATCACACTCGCGGCCATACCGCCGGCTACAAAGGCGCCGAGTGAAAAGGGCAAGCCCAGCATATAAGCGCCGGCAACGCCCGGTACAATCGCATGGGAGAGGGCATCACCCATCAGCGACCAACCTTTGAGCATCAAAAAAGCCGAGAGCAAGCCGCACACGCCGCCAATCAAGGTGGTGACCAGCAATGCTTTTTGCATGTATTGATAGGCGAGAGGATCGAGTAAGCTCATTCGCGCCGCTCCTGCGCGCTTTGTTCGCGCTTGCCATACACCACCAAGGGTCGTTCATCGTCGGAAATGACTGACAGCTCGCGCGGATCGGCGTCTTGGTGGAGTTTCTCACTGGGCATCACATACTGGCGCAGTTTGCCGCCAAAAATGGCGCTGAGGTTCTCGGTGGTAAACACATTTTCGGTATGCCCGCCTGCCACCACGGCGCGATTGACCAGCACGGTGCGATCGCAAAAGTCGGGCACGGTGCCAAGGTTATGGGTGGCAATTAAAATGGTTTTGCCTTCGTCTTTGAGCTCGAGCAGCAAACGCATAATCGACTCTTCACTGGTGACATCTACGCCAGTAAAGGGCTCATCCAGTAAAATCAGCGGGCTGTGCTGAGCCAGCGCGCGGGCGAGAAAGACGCGCTTTTTCTGTCCGCCGGACAGTTCGCCAATTTGCCGCTGGCGAAAGGCTGTCATATCCACCCGGGCCAAGGCCTCATCCACCGCTTGATGATCCGCCGCTTTGGGGCGACGCATAAATGACATCTTGCCGTAGCGGCCCATCATCACCACATCTTTTACTAACACGGGGAACGACCAGTCGATTTCTTCGGATTGAGGCACATAAGCGACCAAGCCTGCTTTTTGCGCTTGCTTAATGGGGGTGCCGTTCACTGCAATGCTGCCACTGCCGGGATTCACAAACCCCATGATCGCTTTAAACAAGGTGGATTTGCCGCTGCCATTGGCACCCACCAAGCAGTGATGGTTTTCGCTGGCAGCGAGAAGCTGGCGTGCTCAAGGGCACACAGGCCGTTTCGATAGACGACACGCACCTCGTTGACATCTAACACACTGGGCGTGTCATCGGTTAAATCATAGTGCGTCATGGCGCAACCCCGCTAAGACGGTTTCTGTGGTCACTGTCAGTAAGGATAGATAATCAGGCACCGGTCCGTCAGCTTGACTGAGCGAATCGACATATAAAATGCCGCCATAGCGCGCGTCGGTTTCGGCGGCGACTTGTTTGGCGGGCGCATCAGACACGGTGCTTTCGGAGAACACGGCACGCACTTGGTGTTCTCGCACGGTATCAATCAGCGCGCGAACTTGTTGTGGTGTGCCCTGACGCTCAGCGTTAATCGGCCATAAATAGGCTTCGTTGAGGTTCAAATCTCGCGCCAGATAGGAAAAAGCGCCTTCACTGCTTACTAGCCAACGCTGGGATTCGGGGACAGCGGATAGCGCGTCTTGCGCACGCGCGAACACAGCTTGAATTTTTGCCTTGTAGGCCTTGGCATTGGCTTGATAATGAGCTTGATTGGCAGGGTCGTATTTAATCAGAGCTTGCGCAATGTTATCAACGTATTGCATTGCATCAGAAGGAGACATCCACGCGTGCGGGTTGGGTTTGCCACGATACGGGCCCGAGGCAATCACAATTGGCGCCACTCCCTCAGATAAGATCACATTCGGTACCTTATCAATGTGCTGGAAAAAACGTTCGAACCAGCGCTCTAAGCCTAATCCGTTCCACATCACCACATCCGCATCTTGCGCGCGCAGAATATCTCCTGGAGTGGGTTGGTAATTGTGGATCTCCGCGCCGGGTTTAGTGAGCGACACTACCTCGCATGCTCGCCCGCTACGTTGCCAGCCATATCCGCGAGAATGGTAAAGCTGGTCACCACTTTTAACTTGTCCGCGTGTTTTAATTGGTCGGCGTGCGCCATCGGAGAGAGCAAGAGCGCCGCAATAATTAGCAGGTGTTTTCTCATAAGCGTTAATCTCGTTCATTATGCATGTGACTACGGCGCGATATCGCCAGCCGATCATACTTTAAAGATAACGGTTATGATAATCATTCTCAAGTGGGTGTTGGTAAAAAGGGCACACGAGGCGCCCTGTCGTCACGTTTCCTGTGATCTTTTACTAATCACGAATGGTGTCGTAGCGCGCCCATTCCATAATGGTCCAATCTTTCTTCTGCGCGTGCAGGCTTAAGTGCGGATCGGGATTGACGGCAAAGGCGCTGTCGACTTGCTCAAGCAAGGGGACATCCCAGTGTGAGTCACTGTAACCATATGTGTGGCCGACAGTGTCATGACGGTCAGATAGCCATGCCTGCATGTAGTCATGCTTGCCACGATAATCACGCACGCAATGCGATATGCTGCCCGTATATACGCCATTTAATGTTTCAAGCTCAATCGCAATCACGGTATCGAGTTTGAGCAGTTTGCCAATCGGACGCGCTAGGTGGGCGGCGGTGTTGGAAACTAACACACAGTGATCGCCGCGGTTGCGATGCCACTCGATACGCGCTAATGCTTGTGGTACCACCACGGGAGCGACGTGCTGATCGATAAAGTCGGTGGCCCAAGCAGCCACGGTTTGAATCGATTTTCCTTTGACCGGGATCAGCTGCACTTGCATATATTGCTCAAGGTTGATGCGGCCTTTTTTAAAATCCAAATACGCCCGCTTCTCTTGCTCGACCACGTTTTGCGGGGCGAGATCGCACTGGCAAAGATATTCCAGCCACGCTTGTTTGGTGTCGGTGGCGACCAGGGTTTCGTCTAAGTCGAAGAATGCAATGTTAATAGGTAATGTCATAGCTAAACTAATTTTTCTGTATTATTGCCGCCATCGTAACTAGAGACTATGACGAAAAGGTTTCAGTGTTGATGCGATAAAAAAGCCTTGGCATGTGGCCAAGGCTTTTTTAGTTTACTGAGTCTAGCAAGTTACTGGCGAATGCCTTCTACGTGCAGCTCCATATCAACGTATGTGGCAGGGCTCATAGTGGGAATACCAAAGTCTTCTAGCTCCAGGCGGGTGTTACCCATAAAGCCAGCGCGGTAGTTGCCCCAAGGATCTTCACCGTGACCGACGAGTTCAGCGTCGATTTCAATTGGCTTAGTTTGGCCATGCAAAGTGAGATCGCCTGTAATGGTCATCGAGCCGTCGCCGTTGTCGGTTACGTTGGTGCTTTCAAAGGACGCTTGGCCATATTCGCCTACATCCAAGAAGTCACCGCTACGAATGTGCTTATCACGCTCAGCATGGTTAGAATCAATACTGGTGGTATCAATCGTCACCGACACACTTGATGCGCCAATGTTATCTGGGTCGAATTCAAATTGGCCGTCAAACGTATTAAAACCCGATTTCAGATAATAAGTGCGACATTCATGGAAAGGTGTAGAAGAGGAAGCCGACTGCTGAAAGTGGTACGCTCTTCTCGCCAAAGAAACAAGCAGTACTACTATGAATTATCAGCAGTTGACCGAGGGCAGAAGATACCAGATTTCTGCTCTTTTGGAACGGGGAATTTCGGTTTCTGAAATAGCTAAAACCGTTCAGTGCCATCGCTCTACGGTATATCGGGAGCTTAAACGCGGCAGCAAAGGCAGTCATTATTGCCCAAGCGAAGCTCAGGTATTCTCAATCAAAAAACGCACATCAGCGCGGAAATACAGAATACCAAAGGAGCGTGTTGATTTTATCCGCCTCCTTTTAGAAGCAGATTGGAGTCCAGAGCAGATTTCCAGTGTATTAACTCGAGTCGGTGCCTCCGTCAGCCATGAGTGGATCTACCGATTTGTTGCGCAGGATAAACGCTTGGGAGGCAAGTTATATCGCCACTTGAGGCAAGGTCACAAGCGGTATCGTCGCGGTAGAAAAGAGAAAGCGCCAGCGATCAAGAATGCTGTTTCTATCGATGATAGGCCAAGCATCGTTGACAGTAAGGAGCGATTGGGTGATTGGGAAATCGACACCGTATTAGGCAAACATGGCACTGGTGCTATGGTGACAATTTTAGAGCGTAAAACACGATTTTACGTGGTCAAGAAAGTGCCATCGAAGTCAGCAGATGATGTCACCCAAGCCACCATAGAGCTACTCATGCCTTATAAGGAACATGTCCATACCATCACGGCAGATAACGGGAGAGAGTTTGCAGGCCACGAAACCATCGCAAAGGCGTTGGAGGCTGATGTGTACTTTGCCCATCCTTATAGCTCTTGGGAGCGTGGAGCCAATGAGAATGCTAACGGGCTTTTAAGGCAATATGTGAAGAAAGGAACCGACTTAACAACGGTAACAGACAGCGATATTGAATTCGCTGTATCACGGATAAATTATCGACCGAAAAAGTGTTTAGACTTCAAGCAACCAGCGATTGTCTTTAAAGAAATGACATTGGCTGCTTGATATTGGAGAGTGTCGCACTTCGCAGTTGAATTCGGGAAACGACCTTTGGTAAAGCTGTAACCTAGGTGTGGCACTTTGAAGTTGACCGAGGCATGTGCGCCTTTGGTGTCAATCATATAAGTGTCTGCCAGTGCAGGCCCAGATAAGAGTGTCGCGGCGCTCATTCCCATGGCTAACATGAGTTTTTTCATTTCGGGTTTCCTCCGATCATCTTCCGTAACGTATTGTCTTTATCTTTAAAATGGTGTTTAAGTGCCATAATGGCATGGCCTGCTGCTAACACAATCAAGGTGATGGCGACGTAGTAGTGTATATCGCCAGCAATGTCTGATTGATTAGGAAACAGCTCCCCTGCGCTCGGCACGGTAAACCAGGTGAATACTTCAATCCCACGTCCGTCTGAGGTTGAGATCAAGTATCCAGAGACAAACAGTGTGGCAAGGAGCAGGTAAATAGTACGATGGCCTGCTGTTGCCGCTTTACGTTCCCAAGCCTTACCTTCAACGGTGGGCATAGTGTGTGTTGCTTTCCACACAAGTCGACCAACAGTCGTTATCGCCAGTAATATGCCTATCGATTTGTGCCAGTGTGGCGCAGTTTGATACCAACTACTGTAGTAGCTCAAGTCGACCATCCACAATCCGACAGCGAAAAGGCCAACGATAACGAGACTCGATAGCCAGTGTAGCGTACGCATAACGCGATCGTAGCTATTTTTCGGTGTCATTTGTTCCCGCTCCCAATTACTAATCCAACACAGTATATAAGGTGAACGGCAATATAGAAGCTGTTCACCTTGAACATGATGTTCGAATAATTCTAACGAACTCTGTGCGGTGTTACGACTCGCTAGCGGTCCAGCTTAGGCTTAATGAGACAGAGTCGGCAAATCTGAGTGCATGCGGCTTATCAATGGTCACTTGTGCGTAGCGCACCCAGTGATGATCACGTGTAATCTCTAAAACACCCGCAACCAGCTTTTCGAGTAAGAGAAAACGTCCGTTCTCAACATAGTCAATAATCGCTTTGGTTATATCTTTGTAATTGAGTGCATCATCAACGTTGTCTTCTTCACACGCCTTGTGGCCTGGATAATGAATCTCGACATTGATGACTACGTCTTGTTTTTTCTCCTGCTCGTCAGGATTAAACCCAATGTAAGTACGTAGGCGCAGGTTGGTTATTTTAATCACAGCGTCGTTCATAGTCGTTTCCTGGTCACGAAAGTTAGATAAGATGGCGGCCGCATCAAGTTTGATGGATTGGCCAGTCATATGTTGACTCGCAAGGATAAATTCGCATGCATTCACCACTTCTTGCTCACCGGGGACCGATCTTAATAGTGACTTACGGCGTGCTTTTTCTCGATAGGCTTCATCATCGCCATCATTAAACATGATTAATGCTGGTGAAATACTGTTCACTTTGATTGATGGTGCCATTTTCTGTGCAAACGAGAGGGTAAGATTTTCGAGCGCAGCTTTGCTGGTGGCATAAGCGGTGTGTTTGGCACTGCCTTTTTGCGCGACATAATCGGTGAGATGGATAATATCACCCTGTTGCATCCAGCGGGGCGCGGCCATATTGATGAGATAAGGTGTTTTTGCATGGATTTGCATCATGTTATCAAACAGCGATGCAATATCTTGGCTGTGTTTCTCACTGTCCCAAGATGACGCATTGTGGATTAATGTATCGAAAGTGGGATTTAAAGCATCAATGTGGTCAATGAAGGAATAAACGCCCTCATCCGTTGAGAAGTCTGCGTGCAAACAACGCGCGCCCCGCGCCCTTAAATCGGCCACTTGAGGGCGATCGGTACGATAAGATAACGTTACCTGGTGACTCTGATTGAGAAAGTGGCAGGCGAGTGCGTAGCCAATGCGCTGTCCGGCGCCGGTAATCAATATATGCTTTGTTGTCACGCGTGTTCCTTTGCATTTATGTATGGATGGCATCAATAACAAGGATTAACGGTTCTATTACGTTTCATGCACTTATCGCGATCAAAGATAGCGTCATATTGCACATAACGATAGCATTTACCCAGTTAACTCGCTGATTTCGTGCCATAAGCAACAAAATTGACACCCGATGTCGTGTTTGAAGAAGGGAAAAAAGATGAAAATTTGCCAATGGGCGCAGCACAGTGAATCTGAACGTGTGTATCACGATACCGAGTGGGGCGTACCGACATTTGATGATCAAGCGATCTTTGAGTTCATTTGTTTAGAGGGCGCGCAAGCAGGATTAAATTGGCGTCTAATACTGGAAAAACGGCAGGCTTATGGTGACGCTTTCTCTCACTTCGATTTTTATCAGCTTGCCGCGGTGGCTGAACCAAATATTGCTGAGATCATGGCCAACCATGAGATTGTTCGTAATCGACTGAAGGTGGCCTCTGTGTTTACCAATGCCAAGGCTGCAGTAACGCTGGTGGAACAGTACGGATCATTGGCTAAGGCACTTTGGCAGTTCACTGACGGTGTACCGATTGTGAACCAGCATCAATCAGATGCCGATGTGGCTACTGCGACGGACGAGTCCCGTGCCATGAGTCGCTTTTTGAAAAAGCGTGGATTTAAGTTTGTGGGAGAAACCATTTGTTATTCGTTGATGCAAGCGCTGGGCATGGTCAATGATCATGTCGTCACATGTCCGCGGTATCAACCCTGTTGCGAACTGGCCGATTCGGTGAAAGCGCACACTCAGAAGTAACGGCGGAATTGCCAGAATCGCGCTTGCCAGTAAGGATTATCAATTCGTGACACTGTCACACCCTTGGAAGCTGACGCATGCATAAATCGCTGCTCGCCAAGGTAAACACCAACATGACGCAAGCCTGGGCGGATATGAAAGAACACCAGGTCGCCTTGTCGTGCGGATTGATAGTCAATGGCATAGCCGGTTTTTGCTTGGCCGTGGGTGGTGCGCGGTAGTGGCGTGGCGAGCGCTTCTTGATAGACGCGTTGCGTATACGCTGAGCAATCGATGCCTTGGCGTGAGGTGCCTCCCCACCGATAAGGGGTGCCTTGCCACTGACGATAAAGTTGGGTAAGTACTTGGTCTAGCGCTTGATCGCTAATCGTTTTGTCCGAACTAGGCATGCCAGCTGTCGTTGCGGCGTCACGCTGCGTTGCACAGCCTGCCTGCAATAGGGCAATAAGCCCCAATATCATTACTTGTCTAGTGAATTGAGTAAGCGTCAGCGTTTTCATAAATACGGCTCACCTAATCATACCGCAAAGTTAGAGCTAGTATATCGCCATTATCATCCGCTGATGTAAAGACTAATCACACGTTATACCTCATCCTTGAGTTTGCACTAGAGAAGTGCAAGTACAATTTTGCTAGATGTTTTTTATTCTTTTTTTCATCACGATGCCTTTGGTTTCTTCGCCTTTTAAGTACTTAAAGCGTTTTTTTCTCTGAATTCTTCTCTTGAACAAAATAAAGAGAAGCGTCCCTTTTTTGGTGCGCCCTTGCACTATTTACTCTTTTATCATTATTACCCATGCTGTTTTCACGTTGTTTAAGTCATCAATGCAGATAAATCAATTGTTTTTTGTTTTCTGTAACGACGATTGTCTTGCTTGGTATAGGGCGACACGTGATGAGACAGCGATCATAGGATGAATGTCATTGGTTTAAAAAACCTCATGGAGGATACATGAAAGGAAAACTTCAGACGATCAGTGCAGTAATGCTGACAGCGGCAGCGCTGTCGACAAATGTCTTTGCTGCTGAATCCGGTTCAACCTTGGATAAGGTTAAATCACAAGGCTATTTGACCTGTGGTGTGAGCACGGGGTTGCCAGGTTTTTCAAACCCTGACTCTGACGGTGAGTGGAAAGGGATTGATGTGGCGTATTGTCAAGCCGTAGCGGCAGCTGTATTGGAAGACAAGGAAAAAGTGAAGTTTGTGCCTTTAACGGCCAAAGAACGGTTCACGGCATTGCAATCGGGCGAAGTGGATGTCTTATCGCGCAATACCACGTGGACATTGCATCGTGATACGGCGCTTGGCCTAAATTTTGTCGGTACCACGTTTTACGATGGTCAGGGCTTTATGGTTTCGAAAGAGCTGGGAGTGGAAAATGCCAGTCAGTTAGACGGTGCATCGATTTGTATTCAATCCGGTACCACTACGGAATTAAACGTTGCTGACTATTTCCGCAAAAATGGTATGTCTTTTAACCCTGTTGTTTTTGATACCGCGTCGCAAACGGCTGCTGGTTTTGATTCCGGGCGTTGTGATGTTCTTACATCAGACACGTCACAGCTTTATGCGCTGCGCTTGAATTTGAAAGATCCCTCGTCTGCGGTTGTACTGCCGGACATTATTTCAAAAGAGCCACTTGGGCCTGTGGTCAGGCAGGGTGATGATGCCTGGTTTAATGTCGCTAAGTGGGTATTGTTCTCGCTGATCAATGCGGAAGAGTATGGGATAACCTCTGAGAACGCCGATGACATGTTGAAATCGAATGACCCGAACATTCAGCGGATTCTCGGTGTTGATGGCCCTAAAGGAAAGTCGCTCGGTTTACCGGACATGTGGGGTTACAACGTTGTCAAACAGGTGGGCAACTATGGAGAGTTGTTTGAGTCGCAAGTTGGTTCCGCTTCACCATTAAACATTTCACGTGGCGTGAACGCACTGTGGAGTGATGGTGGCTTCATGTATGCGCCACCGGTTCGTTAAGTAGAAACCTAATACTGGATGCGAAAGAGCGATGTACTATCGCTCTTTTTAGCGATGTTTAAGTAAGTTGGTAGGTTATCGAAACATGAGCACGCCATTTATTTCAGAACAGAACGCTCAGAAGACGAGCATAATCTATAGCCCCGCTTTCCGATCAATACTTTTTCAAGTCCTATCCCTGATCGCTATCGTGGCATTTCTCTATTCAATTGTTAGTAATACGCAAGCCAACTTGGAGGCGAGGGGGATCACCACAGGGTTCGACTTTTTATCAGAAAAAGCGGGCTTTAATATCTCGATGTCATTGATTGAATACAGTGGCAGTGACACCTATGGTAGAACGTTTTTTGTCGGTTTGCTAAATACCGTCTTAGTTTCTTTTCTCGGTATTGTACTGGCTTCAGTACTTGGGTTCATTATTGGTGTGGCCCGCTTGTCTTCCAACTGGCTAATAAAGAAGATCGCGTCTGCTATATCGAGATATTTAGGAATATTCCTTTACTACTGCAAATATTTTTCTGGTATTTCGCGGTGCTACAAACCTTGCCATCTCCTCGTAATAGCTTGAGTCTGGGAGAAGCCATTTTTCTCAATGTACGAGGTTTGTATGTTCCCTCTATTGGTTTTAACTCCGAAGGGTATTTTTTGCTTGGTACCCTTATTCTAGGTGTGTGCTTTACCTTTGTTGCGCATTTGTGGGGGAAAACCTATCAAGCACATACAGGGAAGCAAGTGTCAATGGGGCGCGTCGCGTTGATGTTTTGTATCGCCGTTCCCGCTGTTGTATTCCTTTTTAGTAGTAGCCCGGTCACGGTGAATATGCCGGTGTTAAAGGGGTTTAACTTTTCTGGTGGTATCACAGTGATCCCCGAATTAGTGGCCTTGTTACTCGCTTTGAGTATTTATACCGCAGCGTTTATTGCAGAGATCGTACGCTCTGGCATTAACTCAGTGAGCGATGGGCAAAAGGAAGCGGCGCTGTCTTTAGGTATTGGCCCTGTGAAGACCTTAAAGCTTATCGTGATCCCTCAGGCGATGCGGGCCATTGTTCCTCCATTAACCAGTCAATATTTAAACCTGACGAAAAACTCTTCACTGGCGATGGCAATCGGGTATCCAGATTTGGTGTCTGTATTTGCCGGAACAACTTTAAACCAAACTGGGCAAGCGATAGAGATCATTGCAATGACAATGGCCGTTTATCTCACACTCAGCCTTGCCACATCGCTGGTCATGAATGTGTACAACAAGAAAGTTATGTTGACGGAAAGGTAGTGGTATCAGGATGAAAAAATATCATTTTAAGGAAGATGAAGCGCCACCTATCGATAATCATGGTGTTTTTTATTGGGCGAAGGAAAACCTCTTTAACAGTCCTTTAAATGTGGTGCTAACCATTGTTGTTTTGACGGCACTGTTTGCGGTGATCCCCCCTGCTGTCAGCTGGGTGATTGTCAATGCCGATTGGGTTGGCCAAAGCCCGAAGCCTGCAGCAGCAGTGGTGCTTG
>AQOF01000103.1 GCA_000565345.1 Salinivibrio costicola subsp. costicola ATCC 33508 = LMG 11651 | reverse complement strand
GTCACGATCGGTGCCAAATTTACCACCAATGTCGGATGGCGCGCGGCGGAAATCACACCAAGCTTGCGCGATCGAGAAGGCGCTTATGCCGACCTACGCCTGGTTTATATATCGGTGGTCATATTTAATTTCGATGGTGCCATTGGCGTCGATGACACAAGCCCCGGTAAGATGTCAACGATGATGCACTGTGCTTCCTAGACGCCTGTCACGATCGGGGTTAATCTTTGGCTTTGATGTCCGATGGCGCCGTGCAACGGGCGCGCGGCCGGCTTGGGTATTCATGATTGATATTGTGCTGGCGCTTATGCCGACCTACGCCTGGTT
The DNA here is from genome assembly GCA_000565345.1 of Salinivibrio costicola subsp. costicola ATCC 33508 = LMG 11651. Classification (GTDB taxonomy): domain Bacteria; phylum Pseudomonadota; class Gammaproteobacteria; order Enterobacterales; family Vibrionaceae; genus Salinivibrio; species Salinivibrio costicola. The sequence goes on along the minus strand of AQOF01000103.1, from coordinate 5,474 downwards.
TATATATCGGTGGTCATATTTAATTTCGGTGGTGCCATTGGCGTAGGTGACACAAGCCCCAGCAAAATGTTGGATAAGAGCACATTGTCAACGGGCGCCTGTCACGATCGGTGCCAAATTTAACATCGAGGTTAATCTTTGGCTTTGATGTCGGATGGCGCGCGGCCGGCTTGGGAATGCATGATTGATATTGTGCTGGCGCTTATGCCGACCTACGCCTGGTTTATATATCGGTGGTGCCATTGGCTACGATTACTCGTTCCCACGCTCCTGCGTGGGAATGTATACAATGACAGAATTTATACATCGATGGTGCCATTGGCGTCGATGACACAAGCCCCGGTAAGATGTCAACAATGATGTGCTATGCCAACGGGCGCCAGTTGCACTGCGCCTGTCACGATCGGTGCCAAATTTACCACCAATGTCGGATGGCGCGCGGCGGAAATCACACCAAGCTTGCGCGATCGAGAAGGCGCTTATGCCGACCTACGCCTGATTTATACATCGATGGTGCCATTGGCTACGATTACTCGTTCCCACGCTCCTGCGTGGGAATGCATACAATGACAAAAGTTATACATCGATGGTGCCATTGGCGTAGGTGACACAAGCCCCAGCAAAATGTTGGATAAGAGCACATTGTCAACGGGCGCCTGTCACGATCGGCGCCAAATTTAACATCGAGGTTAATCTTTGGCTTTGATGTCCGATGGCGCCGTGCAACGGGCGCGCGGCCGGCTCGGGTATTCATTATTGATATTGTGCTGGCGCTTATGCCGACCTACGCGATATTCGGGATTTTTGAATACAGAACGCTTCGCTTACGGAGTACAGAAGAGAGCAGAAAGCAGTTCCTAGGACCTAGGAACTTTATCTACCAGAGCTGGCACGATATGCTCTTTCCGTATTCCGTATTCCGTATTCCGTATTCCGTATTCCGTATTCCGTATTCCGTATTCGGTATTCCCTCAATTCGACTGGATATACATCCAGTTATTCTTTATCCTTGAGGGAAAGTAACAAACAGAGAATCGATTGTGATAGGCCGATTACACGGAACCCTGATAGAAAAGCAGCCGCCGGAGATTTTAATTGACGTAAACGGCGTCGGTTACGAAGTGAGCATGCCCATGAACTGTCTATATCAACTACCGGACGTGGGTGAGACGGCCACTGTGTATACCCACTTTGTGGTCCGTGAAGATGCGCAACTACTCTATGGCTTTAGCGGTAAACGCGAGCGGGCGCTGTTTCGGGAAGTGATCAAAGCCAATGGCGTGGGGCCTAAGCTCGGATTAGCGATTTTGTCGGGAATGACAGCCAATCATTTTGTCGACAGTGTTGAGCATAACGATGTATCGACCTTGGTGAAAATTCCCGGGGTAGGGAAGAAAACCGCGGAACGCTTGGTGATTGAAATGCGCGATCGGCTTAAAAACTGGGAAGCATTCGATCTCTTTACCCCGCATACGGATGCGGCTACTGGCGAGGGGGCGGCCACTCGTCCGGCTCCGACCACGGTCTCAACCGCGGCAGACGAAGCGGTGAGTGCCCTGGTCGCCTTGGGCTATAAAGCGGCACAAGCAGAGAAAGTGGTAAAACAAATTGCAACCGATGACATGAGCAGTGAAGACGTTATCCGTCACGCGCTGCGCTCGATGGTGTAACCCATGATAGAAGCTGATCGTTTAATTTCGGCGCAAACCACGCCCGATCGCGAAGATGAAGTGATTGACCGCGCGATACGCCCCAAGTTATTAGAAGATTATCAAGGCCAAGACCACGTTCGTGGGCAAATGGAAATTTTTATCCATGCCGCACGCAAACGCCAAGAAGCCCTGGATCACCTGCTGATTTTTGGCCCGCCCGGCCTCGGTAAAACCACTTTGGCCAATATTGTTGCCAACGAAATGGACGTGAGTATTCGCACCACCTCAGGCCCCGTGCTAGAAAAAGCCGGTGATCTTGCCGCCTTGCTCACCAATCTAGAGCCTCATGATGTGCTGTTTATCGATGAAATTCATCGCCTAAGCCCAGTGGTGGAAGAAGTCTTGTATCCCGCCATGGAAGATTACCAACTGGATATTATGATTGGTGAAGGGCCAGCCGCCCGCTCGATTAAAATCGATTTGCCACCGTTTACCCTGATTGGCGCCACCACCCGTGCGGGCTCATTGACATCGCCCCTGCGTGACCGTTTTGGTATTACCCAGCGTTTGGAATACTACAACGTGCGTGATTTAACCGGGATTGTAAAACGCAGTGCGCATTGCTTGGCGTTGTCGATGGAAGACGAAGGGGCCGAGGAAGTGGCGCGTCGTTCACGTGGTACACCACGGATTGCCAACCGTTTACTCCGCCGTGTGCGCGACTTTGCCGAAGTAAAAGGCAGTGGCCACATCTGTCCCGATATCGCCCAGCGCGCCTTGGATATGCTGGACGTTGACAGCCAAGGGTTTGACTACATGGACCGCAAACTGCTCAACGCCATTATTGAAAAATTCGATGGGGGGCCGGTCGGCTTAGATAACCTGGCCGCGGCGATTGGTGAAGAAAAAGACACCATTGAAGATGTGATTGAGCCTTATCTGATCCAGCAAGGCTATTTACAACGCACCCCGCGTGGCCGAATTGCCAGCCAGCGCGCCTATCTGCATTTTGGCTTTGATGTGCCCAAGGTGTGACAAAAACCGGCCGAAAGCTTAACTGAGATCAAGACATTTTTTACCAAAACCGCCCCATTGACCACCAATCAATGGTTTTTTTGATCTAGATTAAGGTTATGTAGCACGTGACCCCTTATCGTTACTCCCATCTGCTGACAGTTACAGCCAACCAGAGTGAGATGTGGCTTTGAATTACAGCCAACAATCACCTGGTTTCTTTGTGGTTAATCACAATTTTACACCTCGATGTCGATGCTTTGTTGTTTTTGCAACTGACTCGACAAACCCGGGAAAAGGCGATTAACGCACATAAGTTACGTCTGTAATATTAGTTATAACTTAATTAGAATATATTTAACCATTAAGTAACTTGAGTGTTTCAAGCGTGTAACATGCAAGCAGTGACTTGAGAAAGTGTAGCGCTTTCCCCGCACCGGCCAGCGGTTTGGCGGCCATGCAGGGTGAGAAAGTAAAACGAGCGATACAACTGTATCGGCACCGAAAGCGGTGTAAAGGAGTGACCATGATTACCGATATCGTCGATTTATCGCGGCTGCAGTTTGCGCTGACCGCGATGTATCACTTCCTGTTTGTTCCCCTAACGCTAGGTTTGGCATTTTTGCTGGCCATCATGGAATCGTTATACGTGATGACCGACAAGCAAATCTACAAAGACATGACCAAGTTTTGGGGTAAACTCTTTGGGATTAACTTTGCGCTCGGTGTGGCAACCGGCCTCACCATGGAGTTTCAATTCGGGACCAACTGGGCCTACTATTCCCACTATGTCGGGGATATTTTTGGTGCCCCGCTTGCCATTGAAGGGTTGATGGCCTTCTTCCTTGAATCCACCTTTGTGGGCTTATTCTTCTTTGGTTGGGATCGTCTCAGTAAACGTCAGCATTTGGTCACCACTTGGCTGGTGGCGTTAGGCTCTAACTTTTCCGCGCTTTGGATCCTGGTCGCCAACGGCTGGATGCAAAACCCAGTGGGCTCGGAGTTCAACTTCGAAACCATGCGTATGGAAATGGTGAGCTTTGCCGATGTGGTCTTCAACCCGGTAGCACAAGTCAAATTTGTTCACACCGTCGCGGCAGGCTACACCACTGGGGCAATGTTCGTGCTCGGTATCAGTGCCTACTACCTACTGAAAGGGCGTGATCTCGCTTCGCACGTCGCTCGTTTGCAATTGCTGCCTCCTTTGGTATGGCCGCGATCGTCTCGGTCATTATTCTGGGTGATGAATCCGGTTATGAGCTGGGCGATGTGCAAAAGGTCAAATTGGCGGCGATTGAGGCCGAATGGCACACCGAGGAAGCGCCAGCAGCCTTCACCGTGGTGGGCCTTCCTAATCAAGACACCATGCAAACCGATTATGCGATCAAAATCCCGTATGCGATGGGGATCATTGCCACGCGCTCATTGGATAAAGAAGTGACAGGCTTAACCGATTTGATTGCTGAGCACGAAACGTATCGTAACGGATGACGAGCGGTACGCATTGCTAGAAAAATTGCGTGCCGGCGAGACATCGTCTGAAACTAAAGCCGCCTTTAATGAAGTGAAAAATGACCTCGGTTATGGTCTGCTGCTCAAGCCTTATACCGATAAAGTGGTTGATGCCACCGAAGGGCAAATTCAGCAAGCGGCACAAGACTCTATTCCACACGTGGCACCGTTGTTCTGGAGCTTCAGGATCATGGTGGCCTGTGGCTTTGCGATGCTGTTTATCTTTGGCATGAGCTTCTGGCAAACCTGCCGTCAACGTATTGATCAAAAACCTTGGCTACTCAAACTGGCACTGATTGGTATTCCGCTGCCTTGGATTGCCTGTGAAGCGGGCTGGTTTGTTGCCGAATATGGTCGTCAGCCTTGGGCTGTGGGTGAGATTTTACCAGTGCATATGGCCGCCTCTAACCTCGCTGCAGGCGATATCATCTTCTCGATGGTGGCGATTTGTTCGCTCTACACCGTCTTTCTCGTCGCCGAGCTCTATCTGATGTTCAAGTTTGCGCGCTTGGGGCCAAGTAGCCTCAAAACCGGCCGCTACCACTTTGAACAAAAAGGCAATCCAGAAGCGGATTTCAGCCGCCAGATTGAAGCATAAGGAGAGATAGCATGTTTGATTATGAAATGTTACGGCTGATCTGGTGGGCGCTTATTGGGGTGCTACTGATTGGCTTTACCGTCACCGATGGCTTTGACATGGGGGTGGGCGCTTTGCTCACCCTGATCGGCAAAACGGATAGCGAGCGCCGGGTGATGATTAACTCTGTCGCCCCGCACTGGGAAGGCAACCAAGTTTGGCTAGTCACCGCGGGTGGGGCATTATTCGCTGCCTGGCCGCTGGTTTATGCCGTGTCATTCTCTGGGTTTTATATCGCGATGGTGCTCACACTGGCGGCGTTATTTTTCCGTCCCATGGGCTTTGACTACCGCTCGAAAATTGATGATAAGCGCTGGCGTACTGCCTGGGACTGGGGCCTGGTTGCCGGTGGTTTTATACCGCCTGTGATTTTCGGTGTCGCCTTTGGTAACTTGTTGCAAGGCGTGCCATTTCAGCTTAGCGAATTGTTGATCCCAACGTATACCGGCAGTTTCTTTGCGCTGCTAAACCCATTTGCACTGGTGTGTGGCCTTGTGAGTCTGTTTATGGTGGTGCTGCAAGGGGCAACCTGGCTGCAAATGAAAACCACCGATGCGCTCCATGTACGGGCACGCAATGTGGCGCAACTGTGCGCGCTACTGACCACCGTCTTGTTCGTGGCAGCGGGCTTTTGGGTACAAAACCTGGAAGGCTTTGTG
>AQOF01000102.1 GCA_000565345.1 Salinivibrio costicola subsp. costicola ATCC 33508 = LMG 11651 | reverse complement strand
AGCTTACATGTAGAGGCCACCTTTGGTCCCAGCTCGTAATGAACTAAGACATTATGCGGTATTAGCCGTCGTTTCCAACGGTTATCCCCCTCGTCAGGGCAGGTTCCCAGCCGTTACTCACCCGTCCGCCGCTCGACGTCCAGTAAATCCACCGAAGCTTCAATACTGCCGTTTCCGCTCGACTTGCATGTGTTAGGCCTGCCGCCAGCGTTCAATCTGAGCCATGATCAAACTCTTCAATTAAAGTTTTGGTGTTTGCTTTTCCAAAGAAAAGACAAACGGCTCGATAAATACTGTTTTGTTCGTCTTTTGCGAGACAAACGAATTGACTGTGCCGAATAACTAAAAGTTATATCGTATTGGTCACTCAGTTCATCGAATAAATCTTTTTGTCTATTCTCAACGAGTGCCCACACAGATTGCATAGGTCAAATTGTTAAAGAGCGTTGACTGTACGAAGCTGCGCTTCGCTTGGTCAGGGTTGCGTATCTTACGCGCCTTACCGTTAAAGTCAAGAAGAAATTTTATCTTTTATTTTCAACCCTCAGGATTTTCAACCCTCAGGCTGGAAACAAAACCTCTTTTTGACTCCCCTAACGCTTGGCGTTAAGTGGACGGTTATCTTAATCTTTTAAAAACTCACGTCAAGCGTTTATTTTTATTTGATTTTTTACTTCAACATGGCGCTGAGCGCTTGCCCTACGTGCCGTGTCGATGGAGGCGCATTATAGGGAAGCTGATCAGATTGGCAACTCCTTTTTAGTGGTTTTTTAGAAAAAAACTATCACTCGCTGTTTTTTTGCTCGCTAGAGTGTAAAACTGGTAACAAAGTCAGCGTTATCTGACATTGTATAGCGATATAAAGAGGGATTTGTGATGGCAAAACAGCTGCGCGCTTATAAAGGCATGACGCCTCAGCTTGGCGAACGCGTCTATATTGATGAATCCAGTGTATTGGCTGGCGATATTACGCTAGGCGATGATGTGAGTATTTGGCCGCTGGTTGCGGCGCGTGGTGACGTGAACCATATCCAGATTGGCGCACGAACCAATGTACAAGATGGTTCAGTCCTTCATGTCACCCATAAAAATGCCGAAAACCCACAAGGTTACCCGCTGATCATTGGCGAAGAAGTGACAATCGGCCACAAGGTCATGTTACACGGCTGCCGGATTGGCAACCGAGTCCTCGTGGGAATGGGGACGATTATTCTTGATGACGCTGTGATTGAAGATGAAGTGCTGATTGGCGCTGGCAGTTTAGTCCCACCAGGAAAACGCTTAGAGAGCGGCTACCTTTATGTTGGCTCACCGGTCAAACAGGTCCGCCCCCTCACTGACAAAGAGCGTGCTTATTTTGCCCGCTCAGCGCAAAACTATGTCGACACCAAAGACATCTACCGCTGCGAGCACTAGATCACCAAGCTGCCATCGGGTTCAAACGCTTCTGATTCGATGGCCGCTTCCATTTGCTCTTCAATATCAAACCATACCTGTTCGACGATCGCCTGCGCATTATCCGTGTCCACCGCACAGCCGGCGAGCGCAGATAAGGTGGTAAAGCGGACAGCGCATGTTAGCAATGCACCATTAAGCTGGCCGTAAAAACAAACACGGGCCTTTGCCGTATCGACTTGCGCTTCGTCCGCAGCCAGAATAAGGGACTGATTCATCGATTGAGTGCCTCTCTTAACTGCTCGCGCACACGTTCGGTTTGTGGCCGACAGCCGCGCCATATAGCAAAGCTTTCCGCCGCTTGTTCCACCAGCATGCCCAAGCCGTCTAAACACCGCCCTGCTCCTTGGCGTTGCGCCCATTGGTTGCTGGTTGTGCTGCCAGCTTGATACACCATGTCATAGACAGTGGTCGCTGGGCCAATCGCTCCTTGCGGGAGAGGGGGATAGCTTTGATGTAAGCTTGCCGAGGTCGCATTAATGATCACATCAACAGGCGCCGCCACAGGTTTATCCACGGCATGACTGGCGATCGGTCCGGCCTCACCAAATGCAGCGGCTAATTGCTGGGCTTTTTGCTCGGTGCGATTGACAATCATCAGCGATGCTGGCGCTTGCTCCAGTAAAGGAAGCAACACCCCCCGTGCGGCACCGCCCGCTCCCACGACTATAATGCGCTTATCGCGCAGTGCCACATGGTGGTGGTGTAAGTCAGTCACCAAACCGGCTCCATCGGTGTTATCACCGAGTAGAGAGCCATCGCTTTGCTTAACCAGCGTATTCACGGCACCGGCGCGGCGGGCACGCTCTGTCAGTGTATCAGCCCAATCATACGCTTGCTGTTTAAAAGGCACGGTCACATTGGCGCCGCGCCCTCCTTGCGCAAAAAACGCCTGCATGGTGGTCACAAAGCCTTCAAGCGGCGCCTCAATGGCTTGATAGTCGATGTCTTGTTGGGTTTGTGTCGCAAACGCTGCGTGGATCTGCGGCGACTTACTGTGGCCAATCGGGTGGCCGACCACGCAATAACGATCGGTCATTGGTTACCACTCCCTCGGTTTAAGGTAGTCGCGATAGAGTCTCGCTTCCGGCGCATCGTCATCAGGTGACCAATTATATTCCCAACGCGCCATCGGCGGCATCGACATCAGAATAGATTCGGTACGCCCACCGCTTTGCAAGCCAAATAGCGTGCCTCTGTCATACACCAAGTTAAACTCAACATAGCGTCCGCGACGGTAAAGCTGAAAATCGCGTTCACGCTCACCATAGGGCGTAGCTTTGCGGCACTGTACAATCGGCAGATAGGCATCGATAAAACCTTTTCCAACCGCTTGGGTGTAGGCAAAGCACTGTTCGAATGGCCATTGGTTCAAATCATCAAAGAAAAGCCCGCCGACGCCACGGGTTTCATCGCGATGGGGCAGAATAAAAATAGCGATCGCACCATGCTTTGTGATCAGCGTACACGCTATCACCAAAGGGCGCGCACAAGGCTTTGGCGGTCTCATGCCAGTGCTGGCAGTCTTCCTCGAACGGATAGAAAGGCGTGAGGTCAAAGCCACCGCCAAACCACCACACAGGATCAGCGCCTTCTTTTTCGGCAATGAAAAACCGCACGTTCGCGTGTGAGGTTGGCACGTATGGGTTATGAGGATGGATCACTAACGACACCCCCATGACCTCAAAACAGCGCCCGGCGAGCTCCGGACGGTGTGCTGTCGCCGAAGCAGGCATTTGATCGCCAAATACATGCGAGAAGTTCACTCCCGCTTGTTCAAACACGTGGCCCTGACGCAGGACGCGACTACGGCCACCGCCCCCTTTCTCACGCTCCCACGCATCTTCAATAAAGTGCGCTTGACCATCTTGTTGCGAAAGCTGTTGGCAAATATCATCTTGAAGCTGGAGGAAAAAAGCCTTCACGGCTTGCTTATCAATTGTCGACTGACCGTGTGCCACGCTCACATCCTTTGTTACTGAGACTATGTGTGTACTTTACCTGATCCACGCAGTGGGATCTTAACGGAATTTCATCTCCCACCGCTGACGCAAACGTTTTCCTTGCGATGAAATCTGGGTATAATTCACGCCACGCTCAGCTTAACTTATTCACGCTTGTCATCAAGAAGGACGTATTATGACTGTCGGTATCATCATGGCTCGCAATCCGATTGGCCTACCATGACACATGCAGCGGCTATGTTGGATCACTTTGCTATCCCTTACGAAACCCGTATTGTCTCCGCCCATCGCACGCCACAGTTACTTGCCGACTATGCCCAGCAAGCGGCTGAGCGCGGGATTAAAGTGATTATTGCCGGCGCCGGTGGTGCCGCCCATCTACCCGGGATGACTGCCGCACACACCAGCCTGCCGGTACTCGGCGTACCGGTCCAGTCGAAAGCGTTAAAAGGCATGGACTCATTGCTTTCGATTGCTCAAATGCCAAAAGGCGTGGCGGTGGGCACGCTCGCTATTGGTGAGGCAGGCGCCGCGAATGCAGGCCTCCTTGCGGCACAAATTCTCGCCACTTCCGACCCTAATTTGATGGCAAAAGTGGATGCGTTTCGCCAAACGCAAACCGAGGCCGTTCTCGCTCAGCCTAACCCACAAGGGTAAGGCCATGAATATTCTGGTGTTAGGCGCGGGACAACTGGCCCGGATGATGGCATTAGCCGGCGCGCCGCTCAATCTTATCGTCAGTGCTTATGATGTGCGCAGCGGCGACATTATCCATCCTTTAACCCAGCAGCCACTCGGTCAAGGGCTCGATACCGCGATAGCCGGCGCGGATATTATCACCGCTGAATTTGAACATATTCCTGCCAACATTTTGCATCAATGCGAGCAAAGCGGGAAGTTACGCCCCAGTGCGCAGGCAATTTTAACCGGTGGCGACCGTCAAATAGAGAAAGCCTTATTGATGCAAGCTGGGGTGGCTAACGCGCCCTACCGAGTGGTACATACACAGGCGGATTTAGAAAAGGCGATCGATGCTCTGGGCGCGCCCTTGGTGTTGAAAAGCACGCTCGATGGTTATGACGGCAAAGGGCAATGGCGCTATCGTGATGGTGATGATCTCAGCGCATTATGGGCCGAATTGGACGCCTTTCTTGCCGCGCCCGAGCAGCGCGATGGCCAAGCGATCATTGCTGAGGCCATGATCCCTTTTGAGCGTGAAGTGTCACTAATTGGTGTACGTGGTGCCAATGGCGAATTTGCCAGCTACAGCCTAACCCAAAACCATCACCACAACGGCGTACTGACTTTGTCGGTGGCACGGCCTGACGAACAGGATTTGCAGTTACAAGCGGCTGAAATGGTGAAAAAGATTGCCGACACACTCAATTACGTGGGTGTGCTCGCGGTCGAATTTTTTGATGTTGACGGTCGCTTGCTGGTGAACGAAATCGCACCTCGAGTCCATAACTCGGGCCACTGGACCCAGCAAGGTAGCGCCTGTTGTCAGTTTGAAAACCACTTGCGTGCGGTCAGCGGCTTACCGCTTGGCGCTACCCGTTTGGTTCAGCCCGCTGCGATGATCAATATTTTGGGTCAAGGTAGTGTCCCGCTTGCGACCTATCGCGACGCCCATGTGCATTGGTACAACAAAACGCCTCTCCCGGGGCGCAAAGTGGGCCATATCAATGTCACGGCCACCTCGAACGCCGAGCTTGCCACCACGTTAGCGAGCCTCGCCAGCTACCTGCCCGACGACACCTTTCACGGTTTACAGTCCGCCGCGTTAGCACTGGCCGCACAAGCCGATTAATCCTCGCTCTCCGACTCTGCAGCCGATTCATCTTGAATCGCGCTGCAGGGCTTATCGGCACATTGATGCACGGTTTTCCCACCTTTTTTACGCTCGACCAAGAGTGCAAAACCACATGCCTCGCAGGTACCAGCTATCGGTTGTGCATTCACGGCAAAATGGCACTTAGGTACTGATCACAGGCAAAAAAGCGCTTGCCATAGCGCGAGGTACGCTCCACCAGCTCACCTTTGTGGCAGGCTGGGCAGGTCAGAGTGGTGTGATCGGGTTCATCTGGTTTTTCGATATGCGTGCATTGCGGGAACTGATCACAGCCAATAAACATGCCGAATCGACCTTGGCGCAGCACCAACTCTCCCTGCTGACACGCCGGACAGGTCACGCCAAGCGCTTTCACCACATGGCCATCACCATGGTGTAACGCTTTGGTATAGTGGCAGTCTGGATAGCCGTACAGGCCAGAAACGGGCCTCGTTTGCCCGATTTAAACGCAAGAGCGCTGCCACATTCCGGGCAGCGCTCCTGGGTCTTCGGGGTGTTATCTGTATTCATTCACACCTTTACTGTTATTGATAAGCGTTAATGCACGTACCCCTCTTGTGCGTCGTACAGCATGTCTTCCATTTGCGTATACGCGCGCTCATTACCTGGCACGTTAAACAGCACCATTAGGATCACCCATTTTAGATCATCCAAACCAAACTCTTGCGTTTCTAACTCCATCACCCGATCGATCACCATCTCACGCGTTTCTGGTGACAGCACCCCAGCTTGTTCTAAAAACAATAAAAAACCTCGGCTTTCTTGATCGAGAAAACGGGTTTCTTGCTCGGTGAATACACGAATCGAGCTCTGTGCACTGCCTGTTAGATAGGGCTGTTTATCCGCGTTTTGTAACTGAGCTAATTTTTCCAGCCAGTTTAGGGCCTTATAAATATCATCTTGATGAAAACCCGCACGGGACAATTCATCCGCTAACTCGTCCTGATCGATAATGACCTCGACATCACTGTGGATGTAGGTTTCAAACAGGTACATAAGAATGTCCATCATGGCTAGCCCCTCCTCGTTCTGACATAGCCACCGGGTACTGCTGCTACAAGCCCCTGGAGTTCTAAGTCTAACAACTGCATCATGATTTCGTGAACCGGTTGGTTGCAGCGCTCAGCTAGTACGTCGACACACGTCGCGTTAGTCCCTACGTTAGCCAACAGCGTGGGAAATGGCAATCCTTGATCGGCATCTAACTTGGGCGCATCACTAAATAATTCGCTTTGTTGGCTCACTGCAAACTGAACCAAACTGTCTACTTCACTTAAAATATCATCCACACTGTCCGTCAAGGTTGCGCCCTGCTTGATCAATTGATGGCATCCACGCGCTTGGACCTGATCGATTGGGCCTGGGATCGCAAACACCCCTCGATTTTGCTCAAGTGCGTAGCGCGCCGTAATCAATGAGCCACTTTGCGGTGCCGCTTCCACCACTAATACGCCCGCTGATAAGCCACTGATCAGACGGTTACGACGAGGAAAGTGTTCCGCCCGTGGCGGCGCATCTGGCCAGAACTCGGACACCAACGCCCCTTGCGTAATAATTTGGCTGGCTAAGTCACGGTGACGTGCAGGATAAATACGCCCTAGCCCGCTGCCGAGCACCGCCAATGTTTGTCCATTGCCGTCTAAGGCACCTTTATGCGCCCGCCCATCAATGCCCAAGGCTAAACCGCTGGTAATGGTCAACCCGTAGTCGGCCAACTGTTTGGCAAAGTGATAAGCCGTCGTCAATCCAGATTGGGTGGCATGACGACTGCCAACCATGGCGAGCTGGGGCTTGCCTAAGGCGCTGGGATCACCTTGAACATAGAGAATGAGAGGCGCGCTAGCGATTTCTTTTAGCAAAGAGGGATAAGCGGGATGATCAAAACACAATAAGTGGCAATCGGGCGCCTCGGCCCAGCGCAAGCTGGCATTGATTAACGCCTGATTTGGGCTGCATATCGCCTGGCATTGATCCTCACTTAATCCAATCGCGGCCAACGCCTGCTGAGATTGCTGATGGATAGCCTCGACCGGCCATGTCGATAAGAGTTTTCGACGTTGCCTGGCCCGTAGCCGTGGCACTTGAGCCAAGGTTAACCACGCGTATAACGTCTCATCTTTCATGACTGATCCGAGCGCTTGAAGGCGGAATCGCCTGCATACCCGCTTTAATCGGCTGAGTGGCTTGCTGTACGACAGCCAAACTCATCCATGGATAGGAGCGGATAACCATCAGCTCACCGACTTTGACGTTCGGTAATACAGTGACCTCACGTGGGGTTTTATCGGCTTGTGCTTGATACTGGTACTCACCTGGCTGATTCACGACCTGTTTTCCAGGTTGAGTGACTTCAAATACTTGCCCAGCCGAAACCTGCGCCTTTGCCCCTTTATCCAGAACGACTAACTGCCCTTGAGCCACGTATTCACTGCCGTAAAGGTGACCCAATAAGGTCGCTTTGATTTTCGCAGGATAAGCCAGAATGGCGCCTGAACACGGTCGGGGGCCGGCAATAGCACGTCATTGGGTCGTATCTCTTGATTGACCTGAGTCAGTGTCATCACGCTATAGTTCGACGCCACGTCGGTGATTGAACCATTGGCCACGTGCGTCAAGCTAACCATTTGTGGGCGATTATCAGCCGTTTGATCTGCGCGTTGATGCGAAAAGGTGTGCGCGACCCGATATACCTGCCAATCGATCGCGTGTAATGCGGCATCGATATACACAGTGTCTGCCGCCGATAAAAGGCGACGCCCCTCAGGCGAGCCCAACACCCTGGGTAACGCGACTAATCGTGCTTTCTCAATCAAGGTATCTTGTGCTAGGTGGGGTAAGAGTAAGGGCGCAACACTGGGCACAGGCGATGCCGGTTCGTCTGCGGCTATCGTGTGAGAGGCTTGGTATGTTAGATGCGGTTTCCCTTGTTGCCACTTAAGTGTCAACGTATCGCCCGGGTAGATAAGATGTGGATCCTTTATACTTGGGTTGTCGTACCATACTTTTGGCCAATGCCAAGGGTCAGCAAAAAAGGTAGCGGCAATATCCCAAAGCGTATCGCCACGCTCAACGGTATAACGTGTTTCACTCTTTTGTGCCGCCACATTGAACGGGAGTAGCGCTGTCAATAGGACTGCCATAGCAAGCCTACACAGTTTCTTTGTCATCGTCGTCTTCCTTGTCAGACAGAACGCGCTGATGCTGTCAATTGGCTGGCAAAATGTCTAGAATTAACCCAATTATCCCGTGCCGCATTCGGCACAGTTCAATTTTTGCGAGACGTTATGGCTTTACTGAACGTATTAACATTTCCAGATGAGCGCCTTCGCACCGTTGCGAAACCGGTGGATACCGTTACCCCTGAGATCCAGAAAATGGCCGATGACATGATTGAAACCATGTACGACCAAGACGGTATCGGTCTTGCCGCTACTCAGGTTGATTTTCACCAACGCATGGTCGTGATCGATGTATCAGAAACGCGTGACGAGCCTATGGTGCTGATCAACCCTGAAATTATCGACAAGCGCGGTGAAGACGGCATTGAAGAAGGGTGCCTCTCTGTGCCGAGCTCACGTGCCTTAGTGCCTCGAGCAGCCGAAGTGACGGTCAAAGCACTCGATCGTGACGGCAATCCATTTCAGTTCGATGCAGACGACTTACTGGCGATTTGTATTCAACACGAGCTTGACCACTTAGAGGGCAAGCTATTCGTTGATTATCTATCACCATTGAAGCGCCAACGCATCAAGCAAAAAATGGAAAAACTCAAACGCGCTAACCAAAAAGCAAGCTGAGGTCACTTTGAGCAAACCGCTGCGTATAGTATTTGCGGGCACGCCGGACTTTGCCGCGCGCCATTTACAAGCCTTACTCGACAGTGAGCATGAGGTCATTGCGGTCTATAGCCGCGAAGATAAACCAGCAGGACGGGGCAAAAAGCTCACGGCGAGCCCAGTTAAACAACTGGCGATTGAACATGCACTCCCGGTATACCAGCCTCGCACGTTGCGTGACGAAACGGCACAGGCCGAGTTAGCCGCACTCGATGCCGACGTTCTGGTGGTGGTCGCCTATGGACTTATTTTGCCGAAAGCCGTATTAACGATCCCAAGGTTGGGCTGCGTTAATGTGCATGGCTCAATTTTGCCACGTTGGCGGGGGGCCGCACCGATTGAGCGAGCGGTCTGGGCAGGCGACAACGAAACCGGCGTCACCATCATGCAGATGGATGAAGGGCTCGATACCGGTGACATGTTAAAAATCGCCACCTTACCGATTGATGACAAAGAAACCAGTGGCAGTCTGTATGAGCGCTTGGCTGAGCTGGGTCCACAGGCACTGATTGATTGCCTCAATGATATGGCCAACGGCATTATATTGGCTGAACCGCAAAATGACGCCAAAGCCAATTACGCCGAAAAGCTAACCAAGCAAGAAGCTCATATCGATTGGCATCAAGACGCGGCGTTTATCGAACGCTGTGTACGCGCATTCAATCCTCGCCCAGTGAGTTTTTTCACCTTAGGTGAGCAAAATATCAAAGTGTGGGGCGCGAACGCACTCGATATTGATGTTGATGCTGCGCCGGGGACCGTCATTAACACTGATAAACACGGTATTCAAATTGCGACCGGCAAAGGTGTTCTTCAGCTGACACACCTGCAGCCACCGGGCAAGAAAGCCATGCAGGCTCACGAGCTGCTCAATGCGCGTCGCGAGTGGTTTGAAACCGGCACCCAATTAGTATAAAGGGTGCGTTTTGTAGCAACATCGTTTAAGGCCAGTACGCTGGCCTTTTTTAATGTAAAAGGCGACGCTATCGTCTGATGCCATTTTGGCCTTTTAATGGGTAAACATATGAATGTAAGAGCCGCGGCTGCCCGCGTTCTATATCAAGTGGTCGATCAAGGCCAATCCCTCTCGCAGCAACTGCCACTTGCGCAGCAGCACATCGCACCACGGGATGCGGCATTACTGCAAGAGATCTGCTACGGCACCTTACGTTGGTTGCCGCGTTTAGAGCATATCGTGCAAGCTTTGATAGACAAACCATTAAAAGGTAAGCAACGTGTGTTTCATCACCTGTTACTCGTTGGCCTCTATCAACTCGGCTATATGCGTATTCCGGCCCATGCCGCGGTGGCGGAAACGGTCAACGCGACCAAAACACTCAAGCGTCCGCAGTTACGTGGCCTTATCAATGCGATATTGCGTAACTATCAACGCGATCAAGCCTCGCTCGATGATGCCAGTCAAGCCGAGTCCGCCGGGCAACACTGCCATCCCAGCTGGTTATTAACGCGTCTTCAACAGGCCTACCCTAACCAGTGGCAAGAGATTATCGCGGCGAATCATCAAAAAGCCCCCATGTGGTTGCGCGTAAACCGCCAGCATCATACTCAGGCAAGTTACCTTGCTGAACTGCAAGCGGCGGGTATCGATGGTTCTCCGCACACCCAAGCTTTGGACGCTATCAAGCTCGACGCACCGTGCGACGTAACACGTTTGCCAGGCTTTACCCAAGGTTGGGTATCGGTACAAGATGCCGCCGCACAACTCGCTGTCGACTACCTCCAGCCCGATTCAGCAGAGCACATTCTCGACTGCTGTGCCGCCCCCGGTGGCAAAACCTGTCATATTCTTGAACATCAGCCTGATGCGATCGTCACGGCCATTGATGCCGATGAAAATCGCTTGTCGCGGATCAAAGAGAACCTATCGCGCTTAGGGCTTAATGCTGAGGTGAAACACGCCGATGCTCGCTTGCCGAGCGCTTGGCACACGGGCCCAGCATTTGATCGCATTTTGCTGGATGCGCCCTGCTCGGCCACAGGTGTGATCCGTCGCCATCCGGACATTAAATGGCTAAGACGCGATAGCGATATTCAAGCCTTGGTCACGTTACAAGCGGAGATTTTAGACGCAATGTGGCAGCAATTGGCGCCAGGCGGTACGCTGGTCTACGCGACCTGCTCGGTATTACCGGATGAAAACGCGACACAAATTCGCGCCTTTTTAACTCGCGAGCCAACAGCAATATTGCGCACCGGCACCCACGACCAGCCAGGACGACAAATTCTCCCCGGAGAACACGACATGGACGGCTTCTATTACGCATGCCTAAAAAAGCCAACCGGCAAGTAACGAGGCAGGGAGTAACAACAACATGAAAATCATTATCTTGGGTGCAGGCCAAGTCGGCGGTACCTTGGCAGAAAATCTGGTCGGAGAAAACAATGACATCACCATTGTTGACCGCGCCCCAGAACGGCTTCGCGAACTGCAAGATAAATACGACTTACGTGTTGTACACGGGTTTGCCAGCCATCCGTCGACCTTGCAAGAGGCTGGCGCGCAAGATGCGGATATGCTGGTTGCCGTAACCAACTCTGATGAAACAAACATGATCGCTTGTCAGGTCGCTTTTACCCGCTTTAACACACCCAATCGTGTTGCTCGGATCCGAAGTCCTGAATATCTCGCGGTAAAAGAGCAACTGTTTAACAGTGACGCCTGTCCGGTTGACCACCTTATCGCCCCAGAGGAGCTGGTGACGCATTATATTCGTCGCTTAATTGAATACCCAGGCGCGTTACAAGTGGTCAGCTTTGCCGACAAAAAAGTGGGCCTGGTGGCCGTTAAGGCCTATTACGGCGGGCCTTTGGTCGGCAAAGCGCTCTCAGCACTGCGCGAGCACATGCCGCATGTCGATACCCGTGTTGCCGCTATCTTTCGGCGTGACCGCCCGATTCGCCCCCAAGGCACGACCATTATCGAAGCCGATGATGAAGTCTTTTTCGTCGCCGCCAGCAACCATATCCGCTCAGTGATGAGTGAACTGCAGCGCCTCGAAAAGCCTTACAAACGCATCATGATTGTGGGTGGGGGGAATATTGGTGCTGGCCTAGCCATGGCACTTGAGCGCCAGTACAGCGTGAAGTTAATTGAGCGCAATCCAGCTCGTGCTGAACACCTGGCTGAGCTATTAGAAGAAACCACCGTTTTTTGTGGCGATGCGTCTGACCAGGAATTACTCAGCGAAGAGCACATTGAGCAGATTGATGTCTTTATCGCGGTCACCAACGAAGATGAAGCCAATATTATGTCGGCAATGCTCGCTAAACGCCTAGGGGCAAAAAAAGTCATGGTGCTGATTCAACGCGGTGCTTATGTCGACTTGGTTCAAGGTGGGGTGATTGATATTGCCATCTCCCCCCAACAAGCGACGATTTCGGCGTTGCTCACCCATGTACGCCGCGCCGATATTGTCAATGTGTCGTCATTACGACGCGGCGCCGCTGAAGCAATTGAAGCAATTGCTCACGGTGATGCGTCAACGTCCAAAGTGGTTGGCCGGGCAATTGGCGAGATAAAGTTACCACCGGGCACGACCATAGGTGCGGTTGTACGAGGCGATGAAGTATTGATTGCCCATGATAAAACCGTGATCCAGCAAGATGATCATGTGGTGTTATACTTGGTGAATAAAAAATACATTCCGGATGTTGAACGCCTATTCCAACCCAGCCCGTTCTTTCTTTAACACCCGTTCTTGCGCCAACACAAGCCTGCAGACATCCGTGTCTGCAGGCTCACGCTTTTTATCTCAACGCTGCCACTCCTGTCACTTTGGGTATACACTGAACAAAGTGCCTATCTATGTTGCTTAGCAGAAAGGACCGCCATGTCAGACGATCAATTTCAACAATCGACCGTATTTCTCAAAAAAGCGGTCCCTTTGATGATGAAATATAAGGTGCCCACGACACCGACCAACTACGCGCTATGGTACACCTACGTCGCCAATACCGATCCAAAGCTCACCGCTGACGTCGATACCACCGTCCATGAGCATGGCACGTGCAGTCCTCTTCAAAGCGACATCTTGTATCAAAAGCATATGGCGGATAAACACAGCCAGAACATTGGCAGCCTTAAGCAAAGCCTTGAGTCAATGATGACGGAGATGAGTCATTCGATGTCTGACACGCTTCAGGACACAGACGCGTTTCACTCGGTACTCGACAAAACATTCGAACAGCTGTCTCGCGTTGAAAACGAAGGGTTGTCCATTGATGAAACCATCGCCGTTGTCCGTAATGTAGTGAAAGACTCGCAAGCTCTGACTCAATCGACC
>AQOF01000101.1 GCA_000565345.1 Salinivibrio costicola subsp. costicola ATCC 33508 = LMG 11651 | reverse complement strand
AAAGACGCTAGTTGCTCTTTGCTGTTTTCTCAGGTAGCGAGGGTTTTCGACTTGCTCAAAATGACCATCTTGATCGATGGTTGAAAAATAATGAGAAACACCCCAATCAAGACCAATGGCTTTAGTGCCACACTGTCTTTCAATGGAATCGTATTCCATTGAAACCGAGATAAACCACTCACCATTCTTGCGAATGATCTCGGCAGTTTTTGGCTTACCGCCAGCGTTTCTGGCTTTGCCTCGGATCTTAACGATGCCGACATTAGCCAGATAAACTGCGCCATGTTTTTTCTCTTTTAGGTGAAGTTTCCATCCATCACCATGCGCTTTGTAACCCCAGCCTTTAAATCGTTGAAATGGCTTAAATCGTGGAAAGCCAGCTTTCTTATCACCTTTCTTTAAACGGCGAAAAAATCCGTCAAATGCCAGTGCAACCCGCTTTAATGTGACTTGTTCACTCTGAGCATTGGCATTGAAAATGCCATGCGCTTTGCGAGTGTTGCGCCAGAGAGTATTAATTTTGCACTGCTCTGAAAAGCTAAGGCCATAATCAGAATTGCGGTAAGTTTCGATGCGATCACGTAAAGCCCAGTTGTACAACTGGTGATGATGCACAAACAAATCCATCAGCGATTCTTCTTGAGAAGCCGATGGTTTCAGTTTGTATGTGACTTTACGGATTGCTTTTTTCATACAACTGATTATATTTAGTTATTATGAAAAAACAAGCTATAAACACGCTTTATCACAGCGTTTATAATATTCACTACCATTTAGTTCTTGTGACTAAATGTCGCCGTCATTGTATCACGCCAGAAGTTGCTGCGTACTTAGAGTCTCAGTATAAAAGATTACTGGAAACTTGGGGTTGTGAACTCTTGGAGTGCAACGGTGAACCAGATCATCTTCACCTTTTGATTTCTGCGAACCCCAAAATACAACCAAGCAAAATGGTGAACAGCTTAAAAACTTCCACATCGAGACTTGTTAGAAAGGAGTTTTCTGAGTACTTGGGTAAGTTTTACTGGAAGCCAGTTTTTTACAGCAGAAGTTATTGTCTGGTTAGTTGCGGAGGTGCGCCACTTGAGATTGTGAAGCAATACCTAGATCAGCAAAAAGGGTTTGATTAAAGCCACCACTTCGTGGTGGTGCGCCTTTCACCACCACCTAAATTAACTCGCTTTGGCTCATTAGATTTAGATGGAGCACTAGGCGCTATTGGGTAGAAAGGGAAGCTCACTTGCTGACCAGGTAAATCATCCTTGCCAAGGCAGACCCCCCTTGGCAAGGATAAAGGACAGACACTAGATCACGCCCAGCTCACGTAGACGTTCCATTAAGTAGCTTTTCGCAGTATGGCGCGAAGACAACACCACTTCTGGTTTGGGATGCAAAAACAGTGGTAAGGAAATACGTGCTTTAGTTTTATCTGCCCCCTCAGGGTTTATCACGCGATGGGTGGTTGATGGGAAATAGCCGCCCGATGCCTCTTGCAGCATATCACCAATATTGACAATCAAATTGCCAAAATCACACGGTACATCCAACCAACTACCATCTTTGGCTTTCACCTGCAGGCCCGGCTCATTCGCCGCCGGAAGGATAGTGAGCAAGTTAATGTCCTCGTGCGCGGCGGCCCGGATTGCACCTAGCTCTTCATCACCGTTTAACGGCGGATAATGTAATACGCGCAGTAACGTCTGTTCGCTCCCCGCAATCATACTCGACAGTGATTGTGAGTAGTGCTCACTGACGCTGACAGGCGATTGACGCTCAACCCAAGACAACAAGGTTTCAGCTAAACTGGTCGCTTGTTGATAATAAGATTGCAGGTTATCAACAAGCGCTTCAGGACACTGCCCCCAAGGGTAATAATGAAAGAACTCCTTTAGATCACTCTTGGTATGGCCTTTCGCCGTTTCCGCAATTTTAGCGGGGAAAAAGCCATCTTGCGTGTCTGACTTAAAGGTAAAATCTTGCTTTTCCTCGGTGTTAAAAAAGCCTTCCCACTCTTGGTAAATATCAGCGACTCGCTGCTGTTGTAGCGGGTGGTTTTTAAGAACGCCAAAGCCTGTTTCACGTAAAGATTCAACAAATGCTTGCTCCGCATTCGGTGCTTGGAAGTCAATAGCTTGCAGTATCATAGGGTACTCGTAATCGTTTGCTTTTTATCGTGAGGTTGTCGCATGCATAGTCTAACAGCGCGATCGAGAGGCACAACGCGATTCTGTACTCAGGTAGAAACACTTTATTTCCATACAGGAACAATATGTTAACGATGAGCAAACGTGTTTGGCGTGTTACACTCTGGCTTTATTGAACGCATGGAGGTTATATGGGCGTTATTCGTTGGATCCTTGGAAAAATTATTCTCGTTGTCGAGGCCTTAACCAAACCTAAGTCTCCCAAGTTAAGTGCCGAACAAACACAAGCACTTGAGCGGTTGTCAGAACAGTTCACGCTCTATCAATTTGCTGCATGCCCGTTTTGTGTCAAAGTTCGTCAGGCGAGTCGCAAACTAGGGCTACCTTTGGCGGTCAAAGATGCCAAACGTGATATGGCCGCACGGCAAGCGCTTGAGCAAGGTGGTGGCCGTATTAAAGTGCCTTGTTTGCGCATCGAAGATGATGCTGGAGACACGCGCTGGATGTACGAATCGGATGACATTATCGCGTATTTAAATCAGCAAACAGCACCCATCATCAACAAGATCTAGCCAATCGTTTAGAGGGGGCTTTTTTGGTGACAACGCCCCTGCTTGCCTTTTCGCCTCAATGCAGTAACAACGCTTGCATTGAGGTTATTCAACCGCCCGCGCCATCGCTTGGGGAGTCTCTCTTTAAATACTCCCTAAGACCGCAAATGCCACTGTGCTGACAGCTCCCACGACCATAACGTAAGGAAATTGCGTACGGATATGATCAACGTGATCATTGCCTGTTGCCATCGACGCAACAATGCCGGTATCACTGATTGGTGACGTCATATCGCCAAAAATCGCCCCAGATATCGATGCGCCAATCATCAAGTGCGGGTCAATGCCTGCCGCAGCGCCAACCTGAATACCTATCGGGATCATGATTGCAAACGTGCCCCACGAGGTCCCGGTCGCCAGTGACATGATAGCGGCAATCACAAAGACAAAAGCGGCTGATAATCCCGCAGGCAAAATGCCATCAATCACCTGAGTGATGTAGTGTCCCGTATGTAAGTCTGCCGATAAATCCCCCATTAAAAATGCCAGCGACATAATTGCCCCCAGAGGCATCATATTGGCGTATCCGGCTAACAGGTGGCGGAAAAAGGCATCTAACGACAAGACACGCGTGCCGATAAAGAAAGCCATCGCGACCGCAGTCCCTCCCATCACCGCCCAAAAAACAGCAGTCGAGCCAGACCCAGAGGCAATATCGCCATTACCGGTGATAAACAGGCCCACCGGCACCATTAAAATGGTGCTCAGTAACGGCAGAACAAAATAGCTCACTTTGCCTAGCGGCTCATCATCGCGCTGATGATCGCCAGCAATAGGAAAGGCGCCCTCACGCAGTACTTGCCCGGCTGCTGCACGTTGGTCAGCTTTCGCCATTGGCCCCCAACTCGCCCCAGTGAGCACATAAAACAGCACTGCTAGCAAGGAGAGCCACGCCATTAAGTTGTAAGGAATAGCGTGCAATAGAATGTTGAAGGGCTCCCCTTCAACATAACCTTTGCTGACTTGCACGCCGATAATCGCCATCATCGCGGCACCCCAACCATTGATCATCACACTAGAGCAGGTCGCGACGCAGGATGACTGGATCACATAGGCGAGCTTCTCGCGAGAGACGCGATAGTGATCGGCTAAATCACGACTCACCGTCCCCGCTGACATAATGGAAATGGAGCTTTCAATAAAAATCAGCATGGTGGTGACCATCGCGAGCAACTGCACCGCAATCGGATTTTTCACCAATTGAGCACGCTCGGTGAGCGCATGAATCACGGCCCGCGTGCCACCAGTGACTTGGATAAGACGAATTAATCCACCCACCATAAAACAAAACAAGATGGTGCGCGTGTTTCCCGCACTGGCAAACACACCAATATAACTATCCAGTGCCTTGGCGACGCCAGCGAATGGATTGAAATTGGCGATCACGGTATAACCCACCATCGCCCCTGTCAGTAGCGACAGAATGACCTGACGCGTGACCACCGCAAGCACAATCGTGACCAGGGGCGTCACCACCGTCCAGACGCCATAATCGGTCATGATGCCTCCTGATCGAGCGCATACAGGAGATCATCAATCAAGTCACGACTGTCTTCAATGCCGACCGAGAGCCGGAAGGTGGTATCGAAAACCCCCATCGCCTCGCGTTCCTCTTCACTCATGGAGCCGTGAGACATGGACGCTGAATGGTTAATCATACTTTCCACACCACCCAGCGATTCCGCCAAGATAAAGTAACGTAAGCGGCTTAAAAATCGCTCGCTTTCGACCCGCGTGCCTTTTAACTGAATGGTGACGACTGCTCCCCCTGAGCGCATTTGCGTCTGACAAAGCGCATGTTGCGGGTGTGACGGTAAGCCCGGATAGAAAACCGCTTCAATGGCAGGGTGGTTTTCCAGCGCGGTCGCAACGTTTAGCGCATTATCGCATTGACGCTGCATACGCAGATCGAGCGTTTTTAATCCGCGTAACGCGAGATAAGCATCAAATGGCGAGGCAATTGCGCCGACCGTGGTTTTGGCAAAATCAATTTTTTTCGCCAAGGTTTCATCTGCGGTGACCAGCGCGCCGCCAATCATGTCAGAATGCCCACCAATGTATTTGCTGGTCGACAACATCACAATATCCGCCCCCAAGCTCAGTGGCGTTTGGTTCCAGGCGGTCGCAAAGGTGTTATCCACACAGGTTAATAAGGCATGCTCGCGGGCAAACTGGCAAATCGCAGCAATATCAACCAGTTCTAACAAGGGATTCGTCGGAGTTTCAATCCAAACCATGGCAGTACTTGGTTTGACGGCTGCCGCCACGGCGTCCAAGTCATTGAGATCAACATAATCGACACTGAGTCCGTTATTGCGGGCGCGGAGTTTGTCGAACAAGCGATGTGTACCCCCATACACACCACACATCGCAATAATGTGCGCGCCTGCGGGTAGCAGTTCTAAGGCCAAGCTGTCGCAGCCATCCCCGAGGCCGTCGCGGTCGCATAACAGCCTTGCTCGAGCGCCGCCAACGCACTCTCGTAAGCATATCGTGTTGGATTGCCAACACGGGAGTAGCCAAAGTCTGCTTGATGGCTCAGATCGGGCTGAATAAAGCTACTGGCGGTATAAATCGGAGTAAAAGCCGCATGGTGACCTTTGTCGGTTTGATCACCACCATGAACAGCAAGGGTAGAAAAATGAGGATTTCTCATGTCAGGGCTCTTTATTGGTATAAAAAATCGTTAAAATGGCAAATATAAGTCATTATTACGACTATAAAACATAATGACATGATAATACCCGCACAAATAAAAACTTTAACAGAATTATATTCTATTACGTTCTATATAATAACTGAGGGCATGTTAGCGATTTATCCGTACTTTCTTGAGGAAGTTACCCGCTCAAGCTAGGTTTAAAAAATAACAGCACAAGGAAGGAACAACATGGTAACCATCGAGAGTGCAACGACACAGTCGCATAAAAAGCGCAGCACACACTTTCTTTTGATAGCGACAGTATTCTTGGCATTGCTAGCATCACGTGTTGAAGCTACGCCAATGCTGACGATATCCGGTGACGTAGCAAAACAAACGCTAACCCGTGAACAACTCATTTTTGAAGTCACAGAAACAATGACCATTGATGATATCGGTCGATTCAGTCTTTTGATGAACCAGCTTCGTGATGTCGGGATCCGTATCGCGCTTGACGACTTTGGAACCGGCTGGTCGTCCATGGCAGTGCTCAATCATTTAAGCTTCGACAAAGTCAAAGTCGATCGCTCATTTGTCACTGGCATGGCAGATATAACACGACAGCAAGTGCTCGTTGATACCATTTGCCACATGGCCCACCAACTTGGTATCCATGTGGTCGCCGAGGGAGTTGAAACTAGGGAGCAGTTAACCAGCCTTCAGCAAATGGGGGTCGATGAGTTTCAGGGTTATTTTTTCGCCAAACCCCTATCAGCAATAGACTTTTATGCATTTTGTATTGACTACCTGAACCAGAAGAACGTATTACTTTCCAAGTAATCAATCAAAAACCTCTTCAATATCAACAACTTTTGACCTATTTACTGTGATTTTCCAGCGCTGATAAACGGTTGACTGACCTTTAATCCGTTGGCAGCTGATCAGATTAAATTGATGCCGTTTTTCCACCGAATCTTTTAGCACTTGTCCTTCATTAAGGCGATACAAGCGTTGGCTACCGCGGTCCATTAACCGAGAAAAAGAGCGAAAGTCAAATTTCCATACATCTCTGGTGGTGTCGTATCCCGATAAAAAACGAGTCGTTTCTAGTTGTGTTTTTACCTTAAGTCGTACAACCGCTTCTTCTCGCTGACGCAATTTACCACGGCGTAGCTTTTTCACCTCATCAGGTAAGGTGTTATAGTCAAGGTAATCAAGCCATTCAAGCTGTCGTCCAATTTGCCTATTCGACGTCGGATCAATAAAGCGCTTACGCCATTTGGGGCGACCTCTACGGATCCACCGCCAAAGCGCTTCACGCAAATCATCTTTAAAGATCTCACGTAATGCATAGATCCCTGCCATTGCAAGCACAAAAGACAACGTGATTTCTCCCAGATACTGACGAGCATGAATAATCACCGTGGTCACAAAGAGCATCACAAACGCGGTCGCTGAAGCCTTAGCAAGCTTATTCAGATTTTTGCCCAAAGCCTGTGGAATTTGTCGAATCGTGACAGGAAATTCAATCAATCGGCGTGCTAAACGCATCTTATTGACCATACGCGTTGGATCGCGCACCGCTTTATCCGAGTTATAGCGATTAACCAGTCGATGCGCCTCTTCAGCCTGACATAGCTCAATCAATTGTTGACGGACCGTTTTATACACGTTCCCACGTGGCATATGCGCAAGTAGCGAGAGGAAACGCTGTTCCGTCAACCATGACAAGTAGTTATCAATGTTATGATAGTACTTGAGCAGTTTGGTATCTTGCGGTTTATAGCGGCGTAAACGACGCAAAATTTCAACCGCCATTTCAATGGTATCTTCTAACTGCTCAAGAGCATCAGCGTCATCAAGCCTGATACGGACTCAAAAAAGTCATGCGTCGCTTTTTCCAGTGACAAGGCGTATTGATAGGCATAAAGACTCAAGCTGACGCGATATTGCTCAGTAGGAAGTTTATCGCGACTGGCTAGACGGGCATGAACGAGCGGTAAGTGATAGCGGGACGTGAAATAAGTACGACTATTAGCAAGCACGCGGTAGTAAAAATCGTCTTCAGACAGCACATGTTTACCAAACTTCAGTTCGCCAGGCACGAAAAGGTAGAATGCCACCTCTTGCGCACTCACTTCTTCATTAAGCACCGCTATCCTGACTGACAGCCCTTCATGTTTGTCTACCGTGATCACGACTACTCTCCTGTGAACGCCACCCTGTTTATGCCGCGCCAACCCTGTTACGCGACCGCGCTATGTTTCAACCAAGCAAGATCTTTCAACGAAACAGGCGCTTCGCCTCGCGAGTATCGCATATTTGCTAAGATTCTGTTTGAAAACTTAGGCTCTATTTAAAAACTTAGGCTCTGTTTAAAAACGCAGATCCTGTTTAGAAACGTTATCACCGCTCAAAACAATATGGTTAAATTTTAGCCAAACCGTATAAATTAGGTTTCCTTCCCGCTCTTACCTGACGTGTTACCATTACTTACAAAGAAATTAACGAGGTTATCCACAGATACGGTAGATAACTTTATGCCCCGAACGCTAAATGTAGTTCAACCAACACCATATCTAGTATGCGTTTTAGCGACCCACGAATAATGGTCGTGGCCAGATCCTCACAATGTCATACAAAAAAAAGCGAGCCACTGCCCGCTTATGTATTCTCAGACGCCAAGGCTATTTAACTTGCCACAACCTGACGTAAGCGCTCCTGTACCACATTCACTAGAAGATCAGGTTGGAATTTGGAGATAAACCGATTACACCCTACCTTCTCAACCATTGCTTCGTTAAAACTGCCACTCAACGAGGTATTTAGTGCAATGTACAAGTCACTCATTCGGCTATCAGAACGCACTTCGTGCGTCAGTTTGTAGCCATCCATTTCTGGCATTTCTGCATCGGTGATCATCAGCAAAATTTCGTCACTGACATTTTTGCCTTCATCGCACCAGCTCTTCAGCAAATTCAATGCTTCAGCACCGTTTTTCTTGATGATGCACTCGACGCCAAACTGCGACAGTGTTTCACTAACCTGCGCTCGTGCCGTCGATGAGTCATCCACGACCAATACACGCTGTCCAGCCATGTAAGGCGTAATTTGCGGATCAAGCACATCTTCCGACACACCAACTTCATAGGCGACAATTTCTGCCAAGACTTTTTCTACATCGACAATCTCAACCAAACGAGTTTGTCCATCAAAGTCTTGGCGAGTAATCGCGGTCAGGTAGTTATTACGGCCTGAGCTTGCCGGCGGCGTCCATGATTTCATCCCAGCCCATATTCTTGATATTAATCACTTGACCCACCAAGAAGGCTTGAATAGTGCGATTGTATTCCGTCACGATGACGTTGCACTCATCAGACATCCCGATGGTTCCCATACCAATCGACTGGCGTAAGTCAATCACTGGGATCGATTTACCTCGGATCATCGCCACGCCACGAATATTAGGATGCGAGCCCGGCATTTGGTTGAGCTTAGGCACCTTGATAACTTCGCGGACTTTAAAAACGTTGATGGCAAAAGGTTGGCTAGAACCTAGATAAAACATTAACAGCTCAAGGCGGTTCTCACCCACCAGCCGTGTCCGCGAATCTACCGAATCTAAAATATTGGTCATAGTTCACTCAACCGTCGTGTTACTGCTCATTCGCATGTATCCGGACACGTATATTTGCTTATCGACGTGCCGCTGTTCACGACTTTTCTATTGTGCTCTGGGCACCGAGACAAAAAAAAGTCTAGTCTTATTTTAGGTAAGATATGGCGACAGGCAACCTATTTGCTCATATTAGGCATACCTTTCGCCTTACAGCTTACCCGTTTTAGTCCCACATTTTAACAAAAGGTGCGAGGAAAAAGCGTGGCTGACACCACGTTTAAATGAGACTATCAATAAGTTTCAAATATGAGACAATACGGATGGATTAGGTATCTTTTCCCGAATCAGCCCTATCCTTGTATAAGAATAGGTGAACAATGCTAAGGCTGTTACCATAACTAAACGATTGACGATTACACGCAGAGTGATGCTATGAAGAGCAAAGCTAATCAAGCACAAGGCATGTTGATGTTCCGCCTCACCGCCACCCAATCTTTCGCGATTGGTACGCTAAAAGTGCGGGAGATCATTCCTTTTCAGCCGCTCACGGATTTGCCCGGCTCCCATCCAACGGTGATAGGGACCACCAGCTTCCGTGGCATCGCCACCCCCGTGATTGATATGGCGAAAGCTATTGGCTACAAGCCTGTTGCCAAGTCCGAGTGGGCGTCTTGTTATATCATCGTCACGGATTGCCAACGCCGCGTGATGGGTTTTTTGGTACGTGGAATCGATAAAATCAGCGAATGTGATTGGCGCTCTATTTCTGAGCCGCCCGAAACCTTAGGAACGCGCGCGTTCTTAACCGGTGTTATGCACATCGACGATAAACTCGTACAGCTCCTTGATGTGGAATACATCATGGAGCATATTTTCCCATCCGATCCCGACAAGCTCCATCCTATCTTAGCCGATGTGGATCGTGAAAAACTCAAGCCGATGAATATCCTGCTAGTCGATGACTCCTTAACCGCCAGAAGACAGCTTTCTGAGGCATTGGATAGTATTAACATCCCCTATTTTGTGACGAATAACGGCCTAGAAGCGCTGCAAATGATGAAAAACGCCGCATCAGCCGGCAAGCCGTTTGACATCATTGTCAGTGATATTGAAATGCCAGGCATCGATGGCTACGAGCTGGCGTTTGAAATCCGTAATGATGATAAATTGGCAGAAGCATACTTAATCCTGCATACCTCATTGTCCAGTGACATTAGCGTTGATCGTGCTAAACAAGTGGGCGCCCATGAAGCACTCACAAAGTTTGACGCCACCGAGCTGGTACAAGCGATGTTGCGCGGCGCCATGATGAAAACATCGGGTTCATCGGTCAAGTTAGAAGGTAGCCCAACCGACTATTGACGGTCATCGGACGGGCCATGGCTGGGATTGATATGTGTCATAACACTGTCAATACCAGCCTGTTATCTTTGCCACCATCAAACAAGTTCATCGAGATGTAGGATGGTCGAAAAGGTGTTCGCCTCAGGGTATCTTAGTATCAAGGTTCATACTGACTCTTCTATCGCCCTCTCGGCGACTCAAGTGACCAAAAACTCTCCACCTCAAGCGGGAAAAAGGCTGGGTTTGCTGCCGCGCTTGTGGTTTAATTTTTTCATACTTCAAAAAATAGAAGGCGACTATGATGACCAGCGTATACGAGATCGTTAAGCACTCACGACAAAAGAACAAACTGAAGCGCGAAATCCAGGACAACGACAAGAAAATCCGCGATAACCAAAAGCGGGTAGTGCTATTAGAGAACTTGCTCGACTACATCCAGCCTGAGATGTCGTATGAGGAAATCGTTGAGATCATCAAAAACATGAAAGGCGATTATGAAGATCGCGTTGATGACCACATCATCAAAAACGCGGAGATTTCTAAGCAACGCCGTGAAATCAGCCGCACCATCAAAGAGCTCACCAAGCAAAGCAAGAGTGGGAAATAACCCCGACACGCTCAGTACATCAAAAGGCCTACCGATCGGTAGGCCTTTTTTGATAGTTTTTATCATTTCCATCCATTTTCCCTCCCTGACAATGGCTTAACGCCCTCTTTCATATCAGATAGTGGCAAGCACCTAAGCACCTAAGCACCTAAATGCTTATAGTGCCAAAACAGAGATGATTATCCCTGCATTTATTACGTCCTTTCTGCGTTATTTTTCACCAATTTAAGTGAAATATGGTAATTCGGTTATCAATGTATTGACATAAATAACAAAGATCAATAATCATAATGATACCCATTATCATTTTATGATGAGAAAAAGGTAGTGATTCAGTAGTACTGCAGGGATGCAGCCTCACCAACCCTGCAGTGTTGTGACGAATAAGGATAATTATGAACACCATAAAAGCAGTCGGCTTTTCGCTCTCGCCTCTGGCGTTAGTGATCAGTGCCCATCTCGCCCATGCCGCCCCTTCTGCGGCTAATACCGAAACTATCATTGTGACCGGTAGTAAGATTCAAACGACCATCGCCGATTCCGCCAGCACCAACTGGGTAATCACCAATGAAGAATTAACCCGTGAAATTCAAGGCGGTGAGTCATTAAAAGGCGCGCTCGGGAAGCTGATCCCAAGCTTTGACTTTGGCAGCACCAACGCACGCACCAATGCCTCACAGAATTTGCGTGGCCGCAGCGCACAAATCATGATTGATGGCGTCGCACTGAATGCCGCTCGCACCATCAGCCGCCAACTGGATAGTATCGACCCCTTTAATGTTGCTCGTGTTGAGGTACTGTCAGGCGCAACCTCCATTTATGGTGCGGGGGCAACCGGCGGTATTATCAATATCATCACCAAACGCGGTGAAGCGGGCGATGCGCAACTCGAGGTGCAGACTGGCGTCACCACTGGGTTTAACAACAGCGAAGATCTGACTAAGCAAGCCGCGGTCGCGGTCTCCGGCGGCAGTGATACCTTGCAAGGGCGCTTATCAGTGGCTTATGAAGGCAAAGGCGCGGCCTACGACGGCAATGGCGATCCTATCCTGCCCGATGTGACCCAAACCGATACCCAATTTAATGACAGCATTGATGTGATGGGTAGCCTCGATTATCGCCCTGATGACCAACAGCACCTCTCTCTGACTGCTCAATACTATGATAGTCAACAAGACAGTGATTACGGGATCTGGTTTGAAGATACAACGAAGCGAACGAGTGATGTTGAGCGTAGCGAAGGGCTTAAACTTGACGATCAACCTTTTACCGAACGTTTGATGCTCAATACCCAGTACAGCCATGCCAATGTATTAAATCATGCCTTACTTGCACAGGCCTATTATCGTGAAGAAACTTTCGGGAATTACCCGTTTCCGCGTGGAGGTATATTCAGCGCCTCTGAACAAAGTAATGACATCTTTGGCGCGAAGCTATTATTCGAGCGAAAGCTTGATACGCTTACACTGAACTATGGCGCTGATTATAGTTATGAAAAATTCTCAGCGGTTCAACGCGTTTACGATCGTACGAAAACAACACAGAGCAATGGGCTCGAATTTGAAGAAATAGGTACTGTTGGTCGCTATCCAGATTTCGATACGCAAAATGCTGGACTATTTGCTCAAGCAGATTGGGCAGTTAGCGAAAAACTTAATGCCTTCGCTGGTGTTCGATACCAATACACGCGATACCAAGGAGACGATTTTGTTGGTTTTAACGAGCAAATCGCAGAATTAACTGACTCTAACCTCAGTAACTCCTTTGAAGAATTCGATGCAATTCCTGGCGGCTCTACCGATAAGGACATTTGGCTCGCGAATGCGGGGCTCAAATATGACCTGACCGACAACCAACAAGTTTGGGCTAACTTTAGTCAAGGCTTTAATATGCCCGATCCTGGTAAATTTTATGGGAAAGGGATTTATGAAAATGCATCTAATGATCCAAAGAAAACAGAATATACTGGTAAAATATCGAATAGCGTAAACGTTAATAATACGCCTCTTGACGGTGCAAAAACCAACTCCTTTGAGCTTGGATGGCGCACCCAACAACAAGGCTACAATGCGCAGCTTGCCGCGTACTACTCGATTTCTGATAAGTCGTATAAATACAATAACGAGCTCGATGTTGAGTTAGCTAGCGATAAACAGCGTATCTATGGTATCGAAGGGCAAATTAAATACTACCTCACAGATAGCTGGTATAGCCGCGCACAAGGCCACCTCGTGCAAAGCGAAATCAAAAATAACGGTCATTGGGATGAGCTGAGTATCTACAATGCCAGCCCTTCCACCGCGATGGCGGCAGTGGGCTACGATAACTTCGATTGGGGCACCGAGCTAAACCTCCAACACGTTGGCAATCTGTCTGATGAAGATGGCGACCGCCTTGAGGGCTACGAGCTTGTCGGCTCAATGGTTACTACACCTTGCCAGTCGGCCAACTTAACTTCGGCATCCAAAATCTGTTTGATAAAGACTATCAAACCATTTGGAGCCAAAAAGCGCAGAAAGTCTATAGTGGCCTCGCTAGCGCCGACATGTTTGACTACGCCGGTGTGGGCCGTACCTTTAGCTTAAGCTACAGCGCCACGTTTTAATTGTATTCCTTTTCGCGCCCAGCCCTCGCTGGCGCCTTTTCTCCTAATTTGTTTCACCCATAGTTCACACTATTGATATTTAAACTGAATCATTACCGGATAGTGATCAGAAAGCTCATTGTAGTAACCATCATGATAGGTTTGTCCTGCTTCTTGTGGCCACTCACCTTCTAAGTAATCCCAGTACCAGCTATCCTTCGCTTTTAAGCGCACAACCTGCATTTGCGGCTGGTTAACAGGCTTGCCATGATCGCGACTCCATAAAATATAATCTAACGTCGTGTTGTAATTCAGATCATACTCAAAGTGATACGCGTTTGCTTTAGTAAACCAGTTATGTTCAGCGGAGAAAGAGGTCACTTCAGGCTCAGAGAAGCGCAGTGCACCATTAAGTGCCGCTTTCATATCCTTAATTTCATCTTGACGGCTCCATTCCACATTCATATCTCCGCCGACAATCACGGGTTCGTCAGTCGGTATGTCTTTGTTGCTAATAAATTGTTTGATCTCGCCAAGTTGCCCTAAACGAACCTCGTGTTCTTCATCAGACATGCCATCATGCGTGGCTTGTAAGTGCGTACCTATCAAATGGAAGATCTCGCCATTTTTATCGATCTTAGCGTACGCAAACCCCTTATTTGCTTGATAGTCCCAGCTGCCCCGTAAACTGTTATTATAAATGTGCGCTTGCTGGGTCAAAATCGGATACTTGGAAATAATGGTGACGCCACCCCGGACGACGAAAGGAGAGTTAGAGCAATCTCCTGTTAATGCATCCCAACCCTCACCACTGCAATCTTGCCCCACATTGGGCGTTTGGTAAGGATATAGGTTGGCAAGTTGGTTCATTGCTTGCTCTGCTTCAGCGTTGAAGGCTTCGCTAACCAAAATGATGTCGGGCTGGGTATCCATGTCGGCAATCGCAGTCGGTAAACGAGCCGCTCGTTCTGCTTGATCCCAATCTTGTAGGTTGCTCAACTGCATGATGTTATAAGCCATCACGTTAAGTTCGCCAGCATGAGCGCCGACACTTAGCAATAAAGCCGCTACCCCTGAAAACAGTTTTTTTCTGTTCATATTTCCTCTTTGCGTTTTGCTTTCTAATTATGTTTGGGGCCAAGCCCACTCAAAGATTAGAACCCTAACGAAAATAGGTTAGACCACACCAAGAATCCTTCGTATTTTATGATATGTTTGTAACTAAGATCACACTTGCGTAACAGCGCTGACTATTTCGCTTACTCTTTGGTCAATAGTTGTGTGTCTGTGGTAAACGTATGCTTTCTTAGCATGGTCGCTAGTTCGTGTTGTCGAACAGGCTTAGCAATATAATCATCCATGCCAGCCGCTAAGCATGCTTCTTTATCTTCTGCTGTTGCGTTGGCAGTGAGTGCAATAATGGGGATTCGGTCCGTGCGAGACGCTTTACGCCTGATCAGTGCTGCCGCCTCATAATCGTCCATGACCGGCATTTGGCAGTCCATGAAAATGGCGTCAAAAGGCTGACTGCTCCAAAGGGCTAACGCTTGCTCGCCGTTATCCGCTGATCGCACATTGATGCCTAACTGCGTCAGCATAGCTTCTGTAACGCGTTGATTAACTTTGGAATCCTCAACCTCGAGAACATGTAGCCCTGCCAGTGATGTCCCCTTTCCTGTTGAACGCACAATACCCAGCGTGGGCTGTCTTTGTTGAAGGATCCGAACTAAATTAGCTTTTAAATCATTAAATTGATAAGGGCGTCCAAGATAACCTTCAATGCCTGATCGCTCGATGCGCGGTCTATCAATCACATCGGGTGCAGCCGTCAGCATGATAATGGCTGGGCTTCTCTCACCCAATTCAGTGACAATTTGCTCGGCGAGACTAAAGCCATCCATTTTGGGCATGATCTTATCAAGCAAAACGACTTTAAATGGAGATTGGCTATCAAGCCGTTCTTTAATAAGTGGCAACGCATCATCGGGATGCATACAACAGGTCACTTGACAGCCGAGATTACTCAGTTGCGCGGTTGTAATCCGCATATTAAGACGACTGTCATCAACCATTAGCATTGGCGCGCCCGCGAATAAATACGCCTCTACGGGCGTCGCAAGCGGCACATCTGCACATTCAAAGCGCGCCGAGAACGAGAATAGGCTACCCACATCCACTTCACTTTCTAGGGTGATTCGCCCCCCCCATCAGGTTGACAATTTGCTGAGAAATCGCGAGGCCTAACCCAGTACCACCTGCGGTTGCTGCTGAAGCGTCGCCTTGCTCAAACTTACCAAAGATACGATTTTGCGCTTCAATCGGAACACCCGGTCCAGTATCTTTCACTTGAAAACGAAGTACACAAGCGTTTCCCTCATCAAGAACTTTGGTAATCGAAACGGCGACGTCGCCTTGTTCAGTGAATTTAATCGCATTCCCGACTAGGTTGATCATCACTTGGCGTAATCGCGGTGTGTCACCAACCAGCAAGGGCGATATCTCTGGGTCAATCTCACAGCCAAACTGTAAGTGTTTCTCTTTAGCTCTCAACGTGAACAAGTTTTCCAGATCTTTACCCAACTCAAATACATTGAGCTCTAATGGTTCTAACTCTAACTTACCTGCCTCTATTTTAGAGAAGTCCAAGATATCGTTAATCACATCCAGTAACGACATCGAGGAGGTTTCTAGCATTTCGACGAACTCTTGTTGTTCATCATTCAAACGCGTACTTTTCAGCAGCGATGCCATCCCGATAATGCCGTTCATTGGCGTACGGATTTCATGGCTCATGTTGGCCAGAAACTCGCTTTTTTTGTGGCTGGCCTTTTCGGCATCCAGCTTCTCGTTCTCAACCCGCGATAGCGTTTGGCGAAATTGAGTGACCATAGCATTGTAGCGCGCCTCAAACCCCCACCAACCGCGACATTCTGGTGGGACACTGATTTGATTTGGTAAGCCGTTGTCCCATTGATTCACCTGTTGGTGCAGAGCCGATAATGGCGTGGTGAGATACCGTTGCACTATCCACATTGACGCTATCACGCCCAGCCCTGAAACCCCCAACCAACCTAAAAACGCCCACTTCGCACTCTCTCCTAGATAAGCACGTAATGCGGTATAGTTCGAGGCCACATCAAGCTGGCCAAGTACATATTCATTGCCTTCTTTTTTGGCAATTAATGGCCAACTCATCTGGATCGATTGTTGAGTTGGCTCTACACCACGTTCAATTTGTGTGCTGTCAGCATCATAAACGTGTATGTAATCGATTTCTGGTTGTGCAATAAGTTGTTCAATTTGTTGTTCAAATGCTTGTGTTTCTACTCGCCATAGGTGATCAGTCATGGTGCGGACATCACGGCTGCCAACATCTTGTAACACGCGCTGGACCTGTGATTTATGGGATTGATAATCGGCAAAAAGTAATAGTGATGCGAATAAGGCGATGAGTATTACCCAGCATAGCGCCAGCTTCGTCATCAACGATACTGATAAGGAATGGCGTAAAATGGCTTTGCCTGCTTTCATAATCACCTATTTAATAGAAGAGCTTGCCCTATAAGCATAGAGCCCGTTCGTCGTTGGGGCGAAAAATATCCGGCTAGATACAAGGAAAGGTAGACAAAAAAGCGCTCCGGTTAAAGAGCGCGAAGGGTTTTATTTTCTGAGCGATCAATCCAACACGCCGCGACGTATTTGATCAAGCTCAATCGATTCGAACAGAGCCTTAAAGTTACCCTCACCAAAGCCTTGATTGCCTTTACGCTGGATAATTTCAAAGAAAACAGGACCAATAACTGTATTGGTAAAAATCTGTAGCAAGATGCCAGTATCCGCGTCACCATCAATCAGAACACGAGTATCACGGAGCTCATCAATATTTTCTTCGTGACCGCTAACACGCTGATTCACTTGCTCATAATAGGTCTCTGGCGTATCCATAAACGCCATTCCCCGATCTCGCAGCGTGCGTACTGTTTGATAGATATTCTCTGTCGTCATTGCAATGTGCTGAATACCCTCACCATTGTACGCTTTTAGGTACTCGGCAATTTGTGACTTATCATCACTGGATTCGTTAATCGGGATACGGATTTTTCCGCACGGAGCAGTCAATGCACGAGATTTTAGCCCTGTTTTTTTGCCTTCGATGTCGAAAAAGCGGATCTCTTTGAAATTGGCGATACGATCATAGAAATCAGCCATACATCCATGTTGCCAATATCGACATTGTGCGTCAGGTGATCGATAACCTTCAATCCTGCATCGGCTTCTTTAAGGCGCGCTTGCCAATCAGGATAGAAGTCGAAATCAACCTCGTAAATACTCTGATCACCGTAACGATCAACAAAGTAGAGTAACGAGTCGCCAATGCCATATACCGCCGGGATGCTAAGCTCCATCGGACCGATATTGGCTCAACCACTTTGGCACCTTGTTTTGCCGCGTAAGCAATTGCATGAACAGCATCTTGAACACGGAATGCCATCGCATTCACGCTCGCGCCATGATGCTCTGCAAAGCTTTGTGCCTGAGACTCGGGTTCGCCATTAACAATAAAGTTGGTATCGCCTTGGCGATACAGCCAAACATGCTTGTGTTTGTGCTTGGCAATTTCAGCAAAACCCATCAATGAAAATAGACTTTTCAACGCATCAATACCGGCTTGATCGGGGGCGGTATATTCCACAAATTCAAACCCATCTGTCCCTAATGGGTTAATGGTTTTTACAGGTTTTTGCAGTGTGGATGTCATAATGGTTCCTCCTTGTTGATGCCAGTAGGAATAGCATGACGCCAAAGTAAGCACTAGTAATCCAGCACGCTCAAGTCGTTACAACACTGTTAACCAATACTGTAATTCTTACTGAACAGGAAAGAGATAATCTCACAAAGTTCTTTTTTATCAATCTGATAAAACAAAATGAAAATGTAAAGAGACTCAATCACCTCTATACACTTTGTTTACATAAAAGAAGCAAAAACAGGAGAAAGGGCGGGGCATTTTAGATAAACGCACCGACGCTACAAAGAGCGACAGCTAACCAAGTAGGTAAGAGAGGCGTGACCGATTGATAATGGCTTCCGATGAGCAGAATGTCGGGAAACCAGCGGTCTACCCAATAGCGCCAAGTGCTCCATCTAAATCTAATGAGCCAAAGCGAGTTAATTTAGGTGGTGGTGAAAGGCGCACCACCAAGAAGTGGTGGCTTTAATCAAACCCTTCTTGCTGATCTAGGTATTGCTTCACGATTGAAGTGGACCCCGAAATTTGGACAGGTGCCTAAGCTCTGATCCATCATCTCCATAAGGAGGAGAACCATGAGCAAGAAACGCAAGCAATACAGCGCATCATTCAAGTCCAAAGTTGCCCTGGCGGCCCTCAAGGAGGATCAGACCACATCTGAAATTGCCGCTCGGTTCCAGATCCATCCGACGATGGTCAGCACCTAGAAACGCGAGCTGCTGGAAAATGCTCCGGACCTCTTTGAAGGCAAGAGAAAGTCCGGCAAGCAGCCCAACGAGCCCAGCTCTGACGAGCTGTATCGCGAGATCGGCCGACTGACGGTGGAACGCGATTTTTGTCGCGCAAGCTCGATCAGTAAGCCGTCAACGCCGCTTGACGATGATCGAGCATGGTCA
>AQOF01000100.1 GCA_000565345.1 Salinivibrio costicola subsp. costicola ATCC 33508 = LMG 11651 | reverse complement strand
CCAAATAAGCGGAAATTGGTATCCACAATGACGGGAACGTATCCAAATAAGCGGAAACCGGTATCTACAATAACGGGAACGTATCCAAATAAGCGGAAACCGGTATCTACAATAACGGGAACGTATCCAAATAAGCGGAAATTGGTATCCACAATGACGGGAATTGGTATCCAGAATAGCGGGAACTGATTTGTGATGCGAGGGGTTTTAGAGGTACCAAAATCACTATATATAAATATATAAAGATAAGCTATATATGCGGCGCAAACATACCGGTTACCAGAACAGTGGTATGCGTATATAGCTTTGGAGACTTTGCACAAAGTGTGGCAATGAAAATGATGGTTGTTGCGATAGTCGATCGTTAAGAGAAATATTGAATGTGGAGGTAAGATGATCAACTCAAAGGTGACGCCAGCGGTAGCAATGATAGCACTGTTGGTTCCGTCGATAACACTAGCGAAAACCACAGAGCCGATGACGACGGAAGTAAGTGATCGACTGTACGAAGAAACGGATGGGTACACGCAGGTAAAAATCGACACCAACATGGAACAAAAATACCCACTACTACAAGTTAATTCGTTGGGGTTGCCGATGTCGGTTAAGAACATAGGGCAAAGCATCAACTATATGCTATCGCTGTCAGGGTACAAACTAGAACCGTTAGAGCACGCCGAGAAGGATGTGCTGTACTTACACTCGTTAAAGCTACCGGTAACCAACAGGACGTTCAAAAAATCAACGACGCTGCAGTTGGTAAAAAAAATTGTAGGTTGTGGTGGATGAGGTTGAAAGGACGGTTGCGATCACGAAGAAGGAAAAAAGCGGCAGTGACGGTAGTGAAAACTAATATCGATAAAGATACAAAACATGAATCATCACCAGACAAATAAAATGAAAATGATGATACCGAAGAAAAAAACCGACAAACCAAAGAGAGACAAAAAAGAAGACAAACGCAATATCGAACACCCGCACACTCTCCGCAGCATGGTGACTGGGTAAAAGCGGCAAGGCATTACCATAACCCGGCAACTTGACCGCTACGCAACAAAGATAGAAAAAACAGAAATTATAAATACGACAACAACGCCTCCGAAAACAAACCTGAAGATAAAATGTATGACCGGGGTCAGATAAGCGATGAAGCGGTTAAGACGTCAAATAGTTCAAGAAACGGCGAAGCTAACGTCATAATACGAGAAGCTACTCACACGGTAGTGTCGCGCACGAAACATGGTAAACCCGATATACAAGTGATAGCGCAAGATACGACAAACACCCGACCGTTGACGGATGTCATTTGCGTTGACGGCGATTGTGAAGCGGAAAAGCACAAAAGGGAGCTAGAAGAACGCATGCACATAGAGCGACTCCGCAAAGGTGAGATCGACGCTGAAAAAATGAAAGCTCAAACATTGAAAAGCATTTTTTCGGTGAAAACTACCTTGAAATCACCCCGACTGCTACTAGGATGGCAAAGTTACCTCCGCAAGCAGCAAGCCAAATCATGCAACCGATGGCGGTTATTGGTACAGACAGATACTCTTTGAGCTGGTTCAAGCAAAACGTTGACAATGGGCGTACGTGTTCATCCAACTCTCATAACGCGGGACGGAGCATTTCAATGAACACAGAAAATGGGAAAAATCGATTGCCAGAGCAAGAGCTGTTAAATGGAATGACATCCTATACTGCACACGCTGATGAGATGGCTGATGCTTTATTGGATGAATTGGGCTTTGAACCCTCCGGCAGTGACTACAAAGCCGCATTGAAGCGAATTGAATCTCTGTTTGAGGCAGCCGAACCAAGGACTCCCGAAGGTGACGAACTTGAAAGGCTGGCTGCATGGGTTGAGGAGTATGAGGAAAAACACTTCCCCATCTTAAGTGGCTAAGGGACTCCCTGCGAAGCAGCAGGGAGGGGAATCGCCAAATATACGAAGCATCTTAATGCGGTCTATCTTGTTGCTCGATGTACTTTTGCTTGTCTGCGACACATAGCCTCAAACATGGTGGGATGAGCCGACCAAGATCAGGTTGGTGGTCAAATAGAAGCGCTGTCTCATGAATCCCAGCTTCTTAGAAAAGGTTTTAGCCGCAGACATACCGAAAATGGTTAAAAATGAACACCCATGCGCTCACCCTGACTGCATTCACCCCTATTGGGCCTGCCTGCGCCAAATACAATGCCGGCCGATACATTTTTTTAAAGTTGGTGAGTTACCAGATCCCGAACAGAAATGTTTCTTATCTTTTAAAAACAGTACTTGCAAATTTTACGGCGCACTCTCGGTGTGCAGGAATGTGCGAAAAAAAGTGTAAATATTGGCAAATTTCCTCTGAGTCGGCTCCTGACGACCCATTTTAAACTGAGATAAGTGGGAAACTGGGAGCCTTGTATACGCTTTATCTCTATGAAATCAGTGCATTGAGATCGCTCTTTCAGCCCTTCTGCCAAACAAAATTATAGTAACATCGTTTCTAAACGGATCTGTTCTCATTTTGAACGAGCTTGACGCACAACGTTGTTGTGCATAAAATGATTAAAAAGCGATCAGGTAACTATGGCGGTTGAATTCAGGGATATATGGCTAGAGGCCTTCTACGACGA
The DNA here is from genome assembly GCA_000565345.1 of Salinivibrio costicola subsp. costicola ATCC 33508 = LMG 11651. GTDB lineage: Bacteria > Pseudomonadota > Gammaproteobacteria > Enterobacterales > Vibrionaceae > Salinivibrio > Salinivibrio costicola. The sequence goes on along the minus strand of AQOF01000100.1, from coordinate 12,320 downwards.
AGACCAAAGCCACAAGAAAATACCCACTACTATTGAAGGCGCTCTGTTCAGAAAGATTCAGATTCTGGATGCCGCGACGCAGGAGTCAGACTTGAGGATTCCGCCAGGTAATCGTTTTGAACATTTGCAGGGAAGCCTTTCTGGATGGTGTTCCATTCGGGTTAACAAGCAGTATCGCCTGATTTTTCGCTGGGAAGATGACACCGCCCAAGATACATATCTAGACCCGCATTTTTACAAGGGCTAGAGGAGGTTATGGTAATGAGGAATACAAAACGTCGGCCAGTGTCCGTTGGCGAAATGCTGGTCACCGAGTTTCTGGAAACGATGAACATCGAAATCAGTGAACTTGCCGAAGCAATGGGTGTGCACAGAAATACAATCAGTCGGATTGCGCATGACAAAGGCACGCTGACAGCACCCATGGCAATCAAACTGGCAGCGGCTTTGGGGAATACGCCGGAGTTCTGGCTGAATATTCAGCACGCAGTTGAGTTATGGGACGTCCGTCATCGTGCCTATGAACAAGAGGCTAAGAACGTGAGACGCGTAAGGCCCCATGAGTTACCTATGAAGCAGGCCTGAAGCACATTTCGTTTCAGCCCTGTTTCCTCTTTCTTTGGAAAGTTTACAGTAGCCGTGTTTGCGACTCGGATTGGGCAAACTGGTATCCCATCGCCTTATAACCTTTCTCGCGCTTTCGGAACATGCGTTCAAGCATTGGCAAACTGTTGTCCAGGTGATCGTAAACAGTGACTTCCTGCTTACCGTCGGCGTCCCGGTGAATCCTGCCAGCATACTGCGACAGTGTTCCTTTCCAGGCGATGGGCAAAGCCAGAAACAAAGTGTCCAGCAGAGGAAAATCAAAACCTTCACCAATGTATTTTCCTGTTGCAACAATAACTTGAGCTTCATGCAACTACATCGATTTCGAACCAAATACGGTACGGTTCGCTTATGTGTATACTGACCCAGCCCAGCAGAGCTTGGCCTCGATGCTGACGCTCATCACGGCAAATTTCACGCACTTTAATGCCGTTCATATGATTATGAACTTAAGTGGACTCGTTCTTTTCACCAATATGTTTAACCCTCGCGCAAGTGAGCTAGCTTTGGTATTAACGGCGTCCACTATCGTGATCGCGATCGGCGTTTACGTCACGCAATTAACGCACTTTATGGGGCTGTCAGCGGTACTGCATGCGACAGTGACCTATTTCGCGATCAAGTACATCTCCATGAAGCAAAAAGAGTATTGGATTATTCTGTTCGGGGTGCTCGTTAAAGTGGCGCATGAAGCCGTATTTGGCGTCACAAGCCAATCAAAATGGCTGATGGGGGGTGAAGTACAAACCCAAGCGCACCTTATCGCCGTCTTTGCGGTATTGCTTGCCGTTGCTGCCACTCAGGTGATTAAAGTGATTGACCGCCCTGCATCACTAAAACGGGCGTAATCACTTTGCTGAGGTCGCTGGATAGGCAGAAAATCAACTGTACAATCACTGTGTTATGATAACCTTTTTAAACACGTCGCTAACGACAGCAACACTCAACCGTTAACGACGTGTACCACGATACTTTTACCTTTGAGGCACACATGAAAAACAAAATGATAATCCTGCTTGCCGTCTTATCGTTGACGGCCTGCAAATCAACCTACGATGTAAACAGAGAAGCGGCGCTAGCGGCAAAGCCGATAACGAACGCGGTCGTACAAGATATTATTGATAACACCACCCCTATCAATATCGAAGAAGATCAATTTCAAGGGGAGCAAGAATATGTCGATCAGGCGCTATACTCAGCCGCTCGGCAAATCATCGACCTCCAAATGGAGCCACGATACCTCAGCTTAGAAGTCACGCTCACACCTGAAATGTATAACGGTGACTGGAACGCATTTGCCGTGGCGCTCGACAGCCAATGGTTGTTGGAAAAGGGCGCGATTGACAAACCACTTAAAGATTTCGCAATCCTATCCACCAACAACCTGTACAACAGTCACACGTCTGACGACATTGATTTTTCAAAATACAACCGCCAAATCCTGCGCGGCATGGCTGTGGCGGCGATTGACACGCCCATTCCTGACCTATACGCCAAAACCCGAGGTATGCGCGGCGGTAAAAGCCCACTCACCGAGAAACAACGTAAGCTAACATGGCTTGATTTTATGGGTTTCACTGACGAGGTTGAAAAGAATGTCTATTTGATGTCGAGCCTTATCACGCAGCACAATCGCTACGGGCGACATGTTGGTTTTTCGCACCACAAAGCACGCCCTAAGTTCGATCCTGTTAAAACGCACGGAAAAGCTACGCCGATACCAAACGTGCAGCAACGTTCATTAAAGCGGATGCAGAGCAAGCCCGTGAAATGATTGGCAACAAGTACTATTTTGTTTTCGTCCCAGGGGCAGCATTCGAGATCAAAACAACAGGCCAAAAAATCGTAATCGCACAAACAAAATACACCACGTTTACAGATGAAAACTTACAGCCCATCAGGCTAAACGGCGGAAAGATAAAACCGTCTTATCGCTGGGTGCTACCCGATAAATCGTTTGAAAAAGATTTTACCGCTGAGCACACCAAGGCGTTCATCAAAGCCGATACGGGTGACGAACCCTTTTAAAGAGATGTTGAGCAAGCCTTAAAGTACGTTGAATAACGCAGTGAGGCTTGCTTTTAACGCACCCCTAGTAAAGTAAAAGGCACGAATCACCCAACAACGAACAATGAGGAAAGCCTAATGGACAGCATCACTATCGACGCCAACGGATTTAAAAAGTTTGTTCTGGAGAACAGCCCAGGCCTAAAAGAGATCGATGCCTTTTGCGTCTTACTGTCGCACGCTATGGATATCGAACCAATTGAGCTGGCTGATGAATTGGCTGGGAGTTTGAATCAGTCCATTTATTGTCCAGATACAGCGTTGTGCGAAAAATACGGATTTTTAACGGATGACGATTTAAACGGTGACGTCGAAAGTGCCATTGAAAACGCGGGGGCGTTAAAGTCTCAATTCAACGCGGTCAAAGAGGCATGGTTTAACTGGGGCACCGAGTCGCCACAGAACGGCTTTTACGACGGAGAGCTAATGTTCGGCTCACAAAGCGAGTTGACCAATATAGCGAAACAACATCGTTAAACGTACATAACACCGCCGCCCCCGACAAACCACCAAGCATCAACTTGGTGGTTTTTCTTTACCCTACCGCCATATCAAAACCGCCATCACCGCTCACACAATCTTGGATCTTGTTTGTAAACAATTTTGAACCAAGCAACTGATTTTTATAGCAAAAAAACGATTTTCGCAATGTTCCAAAATCTCAGTTGTTTTTTGCTCTATTCGGGAACTGCTCGCCCCGCCACGATGCTGCTTTTCACCAATTGGTCATCGAACACATCCGAAGCCAGCACTTGGGAAAATGCCCCTATCGAATCAAGGAAAACAACGAGGCATCGATATGACATACCCACTTGCACTACTTAACACATCAATCATCACCGCAAGCGGCAGCTATGAGCTAAAACCTATTACATTAGATGAGGCGCGTGACGTGTTTAATAAGCACAAAGACAATGCTGGTATCGACTCGGCAATCGGGCACGAGTCCACCGCAACACTGTTTGGTACGCTGATGGGCTCAGAAGTGAAAGCGCATCGCCAGCAATTCGCGCAGCAAACGGGGCAACACGCGCTAGTGCTGAAATTGATGCAACGCGCCCCAGAGGGAAAAATCTTATCTATTGATGAGATAGAAGAAATCGGGTACGAATTTCAACTCCTGTCAAAGACCGCTTAATGCGTCACTCGACCCAAACATCTAGCGCCCCACGTTCGGGGCGTTTTTTGTTCCCCCCCCACATCAAAACCGCCACAACCGCTCACACAAACGGTGGATCTTGTTTGTAAACAATTTTCAATTAAGAGTCTGATTGTAAAGTAAAAACAATCATTTTTGGCATGGGCAATAATCCACATTGTTTGCCCTTGCTTTTTGGTTAAGCGAGCTACCATAGACTCGAACTCAACCAAGGAGCAACGCAATGTATACCGACAATGATTCGAATATGGCACAAGAGCAACAACTGGCTGAATCGTTGATGTTTGATAATGCGCAGTATCGAGCTGGCACACCTCGCATTAGCGATGATGAATATGATGCCAAGCACGACAAGCTGGCTGAAATAAACCCAAACCACCCTTTAGTGAACAACGTCGAGCCAGAGCTGTTAAGCGAGCAAACGTTCTTCCATACAACCCCTATGCTTTCAACGGACAAAGCGTATTTTGCAGATGACGTGGAAAAGTGGCTTAATAAAATCGAGCAAGCCGGTATCCGTGGAGGCCAACCGGATCCAATGATACGCGCAACCGCTAAGCTCGATGGTGTCGCTTGCAAATTGATCCCAGAGCCATTAACCCTTGCCACTCGCGGTGACGGCAACCAAGGAAACGTCATTACCCATTTGCTGGATTTGGGAATGGACGTGTTTGGTGATACGAGCAGTGAAGCAGTTGGCGAACTGGTGATGCCAAGTGGTATTTTGACCAACACCTCGCCCAACGTTACTCGCACCCTCGCAATTTTGTTGCTGGCATTGTCAATGCTGACAGTCTCAACGACGACGCCGTGACAGCCCTAAAGAATGGCGGTGTACATTTAGTGCTGTTTAAAAACATGCCATCCGTTGAAATGCCACTCAGTGAGTTTCGTGATGCGTGGGAGGACGTAGAGACACATCTTCGCAATAGCGAATACCCGATTGATGGCGTCGTTTTTGAGGCAACGAACCCAAGCATTAAAAAAGCAATGGGGGCGAATACACACCACCATCATTGGCAACTGGCGAAAAAGCAAAAGGCAGAGGCCAAAGAAACCACGGTGACAAACGTTACTTATCAGGTGGGGCGTACGGGATTAATTACGCCCGTAGTGCATATCGAACCGGTTGACTTGGATGGCGCAGTAACAAGCAAAGTCACGGGTCACCATGTCGGCAACATGGAGCGAAAGCAAATTGGCGTAGGAGCACGAGTGACAGTGTTTCGCGCAGGCGAAGTCATCCCATTTTTGTCATCCGTTATCACGCCTGCCAGTGAGTTAAACACACCACGGTGCTGTCCAGAGTGCGGTGCAAATGTGGCAATGAAAGAAGATTTTCTATTTTGCCAAAACGATGATTGCACAGGGCGGAGCGACGCCAAAATCATCCATCACTTTTCATTACTCAACGCCCTACTTTTCGGCAAAGTAACCGCGAAAAAAATCGTTAACGCCGGATTTAACAGCATCGAGCACGTATACCAAATGACGAAAACGGATTTCGTTTCTGCGGGGCTAGGCGACGGTCAAGCGCAAAACCTGCTAAATGAAATTGCTCGTATCAAAACAGCCCCCTTACCAGATTATTTGCTGGTGGCCTCGTTGGGTATTTCTAAGCTAGGGCGCGGGAGTGCCAAAAAGCTATTAACGCACTATCGCATCGACGAACTTGCCACATTGACACTCGATCAAATCCAAGCCATTGATGGGTTCGGTCAAACATCCGCACAAATAATCCATCAGACACTACACCAAAGCCCACTACTGGCGTTTTTGCTAGAGCAAGGGTTTAACATCCAACACACCCAAGAGCAGTTAAAAAAGACGAAAGACACGCCTGAATCATCGCTGTCGGGTAAGTCAGTCGTGTTTACAGGTAAATGCTCCCTGTCTCGCGACGAGATGGCAGACTACGCCCAATCACTGGCTGCGTCGTTCAAGAACGCGTTGCCAAAGACACCGAWTTTTTGGTGTGCGGCGAAAAGGTAGGAGCCACCAAAATTGAAAGCGCCAAGAAAAAAGGCGCTCAGGTCATATCAGAGGCCGAGTTCCGAGACATGGCCTCACCTAATAAAAACGGTGACAACGCTTCTATTACGACCCCCATCAACGTACAGCCTAGCCCAACAACCCCGCTTGCAAATACAGAAACAGCGGTAGGGTATCAATCAGAACCGGCACTGGAAGATAAGGAAAACACAATGATTGATACAAACGTGGCTCAAGCCCCTACCCAAAAAGACAGTGAATTAATTCACTTAAACCCACGTGCGTTAAACGATCCAGAGTGGGGAAACCCGCGTACCAGCTTGGCGGATGCTGACTATCAGGACTTACTTAACTCTATCAAAGCCAAAGGGGTACACACCCCTGTATTTGCCCGTATTGTGAACGGCGAATATCAATTAATTGCAGGCTTTACCCGTCGCCGCGCTGCCATCGAAGCGGGTATCGAATCAATCCCCTGTATTATCCGCAAGCTTGATGACAAGCAGGCCTATGAGTTGGCAGTCTCAGAGAACGTTGACCGTACCAACATGTCGGCACTAGACGAAGCGGCAAGCCTCAAAGAAATTGTGAAGCGTCACAATGGGGATGCGCAAGCTGCCTCACAGGAAATGGGCTGGTCACGCGCCAAGTTTAATCGTGCTATTCAACTGCTACGTGCGTCGGATTACGTCCGTTCATTAGTTGGCAAAAAGCAAGAAAACGGCTTTGCGCTCTCGGTCGCTCATGCCGCTCGCCTCTCAACATTGCCAGAAACCTTGCAAGATAAGCTGGTAACAAAGGTTATCGACGAAAAAATGTCAGTCGCGGTACTTGGCGATAAAATCAATAAGGTCGTTAAACGCCCGTTAAGCTCGGCAGCCTTTTGCAAAAGTGACTGTGAACGCTGTGAATATAACTCTGATGTGCAAACCAGCATGTTCGCTGAGGACAATGCCGATGCGCATTGCACCAACCCAACCTGCTTTGCCAAGAAAACGACAGAGCACTATGACAATCAGGTAAAAGAGCTTGAAAAAGACTATGGGAAAATTGTCTTACTTTCGACGGTAGATGACCCGATCACAGTCAGCCCCGACATGGTAGGGCAAGAGCAGTACACAGGCGGGTGCCTATCATGCGATAAGCACTGCGCGATTCTTGCCGACAAAGGCATCAAGCAAAACGAGATCTTAGAAAGCCAATGCCTTGATGCCGATTGTGCCGCAGGCCATGCCAAAGCACTCAAAGCGTCAATTGAGCGCCAAGCCACCAGCAACACAACGCAAGCCACTAGCGAAACGGCAGCACCGACCGCCACAACAGAGGCGACGCAACCTGCCACGCAAAAAACCGCAAAAGCAAAGACACAGGCCGCGCCACCGAAGCGCCTTATCCTTGAGTCGCAAAATCATTTGCGTGAAGTCGGAAAGGATCTGCTAATGGCGCACCCCTCATACCAACTGGCTGTCACGCTATCGGCACTGAAAGCACAAGCCAGCAATACACACCGCATGGAGGAGGGGGTCATCGAACTCATGGCACACTCACCAGAGCAATTGCAACACATGATGGTTGAAACCATTGCTGAACTGACCCACTCGGTACAGACCGACACATTAAACATAGAGCGCACCATCATCCGAGCAGCACAAGCGCATATCGATGATTTTGATGCTCATGCCATTGAGCAATGGAAGCCGACGAAAGAACGCCTTGCAGCAATGACCAAGGCCATTCGCCAGCAAGCTCTAGAGAAGTCAGGCTTTGCCGCTGCATTCAAAGCAGAGAAAGGAGAAAAAGCCTATAACGCGCTGATGAACAAGAAAACCGATGATGCCGTGAGCGACATTCTGGCATTTGAGTTTGATTGGTCAGCCTATGCGCCCGATTACTACACCAACGCGATCACCACGCAAAAGTACAATTTTTAAGGCCACCACCGCCCCCGAAAGGGGGCTTGCATTTTCCCAGTAGCGATTAAGCTAGTCACACATCAACCCAAGGAGCGACAAAATGCTTTTATCTTCATTGCTCAGCCTTAAAAACTTTTCCATGACCGTTACAACCCTTGATAACGGGCAAGTGAATATCGCGGTGTATTCTGAAAACAAAGCGCCACTCACGATCAATTGCAGTGCCGATGACTCCTACCAAGCGGAACAAGAAATCATGGCTTACTGCGGCAAACAAGCCCCCGTCACAAACGTGAGTGTCGGTGAGCCTATCAGCAGCGAGAAAGCCGCCCCTAAAAAGCAGGCGAAAAAAGCCGCCCCTAAAAAAGAAAAGACGGATGCCCCCGAACCACCGAAGCAAGAGCAAGAGCCACAGCACTGTCAGCCATTATTCGATGAAGATGACATTCTTGATCAGTTTTAATCACAGAGGGTTCAGACATGACAGTATCAACAAACACTCAAGCTCAACCAAAACGCTACTGGAAAATTGGCGCAGCGATGATTGAAGATCAGTTTTATATGCTGCCGTTTAAACAGGCCTTTGAGATGCTTGCCAAGCATCGCCCACAGGTGCGCCATACACAGATGTGGGAGAGCGATGGGGTACCTCAACCAGACGGGAGCGTGGTGTACACAATTCCCGTAATCCCACCTAAGACGAATGGTTAACCCTATGCGCGACATTAAACAGAGAGCAAGACAATGGTACATGCAGCAACGACGCACCGAGCTAACGCAAAGCCAACTGAAAAAAAATGGCTCCCCCCTGAAACCCATCAAGCCACTACCGCCAAGCACCATGCAGGGCTTGGCTTTAATGGCGCATCGCTCAAAGCCGCATCAGCAATATAAAAGTTAATCAAAAACCGGACATACTGGTGGACAGGATCCACCAGACCCACTTTACGGGATTGTTGAGCTTAGCGGATAAGCTGGGAATGACAGAGGCCGTGGATGATCTACTCACCTGCCAAGAAAAAACGAACTTAAGGCCGTTTCTAAATGCGCTGGTGGATAAAATCCAAAAAACCGTCAGTGCCGAAACGGACGCCCTGATTGAGGCAGATTTTGAGAGTTTATATCAGACGCTTTCATTCAACGGTATCACGCTAGACAAAGACGCGTTTATGACCTTAATGCAAGCGACAAAAAGCCAAAACTACGGGAACATGTGCGTCAGCATATGCGCAATGGCTAACACAAACTTTGATACTAACGATAACAAAATGCGACTGTCAGTATTTACCAATGAAAAAGACCTGAGCTTGATCCAAGCACCGACGTGCAATTTATCCCGTTCAACGCTTAAAGTATTAAACGATCATAGCTCAAAGGCGTTATTACTCACAGAGACAGAAGCCTGTGTTTCCAGAACTACGATCTTCACGGGATATATGAAAGCCTTATCCCGTTCAAAGCTCACGAGTTAGCCCAGCCCCCAAAGACGCTAATCAAAAAGATACTGGAAAACGACGAGGATGACTTCTTCCCCTGGCTAACAGATGAAACAATGACAGAGGAAGAAAAAGAGCAGGAAATAGACATGCTATTGCCACATCTCGAATCCGTCATCGCCTCTCGCCAGCAAGAGGAAACCCCCTCAAACTCAACATTTTTAAGTGAGTGGTTTGCATCAAAGATCCACCGCTTTGACGATGATGCGCTAAAGCTACTCGCGCACAGCAACCCCATTCACATGGTGACCGAGAACGAATGTCTTGGCGACATTATCGCAAGGGAATTATTAACAGACGATGGTAATGAAGATAATGGGGAGTCTTTATTACAAGTAACGCCAGAGAAAGCAATTGAAACGCTGGTAGGGATCAACATCAATCGTCAGCTTTTCAACCTTTACGACACACTCCATTTCGTCGGGCGTGAGGATGAACTGAACAAAACGCTCAAGCAAGCATTAAATGGCAAGCGAAACGCCCGCACCGTTTTTAAGAGAGCCGATAAATGATAAAAGACTGGACGCCGCCACCATGCCCTAAGTGTGGGGCGGATGATATGTATCACTACTTGGCAAGCCCCATCCCCACGACAAAAGCATTTCAAAAAGAAAATGGTTGGTACTGCGGGACATGTCGAGCAGGCGCGTTTCAGCTGGGGGACTTCTCAGAATCCGACGCTGCACAGTTCGCCCTAAAAACACTCAACCGTTAGCAACGTCTTGGATCTTGTTCGTAAACAATTTCCATATAAGCTCATGAAATATATATAAAAACAATACTTTTTAGTTTGGCACAAATGACGAACAATCCCACCTTGCATTTCGCTATCTCACGATAAGATAGCCACCTATACAGCAGGAGAGAACATGTTTGAATTTACCGCCCCATTCGACAGCCAAGATAGCCAACAACGTATCGATCGCACTGTTTATTTGTTGGAGCAATTCGGTGATAAGGCGTTTCTATCACAGATGCCTGTATTGGATGACGGTGAAATAGGCCAAGGCCATGTCATCGATCCCAATCAGTTCATCGAGACACTGCGCGAAGCACAAAATACCGATGACAGTGAGGGTTTGATCGATCGACGCTTGCTAGTCAAAAACAGCAAACACATGGTGTGGATGTACACCCCGAACCCTGACCAACCTTTTTACTATCACCACCAAAACAAACGCCTAGCGAAACCAATCTATTGGCCTACGTTTGTGTTTAAACGCACAGGGCAGTCCCTATCAGTGTGCGCCCTACAACATAAAACCCGACCCTCATTAAACACGCGGGTGTATCACGCGCCACTGCCCAACGTGTACGAAAGCGGGAGTATTTGCTTGGGCGGGTGCGTGTTACCCATGACCGATGACATTGATGCGATCACCGAAGAATACCTCAACTCCGTCAAAACACACTTGAACGTTGAGGGCGGATTTCGAGGTGTCGATGCAATGACAGACAACCAATATTTTCAGTACATACAGCGCAAAACCAAGGAGAAAATCAAAGTCAGCGAACTCACCCCATTTGGCACATTAAAAGACTTTATTGCTTAGGAGAGGCACGATGTACAGTTTACCGGCCTATATGCTAGGCGAGAGATTAAATGTTGCCGTCATTGGAATTGGTGGAACGGGGAGCGCGATGGTGAACGAACTCATTCAACTGGACACCACGCTTCGTGCCTTAGATCCAAATGGCGGCTTGGACGTGACACTCATAGACGGCAGTAACGTGACACAAGCCAACATTGCACGGCAGAGCTTTTTTCCAAGCCAGGTTGGGATGAATAAAGCCGAGGCGATGGCTTGGACAGCCAATAACCTATACGGAAAAAACTTCGTCGCCAAACCCGAACACTTTGAAACAGAAAAGCATCGAATAAATACAGACATCGTTATTACTGCGCTAGACCGACCCTCAGTACGCTACCAAATCAGCCAATCGACAGGGACGTTTTTGTGGCTAGATATGGGCAACGATGCTGGTGCTGGGCAAGTGGTGCTAGGCGAATCCAAAAACACCCCCAACAAAACGCTACCAACGATTTGTGATTTGTACGATTACACCCAACTAGACGATAGCGACGCAGAAATAAAATCATGCAGTGCAGAAGAAAGCCTTGCCCGACAGCAACTCGGTGTTAACCACTTTGCCGCCCGAATCGGGGCACAGCTCCTTTGGAACCTATTGCGTCACGGTAAAATCGACAGCAACGGTGCCTATTTTGACGTAACGACATTGCGCGTCGAACCGCTAACCGACGAAGATTGGCGCATACATGGCTTCACCCCTGACGCACAAAAGAGAGCCACCTAACCTTGCATGTCCGTTAAGTATGATAGCGTAAATGATGTGGACGACATCCACAGCCGAACTAAGAGCGCGGGGGGGCATCATAATTATGTTGCCGAGCAGTACGTATTAAACACTCTCAAGTCGTTAACCAGCCAAAGCGCACTTGAGCTATCCGATACAGACGATGCGCTTTTAAGCAAACTTCATAATCTAGATGAGCGTAAAGGTTGCGTCTTGGTTTTAAATAATGAAACTTGTGACGATTTTGCGGAAATTGTTGATGTGTACGGCCAAGATTGTAATAACCCAACCGGTAAAGGCGTTGAAGGTTTTCAAGTCGATTTTGATGTTTTGGCAATCAAGGGCGATAAAGAAAAGTCATTTCACATCGTCTTTCAAACAATGGAGCGAAGCGATAATTTAAGAGCTTACAACGGGATCGAAATGGCGACCGCCTCTAGCTATGGTTGTGATGCCGATGAAAGCCAAGAGCTGAACGAATTCATGGACTGGCAGGATGGGATTTTTAACGAAATGACAGAAATTGCGAAAAGTGAGTGTGAAAATTGGCTGAGAGTAACCTTTCACAGACGGATTAAATATGGTGTCAACCTGCCTATACCCAATTAACTTGAAGATGCATGATTGAACATCTGAAAGTTATCGTTAATACGAGACGTCAAAGACTCTGCGATCTCAGGAAGAGTCACAGTAAAAAATCGGTCAATCGCTTGTGCAAAATCCCGTTTAGTTTTGAAATAGAGATTATTCCTTGCATGCTCGTTCATGACC
>AQOF01000099.1 GCA_000565345.1 Salinivibrio costicola subsp. costicola ATCC 33508 = LMG 11651 | reverse complement strand
CCATTTGCACTGGTGTGTGGCCTTGTGATGTCTGTTATGGTGTGCWGCGGGCAACCTGGCTGCAAATGAAAACCACCGATGCGCTCCATGTACGGGCACGCAATGTGCGCAACTGTGCGCGCTACTGACCACCGTCTTGTTCGTGGCAGCGGGCTTTTGGGTACAAAACCTGGAAGGCTTTGTGGTGGTCAGTGAAGCGGCGAACCAAGCGGCGTCTAACCCACTGGCGAAAGAGGTGGCGGTGCAAAGCGGCGCGTGGATGCACAACTACCAAGCGATGCCAATCCTTTGGTTAGCTCCCATTGTCGGTGCGGTGATGCCACTATTGGCACTGCTGGCGTCTCGAGTTGAACGTGGTGGCTGGGCTTTTTTGTTTTCAAGCCTCGCGATTGTGGGAGTTATCTTGACGGCAGGCATTGCCATGTTCCCCTTTGTGATGCCATCAAGTACCTTTCCTAGCCATAGTTTGACCATGTGGGATGCTACCTCGAGCGAACTGACTTTATCGATTATGACTATCGTCGCTGCGATTTTTGTGCCGATTATCTTGGCTTACACCTTGTGGTGCTATATTAAGATGTTCGGCCGCTTAGATGCGCAATATATTGAAGACAACAAACATTCACTGTACTAAGTAAGGAGCCTGCATATGTGGTATTTCACGTGGATTCTCGGTGTGCTGCTGGCATGCGCCTTCGGGATCATCAATGCGTTATGGTTGGAGCATACCGAAGCCATGGATCACGATAATGAGTGATCGGCAACCCGCTCCGTTAGGCCAGGATTTTTCTGGCCTTTGGCGGCTGCTCTCATTGGCCAGTGCATTATGCTGGGGGGGCCAAGTAATGTGGGCGCCTGAAGCTTCGCGCAGCGCATGGGCGGCGTCACGTTCCTCATGGGCGTGGGCCTACTTTACGCCACCTGCTTGGGCGTGATTCACGCTGTCGGCTTTACAGCGCAAGGCAAAGGGAGCCGCTGGCTTACTTGGCCGCCATTAGGGTGGGGCGTGTCTCTTCTTTTGCTCGCCCTGATGTGGCTACGCTAGTTGAGCAAGCGCAAAGTGACAAACGAATGACAAAAGCACCAAGTGGTGCTTTTTTCATCACTGGCTGTGGAGTCTTTTTGTGTTTTTTGCGGCATATCACTTCTTGCGCCCGTCATGGGCGACCAATGCAGCGACCGCGCGGCTTCAGCATTCCTATACATCGATAACTTAGGTATAGTAATTGCCTATCGCTGAACCTATATGGATACAGTCATGACTGAATCAACGCCGTTTCGTTGGCCCGTACGTGTTTATTATGAAGACACAGACGCCGGCGGGGTGGTTTATCACGCCAACTACCTCAAGTACTTTGAGCGTGCGCGCACTGAACTGTTACGCCAAATCGGTGTCAATCAACAGGCCTTGTTTGCTGAGCACTATGCGTTTGTGGTGCGCCACATGGATATCGACTTTCACCGCGGTGCACGGCTGGATGATGCCCTTGATGTTGTCACCACAGTGTCAGCCATGGGGCGCGCCAGCATGACGTTTTGTCAAAGCTTGGTGAATTCTGATCAAAAAGCATTGTGTGTGGCAACGGTTAAGATAGCCTGTGTCGACCCAGCCACCATGAAACCCAAATCGATTCCAACACAGATTAAATCGGAGATGATGACGTGACCGCTGAACTTTCCATTCTCGACCTGTTTTTACAAGCAAGCCTGCTTGTTAAGGGAGTGATGCTGATATTACTGGGTATGTCAGTGATGTCTTGGGCCATGATCATCAAGCGCTCAAAAGTGATGCAGCAAGCCTTTAGCCGAGCGGAGCGATTTGAAGACCGATTCTGGTCGGGGATCGATCTCTCGCAACTCTTTCAAGAAGTGCAGGCCCGCAAGGATCACCTCACCGGTAGCGAGAAAATTTTCTACGCAGGTTTCAAAGAATTTGCCCGCCTGCATCGCAGTAACGACAAAGTGCCTGATGCCGTGATGGAAGGCACGTCACGGGCGATGCGTGTTTCCCTGTCTAAACAAGTTGAAGAGCTTGAAACCCACTTACCGTTTTTGGCCACCGTGGCTCAATTAGCCCCTACATCGGCCTATTTGGCACCGTGTGGGGCATTATGCATGCCTTTATCGCCCTGGGTGCGGTGAAACAAGCCACATTGGCGATGGTTGCGCCCGGGATTGCTGAAGCCTTGGTCGCGACAGCCATGGGCCTATTTGCAGCGATCCCTGCCGTCATGGCTTACAACCGTTTGACAGCCAAAGTGAGCAAGCTTGAACACAACTACATGAACTTTATGGAAGAATTTTCTAGCATTCTTCACCGTCAAGCGTTTGCGGCAACCCAGGAGTAATCCATGGCGTATCAACCAAAACGACGCAAAATGACGGCGGAAATCAATGTGGTGCCCTACATTGACGTGATGCTGGTATTGCTGATTATCTTTATGGTCACCGCGCCGTTTGTGACCCAAGCGTCGATGTCGATTTACCACAGACCACGCAGGCTAAAACAGCGGCAGAGTTGGCGGAAGAAGAAGACAGCGGCGCGTTCATCATTGTGGAGGTGGACCAAGACGGCCAGCTCGGGCTCAGTGTCAACAATGGTGATATGACCCGAGGGCTAAGCCTAGAAGAAATCTTGGTGCGGGTGAAAGCCGAACTTCAGCTTAATCCTAAATCCCCCGTCTTAGTCGGCGGTGATGGCCGCGTCCCCTATTCCGAAATCATCCTAACGCTTGATGCATTAAACCAAGCCGGCGTGTCGTCGGTGGGCTTAATGACAGAGCCATATGAGTCGTAGGTGAGGATGATGAATGAGCCAAACCATCGCGATCAGGCGACCAAAAGCAAGAAAAAAGACTCACTGGTGCCAGCGCTTGCCATTTCCGGCGGGCTACACGTGTTGTTGGTGATTGTGCTGTTATGGGGGGCAGATTTCACCTCAGACGCCAAGCCAACCCCCAAAGCTGGGCGCTCCATTGAAGCCACCGTGATTGATCCGGCCGTGGTGAATGCACAGGCACAAAAAATTCGCCAGCAGCGCGATCAAGCCAAACGCGAAGAAGCCGAGCGGTTAAAGCGATTAGAGCAGCAAGCGAAACGCCTTGAGCAACAACGCGAGCAAGAAGAACAGCGCCTTCGCGAAGTGAAGCGGAAAAAGCTCGAAGCGGAACGTCAAGCACGAGAAGAGCAAAAGCGGATTGCCGAAGAGCAAGCCAAGGCCAAAGAACAAGCACGCCTTGCTAAACAACAGGCGGAACAAGCCGAACGCGAGCGTCAGCGCAAGTTAGAACAACAACGGAAAGCGGAATTGGCGGCGGAAAAAGCGGAGAAAGCGCGGCAAGAAAAACTGGCGGCTGAACGCAAAGCCGAAGCTGAACGCCAACGCAAGCTTGAGGCAAAGCGCAAAGCCGAAGAGCAAGCGTTAAAAGAGGCAGAGCAGGCGCGCAAAGAAGCCGAACAAGCGAGAAAAGAGGCCGAGCGCCGGGCAGAAGAAGCCAAACGGCAACAGCAAGAGCAAGAAGCGGCGCTTAATGATTTGTTTTCGGGGCTAGAATCGGAAGCCAGCCAACGGCAAAGCGCGCGCGGACAATTTGTGGACGACGAAGTGGCGCGATACGGCGCCATTTTTACGCAAATGATCCAACAAAGACTGATTGTTGATGATGGTTTAAGTGGCCAAGAGTGCGTGGTGAATATGCGCTTGTCACCGACCGGCCTTCTGCTTAATGTGGAACAAAAAGCGGGCAACTCGCGATTGTGTCGTGCAACAAAAACCGCGGTCGCGTCCGTATCACAATTTCCAATGCCAGACGATGGCGATATTATTGCTAAGTTACGTGATATCGAGTTAACCGTTCGACCTAACTAACCGACAGGATAAAAAACATGATGGAAGTGAGCCCCTGTGGTGGCACAAACCATGTCACAAACACGCGTCAGGATCGTTTACGGACGTGGCAAGTTGCCGCCGTTGTAATGCTGTTGGCCTGTTTGTCGTTACTCACGCAACCGGCACACGCAGCGCTTAAGTTGGTGATCACCGAAGGGGTGAACACAGCCAGGCCCATTGGCGTGATCCCCTTCCAATGGAAAGGGCAAGGCGAGATGCCTGAAGATATTGCCGGTGTAGTGGGATCCGATTTACGTCGCAGTGGTAAATTTAACCCATTATCTGTCAGTGACATGCCGCAAACGCCTTACAAAGATGCCGATGTCGATTACAATGCGTGGACAGCGCTCGGCGTTGATGCCGTGGTCACAGGCACGATTACCCCGACCTCGGACGGTCGCTATCAAATTGATTATCAGCTGATTGATATCGTTCGGGGCCAGCTCACCGGTGGGGACAGCAAAGGCCTAGGCGCCGATGGCCAGCTGGTACAAACCGATGACCACTTACTGGTCAACAACCGCGCCACGGTCAAAGAAAGCGATTTGCGCCGTTATTCGCATCGCATTGCCAATATTGTGTATGAACAGCTCACCGGCGAAAAAGGAGCCTTCTTGACCCGTATCGCCTATGTGGTGATCGATAAAGAGAACGACTACCCCTACCAACTGCGCTTATCGGATTACGATGGCTATAACGAACGCTTGATCTTGCGCTCTAAACAGCCACTGATGTCACCGTCGTGGTCACCGGATGGTCGCCAACTGGCATATGTCAGCTTTGAAAATGGCCAAGCCGAAATCTTTGTTATGGATATTTACACCGGTGAGCGCGAGAAGATTTCGTCTTATCCGCGTCACAATGGTTCGCCTCAGTTCTCGCCCGATGGCAGCAAGCTGGCCATGGTGCTGTCCAAAACCGGTAGCCTGCAGCCTTATATCTTCGATTTAAAGAGCAAAAAACTGACCCAAATTACCCATGGTCGTGCCAATAGCACCGAGCCATTTTGGGATCCCGATGGTAACTCGCTCATCTACACCTCGGACCGGGGTGGCAAACCACAGATTTATCGCGTAAATTTAGATGATGGAACCAGCCGACGGATCACGTGGGAAGGCAATCAAAATATGGGAGGGCAACTGACTCCTGATGGCCGCCACTTGATCATGGTAAATCAATCCGCGTCTGGCTATAACATTGCAAAACAAGACTTAAACAGCGGGGCGGTGCAAATCCTAACCAAAACCTTGTTGGATGAGTCGCCAAGTATTGCGCCAAATGGCAGCATGGTGATTTACAGCTCGGTATATGGACGTAAGAATGTGTTGTCACTCGTCTCAATCGACGGCCGCTTTAAAGCGCGGTTACCGGCAACCAACGGGCGCGTGCGTGCACCAGCCTGGTCACCTTACCTGTAGTTTTTTAATTTTAAACAACGTGCGCTAACTTTCTAGAAAAGGAAAATAGAATGCAAATCAATAAAGTACTGAAAGGTCTGGCGGTGGCACTGCCAATGTTAACTCTGGCTGCGTGTAGCTCAAGCGACAGCGCGACGGGCAGTGATGCTGGTCAATCAACCAACCAAAACGGCACTACCGTGGTATCACCGGTTGACGGCCAAGGCTCAATGACTGAGCAACAAATCCGTAACCAAGAGCTGCGTCAGTCGCAAACCGTTTACTTCAACTTTGACGACTCATCAGTACTACCACAATACGAAGACATGCTGGATGCGCACGCGACTTACCTGCGTGACAACCCAGCGATGGAAGTAGTCGTTGAAGGCCATGCTGACGAGCGCGGTACCCCAGAGTACAACATCGCACTGGGCGAGCGCCGTGCTGAAGCTGTATCTAAATACCTACAAGCGTTGGGTGTGCCAGCTAGCCAAATCTCTATCGTGAGCTACGGCGAAGAAAAACCGCTGGTCCTTGGCCAAAGCGAAGACGCTTACGCCAAAAACCGTCGTTCGGTATTAGTGTACTAATCCAGCCGATAGGTAGTGGAAACGAGTATGAAAATAAACAGTAACTCTGTGCGAACCCTCGCGCTGGCGTTACTGGTGAGTGTGGCAGCCCCCGCGGCTGCCACATCTGCTCCGGTGACAGAAGTAGGGGCGGGTGGCTCTGCCGTTGATCGTCTAGAACGCATGCTACAAGCGCGCAACCAAATGCAGCTTGACATGCAACGCCAACTTGATCAAATGGCGCAAGAGCTAAGCACGTTACGCGGCAGTGTTGAGCGTAACAGCTACGACATCAAACAAATGGTAGAACGCCAACGCGATCTCTATCGCGAGGTTGATACGCTAAGAACCACCAAACAGACACCTGAAAAGTCTAAAGACGAAAAAGAGCAGAGCATAGAGGGAAGTGCGGTTCGCTTTACGGATGATAAAAGCGAAAACGCCGCGTATGAAGCTGCCGTCAACCTGATCTTAAAAGAGAAAGACTACCAAGCGCAACCAAAGCATTTAAAGTACGTTTCTTTCACAATACCCAGAGTCGGTATACACAGCAAACGCTCACTATTGGCTCGGCCAGCTTTATTTTTCTAAAAGTGAATTTGAGCAGGCAAACCAAGAGTTTACGGCAGTTAGCAAGTTTAAAGACTCCAACAAACGCGCCGACGCATTGCTCAAACTCGGCCTGATTGCGCAAAAACAAGGTAACGGCGACCAAGCCGATCAATACTTCCAGCAAGTGATTGATACCTACCCAGATTCAACCAGCGCCAAACAAGCCAAAAATGCGATGTAGGCAATAAGGTCCTAGGATCCTAGGGCCTAGGATCTAGGATAATGAATACAGAGCGCTTCGCTTACGGAATACGGGAAAAGACGAGACGCTTCGCTTCTAGAAACTAGAAACTAGAAACTAGAAACTAGAAACGAGGGAGAGGCTAGGCGCTTCGCTTCTAGAAACTAGAAACTAGAAAGAGCGTAGAGCGGGCCCTAGAATGTTTTCTAGCCTCTAGCCTCTAGCCTCTAGCCTCTAGTCTCTTTCCGTAATCCGTAATCTGTCGTCTAGGACCTAGGACCTAGGACCTAGGCTCTAAGGCCTACGCTCTAGGACTCTAGCTCCACTCGCGTTATACTACCCGGACTGGAAGCCCCGGACTGGAAGTAAGCATGAGTAATCCCATGAGCCAAGTGATTGAAACGTCGCAAAGGGTCTATCCTTTCCGCCGAAACCGATGGCATTGAGTGACGAAGAGAAAAAACAACACGTTGCACGCATCAAACAACTATTAAAACAAAAAGACGCGGTACTTGTTGCTCACTATTACACGGACCCAGAGATCCAAGCCCTCGCCGAAGAAACCGGCGGGTGCGTGGCCGACTCGTTAGAAATGGCCCGTTTTGGCAATCAACACCCAGCCAAAACCCTGATCGTGGCCGGTGTACGCTTTATGGGGGAGACCGCTAAAATCCTCACCCCAGAGAAAACCGTTTTAATGCCAACGCTTAATGCCGAGTGCTCGTTAGACTTAGGTTGTCCTGCCGATGAATTCACCGCGTTTTGTGACGCACACCCAGATCACACCGTCGTGGTGTATGCCAATACCTCGGCCGCCGTCAAAGCACGTGCCGATTGGGTGGTCACCTCAAGCATCGCGTTAGAGATTGTCGAGCACCTAGACAGCCAAGATAAGCCAATTATCTGGCCCCAGATCGCCACCTAGGCGCCTATATCGAAAAAGAAACGGGCGCGGACATGGTCTTATGGCAAGGTGAATGCGTAGTCCACGACGAATTCTCAGCCCAAGCGCTAGAAAAAATGAAACACCTTTACCCCGACGCCGCGATTCTTGTTCACCCTGAATCCCCAGCGAGCGTGGTAAAAATGGCCGATGCCGTTGGCTCGACCAGTCAGTTGATTAAAGCGGCGCAAACCTTGCCGAATGAAAAGCTGATTGTGGCCACCGATAAAGGTATTTTCTACAAAATGCAACAAATGGTGCCAGACAAAGAATTAGTCGAAGCCCCCACCGCCGGCGCAGGTGCCACCTGTCGCAGCTGCGCCCACTGCCCATGGATGGCAATGAACGGCCTTAAAGCGATTGAAAACGCACTCGAAAACGGCGGCGAAGAGCATGAAATTCACGTTGATGATAACGTGCGCGAAAAAGCGTTAATCCCACTCAACCGCATGCTCAACTTCGCCGCGGAGATGAAGGGGTAACACCGTTCCTAGGGCAAGCGCCAATGGCACCACCGATATATAAACCAGGCGTAGGTCGGCATAAGCGCCTTCTCGATCGCGCAAGCTTGGCGTGATTTCCGCCGCGCGCCATCCGACATCATGGTCAAAATTGGCGCTGATCGTGAATGGCATCATTGACGTTAAAGTATGCGTAGGTCGGCATAAGCGCCTTCTCGATCGCGCAAGCTTGGCGTGATTTCCGCCGCGCGCCCGTTGCACGGCGCCTCCGACATCGGCGGTTAAATTTGGCGTCGATCGTGACAGGCGCCCGTTGGCAATGTGCACATACCCAACACCTTGCCGGGGCTTGTGTCACCTACGCCAATGGAACCACCGATATATAAACCAGGCGTAGGTCGGCATAAGCGCCTTCTCGATCGCACAAGCTTGGTGTGATTTCCGCCGCGCGCCATCCGACATTGGCGGTCAAATATTGGCACCGATGTTAAATTTGGCGTCGATCGTGACAGGCGCCCGTTGACAATGTGCTCATATCCAACAAAGCCCTGGGGCTTGTGTCACCTACGCCAATGGGATCATCGATATATAAACCAAGCGTAGGTCGGACAAGCGCCGGAGCGATGTCAATCATGAAAATACCCAAGCCAAAGCGCGCCTCCGACATCGGCGGTTAAATTTGGCGCCAATCGTGACAGGCGCCCGTTGGCAATGTACATATATCCAACAATGTGCCGGGGCTTGTGTCATCGACGCCAATGGCGCCTTTGGATTACTTTACTTGCTTGGCTTCTTCTCGAATACGTGTGATGATCTCGGACGATTGGGTTTGATGTTTGAGTACGATATCAACGGTGAAAGGAAGCGTCGATTGCTCGAGTTTATCTTGTATTATTGCAAGATCATCGAATGTTAATGCGTTGCCCTCAAGCATGATGTCGATATCGGAATTATCTCTAAATGTGCCGGTTGCGCGAGAGCCAAAGATCCAGGCGTGTTGGACGCAGGGTGGCTGAATACCATATCCTGGAGCAGTTGAAATTGATGCGGTTTTAACCCCATCTCCATCAGCAACGTGGCATTATTGCCCACTTTTATTCTCCAAATAACGCATTATCTCGGCAATAACCGGTGCGTAATGTTTGACGATCAGTCTTTGTGCCTCAAGGGCATTTTTTTCATCGTAGGTATGCGAAAGCAAGTTTCGCTTTACTAGCGCGTCAAGCAAGGTTTCACACTGATCTGACGACAGATGGTTGGCTTCTAACGTTGTGCGAATAACACTGCGCGGCGATGCAACATCAAACCCTTCATAGTTTAATAAGTCTTTTAAGGTTTTCCACATGAGCTCAAAAGTAAACTCAAACGTTTGTACGAGGCCTGCCAGCTCAAGTTCATTATAGCTTTCTTGCCCGCAAGCGTTTTCAAGCCGACGTTGTGCTTTAATCAGGTTTTGAAGTCGAAGTTGCCAGCGCTCTAGGTGTGTATCCGTCATTTTCACCTCGTTGCAGGGTTAGGGAGTCGATCCCCGAATTGTGCCATACGCCTATACAACCACCGATATATAAACCAGGCGTAGGTCGGCATAAGCGCCTTCTCGATCGCACAAGCTTGGTGTGATTTCCGCCGCGCGCCCGTTGCACGGCGCCTCCGACATGAAAGCCAAATTTGGCACTGTTCGTGACAGGCGCCCGTTGGCAATGTGTATCATAGTTGACACCTTTTTATATAAACTAGGCGTAGGTCGGCATAAGCGCCTTCTCGATCGCGCAAGCTTGGCGTGATTTCCGCCGCGCGCCATCCGACATCGTGGTCAAAATTGGCACCGATGTTAAATTTGGCGCCGATCGTGACAGGCGCCCATTGCATGGCGCAGTGTAACAAGCGCCCGTTGGCAATGTGCACATACCCAACACCTTGCCGGGGCTTGTGTCATCGACGCCAATGGTATCATCGACGTTTAAATTATCGTTCTGCATCGATAATTGCTCAACACAAATTCCACGAGGGATGATAAATCCCTCTTTTAACTTCACGATGAAATGAGGAATACGGCCAATCAACGACGCGCTCAACCCAACCATGTTTAACCGGATTGAAATGCACATAATCAAAATGATGCTTAAAATCTCGCTCATCCCTGATTGTATGCTCCCAAAACCGATCTTGCCATACCATCCCTTTTCCTGTAACGAGTCGCTTATCAATTCGCGACACACTTTTAGTAAATAGCTTCTTTATCTCGCGCCACCTTGTTGAATAATCTGAGTCATTGTTGGGAAGCGTCCAAATAGCATGTAAATGATCAGGTAAAACGACCCAAGCATCGATTTTAAAAGGACGAGACGCTTTGACGGTTGCCACCGCTGAACGCAGTAACCTTATATGCTCCGTGAGCAATTGCATCTCTCTGTCGTGTAGATTTACCGTAAAAAAATACGTGCCACCATGTGCATAATTTCTCCGATACCGCATTCCAGGCTCTCTTTTGCCACCTTCACATACGATCAAGTGACGCGAACCCAAGGCAGGAATCAAGTTTCATTACAATAAATTAGAATTCAGCCGAGAAACAAGATCGAAAGTGTTTGTTGTGCAGGGATTTGTGTCACCGTCGCCAATGGAATCATCGATATACAAACCAGGCGTAGGTCGGCATAAGCGCCTTCTCGATCGCACAAGCTTGGTGTGATTTCCGCCGCGCGCCCGTTGCACGGCGCCATCGGACATTGGCGGTCAAATATTGGCATTGATCGTGACAGGCGCCCGTTGGCAATGTGCACATATCCAACACCGAGCTGGGGCTTGTGTCACCTACGCCAATGGCACCATCGATGTATAAATTTTGTCATTGTATGCATTCCCACGCAGGAGCGTGGGAACGAGTAATCGTCGCCAATGGAATCATCGATATATAAACCAGGCGTAGGTCGGCATAAGCGCCTTCTCGATCGCACAAGCTTGGTGTGATTTCCGCCGCGCGCCCGTTGCACGGCGCCATCGGACATCGGCGGTCAAATATTGGCATTGATCGTGACAGGCGCCCGTTGGCAATGTGCTCATATCCAACAAAGCCCTGGGCTTGTGTCACCTACGCCAATGGGATCATCGATATATAAACCAAGCGCAGGTCGGACAAGCGCCGGTGTGGTGTGAATCGTGTATACCCAAGCCGAAGCGCGCCTCCGACATTGGCGGCCAAATTTGGCACCGATGTTAAATTTGGCACCGATCGTGACAGGCGCCCGTTGACAATGTGCACATATCCAACATCTTGCCGGGGCTTGTGTCACCTACGCCAATGGAACCACCGATATACAAACCAAGCGTAGGTCGGCATAAGCGCCTTCTCGATCGCACAAGCTTGGCGTGATCTCTGCCGCGCGCCATCCGACATGAAAGCCAAATTTGACACCGATCGTGACAGGCGCAGTGCAACTGGCGTCCATATCGCACTGTTCGCCCAATCTTTCCCTAGGCCGTATTGACAGTGGGTACTTAGTACACATACTATAAGGTATAAGGAGCTCCAAACGTGAGCCACGCACTCCATTTTATTGAGACCCCAACATTTACCAGATTAATTACTGTACTCGCATCTGATGATGAATTGAAAGAACTAGTTAAACAACTTCGAGGTAATGGGGAATGAGTATTTTTGCAGATCTAAAGACGTCCCTTGAAGAGGCAGTCGAAATCAAGAAAGAAAACATGGAGCCCTCTCGTGTTACTTCTTATGCCATTGAAGACGTTAAGGCTATTCGTGAAGATATTCTGAATGTATCTCGCTCTGAGTTTGCCAAAGCGATGAGCGTGAGCGTAGAGACAGTAAAAAGCTGGGAAAACAAGCGTCGTAATCCCTCCGGTTTAGCGGCGAAGGTGCTTCACACTATTAAAGATAACCCTGAGTTTTATAAAGCATTAGAAGCTCATTAGTGGCAGTAAGTTGTTTATGTTACCTAAAAAAATACAAGGTCGGATGGAATCACCGATATACAAACCAAGCGTAGGTCGGCATAAGCGCCTTCTCGATCGCACAAGCTTGGCGTGATTTTCGCCGCGCGCCCGTTGCACGGCGCCATCGACATCGTGGTTAAAATTGGCACCGATCGTGACAGGCGCCCGTTGGCAATGTGCACATATCCAACAATGTGCCGGGGCTTGTGTCACCTACGCCAATGGAACCACTGATATATAAACCAGGCGTAGGTCGGCATAAGCGCCTTCTCGATCGCGCAAGCTTGGCGTGATTTCCGCCGCGCGCCCGTTGCACGGCGCCATCGACATCGTGGTCAAATTTGGCACCGATCGTGAATGGCATCATTGACGTTAAAGTATGCGTAGGTCGYAACCCGGTCTGAAGCCATTCGGATCCC
>AQOF01000098.1 GCA_000565345.1 Salinivibrio costicola subsp. costicola ATCC 33508 = LMG 11651 | reverse complement strand
GCCGGTACCAAGATACTCATCAACGAAATAAAAAACACCAAGGCTTTCGGGTTAAAAAGGTTGGTCAGCACCCCTTTCCAAAAGGCCTGTTTTTGGCCGCGTACCGCAGGCGCATCATTGGCAGTTTGCACTGGCGCTGTGGTAGCGGCGAGCAAGCCTTTGATTGCGCTAAGTCCTAAATACATCAGTACACTGCCCCCTGCCACCTGTACCCACATAAACAGTTGCGGGTGCTGATGCACCAACAGACTGATGCCGGTAATGCTCAGTATTGTGTGCGCCAAAATACTGAGCGATAACCCTAGCGCAATCGCCAAGCCAGTAGCACGGCCATAACGGGTCGCATTTTGGAGCACCAAGCAAAGTCGGCCCGGGGCTGAGCAGCGCAATCATATGTACCCCCGCCAGCGTGGCGAGAATAGTCAGCTCGTTCATTCTGGTTTTCCTGTTGATAACGCGGCACGTTTAATGTTGGTGACTTGATGTCGTTTGTTCTGATAGGCATCAACGCTAAATATCGCCAAGGCGGCCCAAATAAAGGCAAAGGTGGTGGCTTTATCTGGGGTAAAGGGTTCGTCATACAAGCCGACGGCGAGTAAAAACATTAAGCTTGGACCGATGTATTGGAAAAAGCCCAATACCGTCAAAGGTAGGCGGGTCGCGGCACCGGTAAAACACAACAAAGGTATCGTGGTGATCAAGCCGGCAGCAGCAAGCAACATATTGAGATTGATAGGGTTATCGAACAGGTTGGCGCTGGGACTGTCGGCAAACTGCCATAAATAAATCAATGCCACAGGAAGCAGGGTGCAGGTTTCCACAAACAGACCCGGCACCGCCGGTAAGTTGATTTTTTTGCGCAGTAAGCCGTAAATCGCAAAGCTGGTGGCCAGCACCAGGGCTATCCAAGGCAGTGAGCCAAAGGTAATCAATTGTACCAATACCCCCACCAACGCCAGCGCGGCGGCAAGCCATTGTAGACGACGGAAACGCTCACCAAGGAAGATCATCCCCAGTGCCACGTTCACCAGTGGGTTAATGTAGTAGCCGAGGCTGGCATCCAGCATGCGATTATTGACAATCGCCCAGATAAAAATCAGCCAATTACAGCCAATAAAGCAAGAGGTGAGCATCAACATCAACAGCTTTTTCGGCTCGCGGATAATCGGTTTAAGCTGATAAAAGCGGCGGGTAAAAAATAGCAGCAATGCCAAAAAAACAAACGACCAAATAATCCGATGCGACAAGATTTCTGGCGCCGGAATATGGTTGACCGTTTTAAAGTATATAGGGCAATCCCCCACATAATGTAAGCCGCAAGGGCCAATAGCACGCCTTGGCGGGTGCGTTTCGGATCTGGAATCACGGTGCTTTCTCGTTATGGATGTCGATAAGGAATGAACACGTATTCATGCATGTTGACTAGATGTAACAAGTTGTAAGCACCGGCGCAAGCACCTTTCTTAGTGCTCAGGGTTTCATCAGTCAGAGGGTGTCGGTAGAATGAGCGCCAGTTTGAGTAACGAGCTTGATTATGTCCGCCACCCCCGCCCATGTCGATACGCCAACGGCGACCGACGCCGCTACCATTGACCCTGCCACGAGTCCTGCTCACCAGGTACTCAAAGCGGTGTTTGGTTATCATCAATTTCGCGAGGGTCAGCAAGCAGTGATTGACGCAGCGATTGCTGGCCGTGATGCCTTGGTGATTATGCCAACCGGAGGCGGGAAATCACTGTGCTATCAGATCCCTGCGTTGGTACGTACTGGTTTGACCGTGGTGATTTCGCCTTTGATCTCGTTGATGAAAGATCAGGTCGATCAGCTCAATGCCAATGGCGTCACGGCGGCTTGCTTAAACTCGGCGATGACCCCCGAGGCGCAAGCGGAGACTTTGCGCGCCTTAAACCATGGCGAGGTGAAACTGCTGTACGTGTCGCCTGAGCGTGCCTGGGCCGTGATTTTCTTCATCGCTTAAGTGATTGGCAACTTGGATTAGTGGCGGTGGATGAAGCGCACTGTATTTCCCAGTGGGGGCATGACTTTCGCCGCGAATACGCCTCTTTGGGCCAGCTGAAACAGCATTTCCCCGATGTGCCGGTGATGGCGCTGACGGCGACCGCGGATGCCACCACGCGCGAGGACATTCTATCTCGCCTTACCCTGAACGATCCGCTGGTGCATCTGGGTAGCTTTGATCGCCCGAATATTCGTTACACGCTATTAGAAAAGCATAAACCCTTAGCGCAATTGGTACATTTTTTAACTGGCCTACGCGGTCAGTCGGGCATTGTGTATTGCAATAGTCGCAAGCGAGTAGAGCAGGTCGCGCAAAAACTGTGCGACAACAATATGCTCGCCGCTGCTTACCATGCAGGGATGACCACAGAGGCGCGCGGGTCGGTGCAAGAGGCGTTCCAACGTGATGATGTCAATATTGTGGTGGCAACCGTGGCATTTGGCATGGGGATTAACAAGCCCAATGTTCGCTTTGTGGTGCATTACGATGTGCCGCGCAATATTGAGTCTTACTATCAAGAAACCGGCCGTGCCGGACGAGACGGACTACCGGCTGAAGCGGTGTTGTTGTATGACCCCTCAGATATGGGATGGCTTCATCGCTGTTTGGAAGAAAAGCCCGAGGGGCCACAAAAGCAGGTCGAAAGCCATAAATTGACTGCGATGGGCGCGTTTGCCGAAGCGCAAACCTGTCGCCGTTTAGTGCTCCTGAACTACTTTGGCGAAAACCGCCAAACCCCGTGTGGCAACTGTGATATTTGTCTCGACCCACCTACTCACTTCGATGGCACTGAGCAAGCGCAAAAAGCGCTGTCATGCGTCTACCGTGTCAACCAAAGCTTCGGGGTCGGGTATGTGGTTGAAGTGCTACGCGGTATGCAAAATCAGCGCATTAAAGATCATGGTCACGACAAGCTATCGACCTATGGTATCGGGCGAGAGTGGAATCATGAATACTGGGTAAGCATTATTCGCCAATTGATCCACCGCGGTTATCTGGTGCAAAACATTGCTCGCAGCTCGGTGTTGCAGTTGACTGAACAAGCGCGGCCACTATTGCGTAGCGAAATGGCGCTTGAATTGGCGGTACCACGTATCGGCCTCAGCCCACGCACCAAAGCCAATAAGCTGAGTCAGCGCCATTACGACAAAAAGCTATTTGCCAAGTTGCGTAAGTTACGTAAAGCGATTGCCGATGAGGAAGATATTCCACCGTATGTGGTGTTTAACGATGCCAGCTTGATGGAAATGGCCGAGATGCTGCCTTCCTCACACGCTGAGCTGTTGGCGGTCAGTGGCGTCGGCCAGCGCAAACTGGAAAAATTCGGCGATGCGTTTTTAGATTTAATTGACGATCACCTGGGCATCAGTGAGTACGGTTATGGTACCGAGTAATTGGTCTTTGATTGAATCAGACTGTGCTTGGCATTTTCTCAGCCACAGCTGGATGCGGATAATGCCGAGGTTATCTGTCAGCCATTGCTTGACGTGTTACAAGCTCAAGTACTGGAAAGCTAGCAAGACGCCGACATGATGACCTGGCTAATTGACTTTGAAGGCACGCGTCTGATGCTCAAAGCGGCCCATTACACCCAGAGCGTATGGTTGGAGCCATTGGAGAGTGATGGTGATGAAGTGATAGCCTTCTTGCGGCGCTGGTGGATACGTCATCCGCCTCTTTAAATTACACTGGCACCGTCGATTGATTGCTGTATAATTCGCCACCTCGCGCTGCCTGTTGATAGGTAGCTAAGTATTTTGGGTTCCCTCGCCCCCAATAACAAAAAGGTGCACTATGAGCCACTTTTCTCTCGCTCAGCAGCGTAAAGCGCTGAGTTACCTCGTGATATTCCATCTTATCATTATTGCCTCCAGTAATTACTTGGTGCAGATCCCCTTTACCGTTTGGGGTTTCCACACCACCTGGGGAGCGTTTACCTTTCCGTTTATTTTCTTGGCTACCGATCTGACTGTCAGAATTTATGGCCCTGGATTAGCGCGTCGCATCATTTTATTCGTGATGATGCCAGCTTTGCTGATTTCCTATGTGTTATCCGTCTTGTTTTATCAGGGCAGTTACCAAGGATTCGCGGAACTGAGCACGTTTAATCTCACGGTGGCTCGGATTGCGATTGCCAGCTTTATGGCCTATCTGCTGGGTCAGATTTTAGATATTCATGTGTTCAATCGCTTACGCCAACAGCGCCAATGGTGGGTGGCGCCGAGTTGTTCTACCTTGTTTGGTAATGCCTCAGACACGCTCGCCTTTTTTGCGATTGCGTTTTACCAAAGCCAAGATGCCTTTATGGCGGAGCACTGGGTTGAAATTGCCCTGGTCGACTACGCCTTTAAGCTGATTATTAGTTTGGGGTTGTTTATTCCTATGTACGGGGTGTTGCTCAATGTGATTATTCGACGAATCACACAGGTGACGCCGTCGGGGGCGGTGCAGCAAACGTCCTAGTCAGTCGCAGAATAAAGAGTCGCATCGCGGCTCTTTTTTGTTTGCCCAGCGAAGCTGGCAAACCCGTCAGGTTGAAAGAAACCTGAATCGCCCCGGCTGAGGGGAAGATAATCCGAATCGCAAGGGCGTTGCTGGCCAACGGCAGGGTCTGAAGGAAGCGATAGGAAGTGAGAGGCACACAACGAGAGTGAACCTGTTTCGGCTCGATAGGTGGGTAAGCGTGCGAAATAGCGCAAAGCCCAGTACTCAGTCAGACCTATCGAGTGTTTGAGGGTGGCGTCTCTGACAGGGAGCCAGTGCAGTAACTGGGGAAGCCTGGCACCACATCCAGATTGACACTGGAAACGCTCATCAAGAGGCAACTCAAGGTGACCGTTGGTGTGAGGTGGCAGATGAATCCGTAGTAGTGAGTAAGGCTTGGCCTAAGAAAGCCAGTAATGGTGTGGAGGAGAAAACCGAGCTGACCATCAGCACAGCGTCTGATGGAGCACCGTTCAGCCAAAAGCGAATAGGTGTTGCGAAGGGAGGAAGTACACTTTAAAGACTGTGATGAGCAGATGTTTTTTTTTGATAGTACCCAAATCGATTAGCTATCGAGGTATTCCGAACCGGTCACCTTAGGAATA
>AQOF01000097.1 GCA_000565345.1 Salinivibrio costicola subsp. costicola ATCC 33508 = LMG 11651 | reverse complement strand
TAGCGCTCCAACCTTCAGACGCGAGTAACACTGCTTTGATACGATCGCGCACTCGCCCATCACGAGTCGTCCCATGTTGGCGGTCGAGTTCAAGCTTCTGCTGTTTGGTTAAAGTCACTTTCATAGGTAGGAATCATGATCCTGTTTCTACGTAAAATCAAGCATCTTCAATGATCACGGGTATACACCTCTAGCGCCCCAAGCAGGGGCGTTTTTTGTTTCCTCCCACCTCAAAGCCGCCACCGCCGCTCACACAATCTTGGATCTTGTTTGCAAACAATTTTGAATCAAGCATATGATATTTATAATAAAATACCAGTTTTAATAATGGGCCAATATCCGCATTCTTTGCCCGACTCGTTGAAGCAAACACCCCGCCACGATGCAGTTTTTCACCGATTGGTCATCGAACACATCCGATGCCAGCACTTGGGAAAATGCACCTATTGAATCAAAGCAAAAGTGAGGAAGAACATTATGGATATTTTTGCACGCGAAACCAAATACGTAACCTATTGGGGTACCGACATCAACACTGAAGAAAAAGTGGGAGATTTGGTTAACCAACCAGAAGATATTGAAAAAATTTAGAAAATTCTTGCAACAATTCCAGTGTGGTTTGTCTCTAACACCAGAGTGTTAGACATCTGTGTGCTGTCACTCCAGTACAGCCAAAAGATGGAGGACTCGCCTTTCACCGAAACCGACGGGACCGTAATTGTTGGCAAACGCGGGCCCTTGATTGTCTTGGATACTCACGGTGACGATGAGGATGTAAAAATAGCCTTGCGCCGTTGCATTTGGCAAGTTCATCAAATTCGAATTGGTGAGCTTGTTTATGGGCCGGGAATCATTATTTGGAACGGTAAAACTTATCGTTGCCCCGAGCCTTTTGGAGGAGATAACGTCCAACCGTGGGAGTTGGAGGCGTATGAGCAATCCGTCTCTCATCTTCCTACAAATAACCCATCGCGAGTGGAAACAATGGCAATGCTGCCCGGAAACCGTAAATAAGTTCGGATAATAACAAGGAGCCGGCCAGAAGTACGAATTTCAACTCCTGTCACAGACCGCTTAACGCGTCACCCGACCCCAACACCTAGCGCCCAGAACGGGCGTTTTTGTTTTCCCGCCACCTTAAAACCGCCACAACCACTCACACAAACCTTGGATCTTGTTCGTAAACAATTTCCACGTAAAAGACAGAAAAATAACACAAAAAGCAGAAATAAAGCATGGGCTTGATTTACTAAAAACAATGGTAGAGTTGTTGTGTCATTTAAGAAATCAACAAAGCCAGGGGCCGATCATGAGTAACCAAGAAAGCAAAACCGTAAGTTTGAAAATCGACTTCGATATTGAGGGAGTGCAGTTTACCGAGTCCATCATCGAAACACTTAAAGCCAATGTGGAGCATGCGATTACACGATGTATTTCTGAGGGAATGCTAACCGATAACAACCAAGACAACGTGAGTGTATCACTGAAAAATGTATCTCCGTTTTCGCCTTGCGTGACTGTGTTTCTCGATACGGTGTGTATCGAAAATATCCTCACCAACTCAGAAGACATCAATGTTAACGTCATTAGCGATGCAGACGTTCCCGAAGAGGAAAATATTTTTCAACTAGATGGCTACGAGCACCACCTTGGTGATAAAGGCATGGTTAGCTGCAAAAAAGACGACAGTGACAAGTGTGTGCAAGCAGCAAAAGCAGTCAGAGTCATGCAGGAAGAGGAAGGTGCGTTCGTCGATATCAACAAAGCTGATCTCATTCACTCCGATGCCCAAATGATGGTCAGGCCAGCCTTTTACACGGAATCAAAGGCTGGCACCACGAACACAGTGGCGAGTCGAATGAAATTACTGAAAGGGCGTTCGAAGTTTATCTTGATGAGGGCGAATATGCGCCAACAATCTATCGCTTCATATCCGAATCGCAAGCCAACATTGCTGTCAAAGTGTGGACAGAGATGCGAACCAGGCTTTAAGCCGAAAACCATAACAAAAAGGGGGCATATTATCTTCAACATGGAGAAATGGACCCAGCAGATCACAAAATTGTCAGGTAAAAACACAGAGCCGCTTACGGGCGGATTTGGGAGATAATCATGAAAATTAAACTCTATTTCCCTGACGAATCCATTGCCGCTATCAAACGCATGGGCCAAACGCATGGGCTTGCGTCAGATGTCCCCTGAAACAATTCGATGGACGACAGACCATGTTCAAAGCAACCATGGCATAGGGGTGCTGTTACGGGGTAAGTCAGGCGATATACTGGATGGCAAGTCCTTTGCGGCGATGGTACACGCCTTTGGCGCATGGATTGAGACAGACAGCGAAGAGACCAGCCGCCGCGTACATAACGCGTTAGTGACCGTCGTCACCGGTACCGAGGAATCAGTTAAGGTCGCAAACAATGGCTAGACAACGCCGAGAGCTGAAAAGGGGCACCCGGTACGGGCGGTTAATCGTTATCTATACCTGCGAGTTCGAAAAAGGCGTCCCAACGCGCTCAGGCTTATTTTGCGAATGCGACAACGTCATCGAACGTAGCAACCACGACATACTGCAAGGAAAAATCAGAAGTTGCGGCTGCCTGGCCAAAGAGCTGCTTGTTGCCAACACAAAATCCCGCACCAAGTACCTCAAAAGAGGGGAGCAGTTCGGCGCTCTCACTGTTTTAGGACTAGCGGAAAGAACAGAGGCGGGACATCAACGCTATCATGTGTGCTGTGCTTGCGGCACGATAAAAAAGGTGTTCGGGCATAACTTAAAGCGAGGAAATGTAAAAAGCTGTGGTAAGTGTGAGCATCATCCCTACGCTCGACCAAATAAAGAATTGCTAGGCACACAAAAATAAATCCAATGCGGGATAACCCACACTGCAACATGTCACAAGCCGATATGAAGCTACTGCAATACATCTTTTAATCCAGTGCAGGTATCACCTGCACTGCAACAGATAACGTGATCCGTGACGTATCAAAGCGACTGTTTTAATCCAATGCAGTAAATCCGCACTGCCACACTGCCATGATAACGCATGTTATCGAAACCCACCCGTTCAACGCCGCCAAAGTATCCGTCTAGACAAAGAAGCGAAATCGCGCCTCACGGTAACGCCGTTCCTATCAACCAGCCACTTTCTTGCCGTACAAAATACATTGTCCCGCCCGAGCAAAATTTACGAATCGCTC
>AQOF01000096.1 GCA_000565345.1 Salinivibrio costicola subsp. costicola ATCC 33508 = LMG 11651 | reverse complement strand
AACTTAACAAGACAGAAGCGTTCTTCCCAAGCATGGTGAAGAACAAAACAACGACTAAACCGACGGCACGTTGGGTATTCTTAAAATTTGAAGGGATCGACACACTCGAACTCGACGGTCAGAGCTTCATAACCGGTGTACGAGAGCATCAACGACGATTACTGAAATTGTTGGGCCAGTTATACGAAGCGGTTTATTCCTAAATTAGGTGCGGAAACTCGGATAATCAACGTAATTGACCAATTCGACATTCACTCCAATGAACCGAAAGGTCACACGCCAGTTGCCGTTTACCCGAATTGACCAGTATCCGTTCAGCTCACCTTTCAACTGGTGTAATCTGAACGAAGGAATGTTGAGGTCGTCTGGCCCAGCGGCAACGTCCAGTAACGCTAGGATACGACTTAGTTTGGCCGCATGTGCCGCCTGAATGCCTAGGGTCGTCCCAGTCCTGTAAAAGGCTTCCAGCCCTTTATGTTGAAATCCTATGATCATGGGTTTTAGTGTATCTCGTAACGCTACGGTTTACAACTGAGCGCTGTCATAATGGGTTCCTACCTCTGCAGGATGACACTGTATTTTCATGCGAAATTTATAAAAATTCCGAGCATGGTATTTTTCTTGGTATTAAATATAACTTTTTTGTTTCTAAATGTTTCATTGCTGTCTGTAAGCATCCGTTTTTTGTACTGCTTTTCTAACTTTAAAGGAATTTAACATTGGGTTAACTGGCTTACTTATGGCTAACTATGCTGATTTTTGCTTTACTGACGATAATTTGTCATTTTATTGTCATTAAAGCCTGCTGGATCAGGTAAGCCAAAACACAACATCGAAAATAATGGAGTTCCCAGTGAGTCAACACATTAATCCAGCAACCGATACAGGCCGACCGCGCGGCATGGATCGGTTTTTAAATATGATAGAGCGTGCGGGTAACCGGATCCCAGATCCTGCCTTATTGTTTTTCTGGGGCCTGGTGACGGTTTGGGTGCTCTCCGCTCTTTTGTCACAAATCACGTTTAATTCTGTTCACCCATTGACCGGGGACACCGTCCAAGTCAAAAACCTGCTCACCGGTGATGCGCTCGCCCACTTTTTAGCCAATATGGTTGACACTTTTACAGGTTTTGCGCCGCTTGGGATTGTATTGGTTGCGATGCTAGGGGTGGGTGTGGCTGATCAGTCAGGCTTTATCACCACCGGTTTGAAGAAAATGCTGAGTGTGACGCCGAAGCAAGCACTCACACCCATGCTGATTTTGGTGGCGATCGTGTCACACACGGCGGCGGATGCAGGCTATGTACTGGTGATCCCACTCGGCGGGATTATCTTCCACGCGGCGGGGCGTCATCCGCTAGCGGGGATTGCCGCCGCTTTTGCTGGGGTGTCGGGAGGCTTCTCGGCCAACTTTATTCCGTCTGGCATTGATCCTTTGCTGGCAGGCTTTACCGAGTCGGCCGCACACGTGTTGGATGACAGCTACCAAGTTAATCCCCTCGCTAACATCTACTTTACGGGCTTGTCGTCTATTTTAATCGTGGCGCTGGGCTGGTTTGTGACTGAGAAAATTGTCGAGCCACGCTTAAATCGCACACCGATTGATGAGGATGCCGAAGAGGCGCCTGATCCGGCTCATTCACCACCATTGAAGGTAAAGCCTTTAACCGTGCCGGATTGGCGATGCTGGCCGGGATTGCCGCGCTGGTGGCGGCCTCATGGCCGGAAACCTCGCCGCTTCGGTCACCGGCGGGCGAGCTCACCGCCTTTGATGCACCGATTATGCAATCGATCGTGCCGCTCATTTTTGTGCTGTTTATTATTCCAGGCATTGTGTATGGCAAAACCGCAGGCACCTTTAAAACCAGCCAAGATGTGATTAAATCCATGTCTGACACCATGGCGACCATGGGCGCTTATATGGTGATGGCATTTTTCTGTGCGCAATTCTTAGCCGCATTCACCCAATCAAATATTGGTACCTTGTTAGCGCTGAATGGCGCGGAGCTATTGCAGTCAATGAACCTGCCAGGTGAGATGACGATTGTGGGGATGATTTTGCTCACCGCACTCGTGAACCTGTTAATCGGTTCTGCGTCAGCGAAATGGGGTCTGATTGGACCGATTTTGGTGCCAATGCTGATGGTTGTCGGTATTTCCCCTGAATTGTCACAAGCGGCCTATCGTGTCGGGGATTCCGTTTCGAACATTATCTCGCCATTAATGGTGTTCTTCCCACTTGTTGTGGTGTATTGCCAGCGCTATGTCAAAGCAACAGGCATTGGCACCGTGGCGTCAATGATGATCCCTTATTCATTGACCATGCTGGTGGGCTGGACCTTGTTCTTGCTAGCGTACTGGGCATTCGGATTGCCACTGGGTATTCAAGCAAGCTATCAGTACCTGGTGCAATAACGGTCACATAGAGCGCGTATCGTCTATCATGACGTTGCAGACACAAGCCGGCCTTCGAGCCGGCTTATTTGTGTCGTATACTAGCGATGAATGACATAGCCAATAAATCGAGGTTGGAATGAACGAGCCACAAACGTCGGATACGATTCACGACGTTTATATGCGCCAGGCGATCACACTGGCCGACAATGCTGAGCAAGAAGGTGAAGTGCCTGTCGGCGCCGTGGTGGTGTATCAAGGTGAAGTTGTGGGCACGGGGTGGAACCGAACCATTACCCAGCATGATGCCACTGCCCATGCCGAAGTGATGGCCTTACGCCAAGCCGGCCAAGTGCTGGGTAATTATCGCCTATTAGACGCGGATCTTTATGTGACACTCGAACCGTGCCCGATGTGTGCGGCGGCGATGGTGCATGGCCGTGTCAGAAAGGTGTATTTTGGCGCGCCGGATCCCAAAACCGGCGCGGCTGGCTCGGTGATGAACCTACTCAGTTATGAAGAGGTAAATCACCATGTGCAAAGCGAGGGTGGGGTATTAGAGGCTGAGTGCCGTGCGCAACTGCAAGCGTTTTTCCGCCGTCGTCGTGCTGAAAAAAAGGCTGCAAAAAAAACAGCCCGTGGTGAGGCCTCTATTGTGTCGTCTGATTCAGACCAAGCGTCTTAAAACGCCTCATCAAACGCGGCAAACTCACGAATTGCAAACGCGCGTTGGCGCCATAGTACTTTCTTATGCATATTTTGGCGCTATGCGCTTGCGACGGTTAGCCGATGAAATATTGTTTTTACGAAAGCTTTGTTTCACCAGCCGTTTTTTTGGCACCATAGGATCCTCATTGTGGTTGCTTTTCTGATTGCGATATTGGGTTTTGTTCAGAGCCCTCTGGCGTAGTATCCGGCGCTGGTTCAGCAACTTGCTCGGAGGATGGCTCGGGCGCAATGATGGTTTGCAGCCCACCGAGCGATTCGACTTGCTGACTGTCCAGCGACTCTATATGTGCTTTTTCATAGCCTAGAATACTCTGATAATAACGGCGAATATTCTCAACATAGCTTAGCGCTTCATAGCCACGTGCATAGCCGTATCGCGTTTGCGTGTAATATTGGCGCTTAGCGAGCAAGGGAAGGCGCTGTTTTACATCACTCCACGAGTTAGGATTGGCACCTTGCGCTTCAGTGAGTCGCCGTGCATCCATCATATGACCAAAGCCAATGTTGTAAGAGGCGAAAGCAAACCAAATCCGCTCGTGTGGGTTAACACTGTCGGGAATCCGGTCGAGCATACGCTGCAGGTAGAGTGAGCCGCCTTTGATGCTTTGTTCGGGATCCAGACGGTTGCGCACGCCGACGGATTTAGCGGTCGGTAACGTCAGCATCATCATCCCACGTACCCCTGTGGGAGATATGGCGCGTGGGTTCCAGTGCGATTCTTGATACGACAAGGCGGCAAGCAGGCGCCAATCAAAATCGTTCGCATGCTTTTTGAAAAGGGGCTCCCACTGTGGGAGTTTGCTTTCTATGGCGCGCAAAAATGCGCGGGTATCGACGTAATCAAATTGATTCACGTGGCCAAAATACTTTTCTTCTAAAATTGCCAATTCACCGGTTTGGTTCAGCTCACCAAAAAAATTCACCATTAGGGCATAGGCGCTGCTGTCGCCCTGCTTTTTCATAAACCAGGCGACGGGCTCATCTTCACTCAGCGCCATGGCGACGGCAATATCAGGTTGGGTGCGTTGCATTAAGGCAATATCGACGGAGTCGGCAATGGTAAAATCGATATCACCGTCTGCAACCTGTTTAAGCAGTTCATCGTCGTCGGCGTCTTGCACAACTTTCCAGCTTAAATCGGGGTGATCGTTTTTAAGCGATTGTAAGGTGAGATCGTGACTCGAACCTTCCACTACCGCCATTACCGCGTTCTCGCGGTTAAAATCGCCAACATCGCGAGGGCGCCAATGTCCCTTTTTATACACCACTTGTTGGCTGACAAAATAGTAGGCGGGGCCGGGGCGAAATTGGGCCAAGCGTTGGTCGGTAATGGTGAGTCCTGCAGCAATTAAATCGACATCACCGCGCTCTAATGCAGGAAAGAGGCCGGATAACGTATAGGTCGGCACCATTTCCAGCTTTACGCCAAGCTTGTCAGCAAAACGTGATGCAAGTTCGTAATCCAGCCCGGTCGGGCCATCAGGACCAATATAATAAGAAAGTTCGTTATTGAGTGTTCCGACTCTTAGCACGCCGCGGTCGCGGATTTTTTCCAGTACGGTGCGATCGTCGAAGTGCCAATCACACCCCGTTAATACCAGGCTAACTACCAGCACGACAAGGCTAGTCATCCATGATTTCAGAGAAAAGTCACGCTGTATCAAAGGCTGTCGCTCGCAGTTGCTGGCTAGCGTGGTAGTGCTAGCGATGATCGATAGACGCCACATTCTACGTGAATAGGTTGGATACGGATAGAGGGAAAATTTTTTGCGCAAACGGTTGCGTCAGGTGTGTTGTCGCTAAGGATTTTGCCCTATAATGGCCGCCGTCTGCTTAAAAGGCCAGCGAAAACGCATTTTTGCGTGTTCAAACCACTGCGGTCAAGAGCGTGGTGATACCCAAGTTATCGTGCCAGGATGCGTCAATTTGGGTATACCCTTTCATTTACCGCTAACGAGAGACGTACGCACATGGATATTTTGCGTGGTTCCCCCGCACTGTCTGAGTTTCGTGTCAATAAACTACTGGCCAGCTGCCAAGCGCATCAGTTACCGGTCACGGCACTGTATACTGAGTTTATTCATTTCGCTGATTTGCATCACCCTTTGGATAGCGCGAGTCGCGAGAAGCTCGAAAAGCTGCTGACTTACGGACCCACTTTACCGCCGCACGCACCTGAAGGGACGCTGTTTCTCGTTACGCCTCGTCCCGGCACCTTGTCGCCGTGGTCATCCAAGGCAACCGATATTGCCGATAATTGCGGGTTGGACGCGGTGAAACGTTTAGAGCGTGGTACCGCGTACTATATTCAACTCTCTGCGCCATTAACTGATGAGCAACACGCAACCTTAATCGGATTGTTGCACGATCGGATGATGGAAACGGTATTTAGTGAGCTTGAGGCCGCTGAGGTGCTGTTCGAGCAAGCGGAACCTGCGCCGATGCACAGCGTGGACATTCTCTTGGGAGGTCGAGCCGCTTTAACTGAGGCAAACCAAGCCTTAGGATTGGCTCTGGCAGAAGACGAAATTGACTATCTGGTTGAGAACTTTACCCAGCTGGGGCGTAACCCTAACGACATTGAACTGATGATGTTTGCGCAAGCCAACTCAGAGCATTGCCGCCACAAAATCTTTAACGCCGACTGGACCATTGATGGTGAAAAGCAGCCTAAATCGCTGTTTAAGATGATCAAAAACACCTATGAGCAAATCCCAGATAACGTGCTGTCGGCGTATAAAGACAACGCAGCCGTAATGACGGGCTCAAACGTTGGGCGCTTTTTCCCGACGCCAGAGAGCCACAGCTATCAGTATCACCATGAACCTGCCCATATTTTGATGAAGGTGGAAACCCACAACCACCCCACCGCGATTTCACCGTGGCCAGGAGCCGCGACCGGCTCTGGCGGTGAGATTCGTGACGAGGGTGCGACCGGTGTCGGCGGTAAACCCAAAGCAGGGTTGGTCGGTTTTTCCGTCTCTAATCTGAAAATCCCGGGCTTTATTCAGCCGTGGGAGCGAGACTATGGCAAGCCTGAGCGCATTGCCACTGCGCTCGATATTATGCTGGAAGGCCCGCTAGGCGGTGCGGCGTTTAATAACGAATTTGGCCGTCCTAACTTGCTGGGCTACTTCCGTACCTATGAGCAATCAGTGACCTCGCATGCCGGTGAGGAAGTGCGCGGCTATCACAAGCCGATCATGCTCGCAGGCGGAATGGGCAACATCCGCGACGGCCATGTGCAAAAAAGTGAGATTGACGTGGGGGCCAAACTGATTGTGTTAGGTGGCCCGGCGATGAACATCGGCCTTGGTGGCGGAGCAGCATCGTCGATGGCATCCGGCCAGTCGGCGGAAGACTTGGACTTTGCCTCGGTACAACGTGAGAATCCAGAAATGGAACGCCGTTGCCAAGAGGTGATTGATCGTTGCTGGCAGCTTGGCGAGGATAACCCAATTGCCTTTATCCACGATGTGGGCGCGGGTGGCCTTTCAAATGCGATGCCAGAGCTGGTTGATGATGGCGGCCGCGGCGGGTGTTTTAACTTACGTGATATTCCGAATGATGAGCCGGGAATGAGCCCGCTCGCCATTTGGTGTAACGAGTCACAAGAGCGTTACGTCTTGGCGGTCAAACCCGAAAACCTGGCGCTTTTCGAAGCCTTGTGCGAGCGTGAACGCGCCCCGTACGCAGTCATTGGTGATGCCACCGACGCACGTCACCTGTCGCTTGAAGATAGCCACTTCGGTAATAGCCCTATCGATATGCCGATGGATATTCTGCTGGGTAAAGCGCCCAAAATGCACCGTGACGTTACACGCCAACAAGTGACAGGTACCGCGCTAAACACCCAAGGCATTGAAGTGGCACAAGCCTGCGAGCGTGTTTTACGCTTGCCAGCAGTGGCGGAGAAAACCTTCTTGATCACCATCGGCGACCGCTCGGTGACCGGATTGGTTGCGCGTGACCAAATGGTTGGCCCGTGGCAAGTGCCGGTGGCGAACTGTGCGGTGACGGCGGCCAGTTATGACAGTTATCACGGCGAAGCGATGGCGATGGGCGAACGTACCCCGGCCGCCTTGCTCGATTTTGCTGCCTCTGCCCGTATGGCAGTGGGTGAAGCGTTGACCAATATCGCCTGTGCCGATATTGGCAGTCTGACCAACATTAAACTGTCTGCCAACTGGATGTCCGCGGCGGGTCACCCGGGCGAAGATGCTGGCTTGTACGAAGCGGTCAAAGCGGTGGGTGAGGAGCTGTGTCCTGAGCTATCACTGACCATTCCGGTGGGTAAAGATTCGATGTCGATGAAAACCCAGTGGCAGCAAGACGGTGAAAACAAAACGGTGACGGCACCGATGTCGCTGATCATCACCGCCTTTGGCCGCGTGGAAGATGTGCGTCGTACCGTGACCCCACAATTGCGTAGCGATAAAGGTGACAGCCACCTGATTGCGATTGATCTTGGTGAAGGCGCGCAGCGTCTGGGCGCAACCGCGCTGGCTCAGGTGTATCATCAATTGGGCGATAAGCCTGCCGATGTCACCAACAGCGCCCGCCTAAAAGGCTTTTTCAATGCGATGCAAACCTTGGTGGCAGAGCAAAAACTGATGGCGTATCACGACCGAGCCGATGGCGGACTATTCGTTACCTTGGCTGAAATGGCCTTTGCCGGTCACACCGGTATTGACGTGGACATCGCCCGTTTAGGCGACGATGCCTTGTCGGCGCTATTTAACGAAGAGCTGGGCGCGGTGATCCAAGTGGCGGCGCAAGATCTCGAGCGTGTTAACGCGGTGTTGGATGAACATCAATTAACCGCATGCAGTCACCTGATTGGCGGCCTAAGTGATAGCGATGAGATTATCGTGCGTCACAGTGAGGTACCTATCTATCACGCCAGTCGCCAGCACCTGCGCAAGATTTGGGCTGAAACCACCTATCAAATGCAAGCGCGTCGCGATAATCCGGACTGCGCTCGTCAAGAGTTTGACGCCAAGCAGGCGACCGATCCCGGTTTACACGCTAGTCTGAGCTTTGATGTGCACGAAGATGTTGCTGCGCCATATATCGCGACCGGTCAACAACCGACCATGGCTATTTTGCGTGAGCAAGGCGTGAATTCGCATGTGGAAATGGCCGCCGCCTTCGATCGCGCTGGATTTAACGCCGTGGACGTTCATATGAGTGACATTCTCTCAGGACGCGTTAGTTTGGACGGTTTCCAAGGGCTGGTGGCCTGTGGCGGTTTCTCTTACGGTGACGTGTTAGGCGCTGGTGAAGGTTGGGCGAAATCCATTCTGTTTAATAGCCGTGCGCGCGACCAATTTAGTGCCTTCTTTGGCCGTGAAGACACGCTAGCACTTGGGGTGTGTAATGGCTGCCAGATGCTATCGAACCTGCATGAACTGATCCCAGGGGCTGCACACTGGCCACGATTTGTTCGCAATGAGTCCGAGCGCTTTGAAGCCCGCTTTAGCATGGTGGAAGTGCAATCAAGCCAATCCGCCTTTTTGCCGGGATGGCAGGGTCACGGATGCCCATTGCGGTATCGCATGGTGAAGGACGGGTAGAAGTGCGCGATGCTGAGCACTTGGCGGCGATTGAGGCGTCAGGCACGGTGGCGCTGCGTTACACCGATAATCACGGCCAGCCAACACAAGCGTATCCTGCCAACCCGAATGGCTCACCAAATGGCATTACCGCGCTGACTACCGAGTCGGGCCGTGTGACCATTATGATGCCGCACCCTGAGCGGGTATTCCGTACTGTCGCTAACTCTTGGCACCCAGATGATTGGGGTGAAGATAGTGCGTGGATGCGGATGTTCCGCAACGCGCGGGTTACTCTAGGGTAAGCACCGTACCAATAAAGCCGCCACACTTTGGCGGCTTTTTGGTGATATGCGAGAATCGATGGATGATTTTTTATCCTGCTGCGATACAATTTCAGCTAAACAACTGATCCATCAGGACCGGCTGCGGCCAACGAGAAGGATAACGGAATGAAAAAAATTGAAGCCATCATCAAGCCATTCAAACTCGATGACGTACGCGAAGCGCTGGCAGACGTCGGGATTACAGGGATGACCGTCTCAGAGGTAAAGGGTTTTGGTCGTCAAAAAGGCCACACTGAACTATATCGT
This sequence comes from Salinivibrio costicola subsp. costicola ATCC 33508 = LMG 11651, assembly GCA_000565345.1. Lineage (GTDB taxonomy): Bacteria > Pseudomonadota > Gammaproteobacteria > Enterobacterales > Vibrionaceae > Salinivibrio > Salinivibrio costicola. Next base: position 10,884 of record AQOF01000096.1, on the reverse strand, counting down.
GGTGCCGAATACATGGTGGACTTTCTGCCTAAGGTGAAATTGGAGGTAGTGGTGTCTAACGATGTTGCTGAGCAATGTGTCGATACCATTATTGAGACCGCGCAAACCGGCAAAATTGGTGATGGTAAAATCTTTGTCTTTGACGTTGAGCGTGTGGTGCGTATCCGTACCGGCGAAGAAGACGAAGAAGCGATTTAATTGCACGGGTTAGACCAATACGGCAAGCAATAAAAAGCCAAGCGTAATGCTTGGCTTTATTGTATTTACGGTGTAGATACTGTATTCACGGTGTAGATAGCGTATGCGCGGTGTAGATACTGTCTACGCGCCACGATTGGCCGGATGCGCTTGATAGCGTCCCGGTTTGTGGTTCATCGCTAACACTAAATTGAGTACAATCGCACCGGCCACAGACCACATCAGCAGGTTCAGATCGATAAGGAAGAAAGATAACGCGAGAATGGTGCAGTCGATGCCCATTTGTAGCTTTCCTGCCGAGATCCCAAACTTGTCCTGACAATAGAGCACCAGTACGTTAAAACCGCCTAAGCTGGCATTATGGCGGAAAATCATCAACATACCGACGCCCATCAATAGTCCACCAATCACTGCACAGTAGGCGGGGGCCAGCCAAGTGATTTGAAAAAAGTAGGCAATATGATCAGCCATCACCGATACGGCGCCACCGGCAAGTAAACTGCGTAATGCAAATCGCGGACTCATACGGAACCAAGCCATTACATAAAACGGGCAATTGCAAAGAAAATACAAAGTACCGAACGATAGGTCGGTAAATTGGCTGACTAATAACGCCAGGCCTGTGGTCCCCCCGGTTAAGAGTCCGGCCTGTTGCAAGAAAAACACCCCCTGGGCGACTAAGAACGCCCCAGAAGCGATCGCGATAACGTCTTCTTTCAAGCTGTGCTGGTATCGACTCACACGGCTTCTCCCTACTTAATTAGCGTGATAAAAACAAAAACGTGTTAGCAACAAAAGCCCCGCCAAAACCCAATAGGCTGGCGGTTAAAAAAGGTTAATGGGCACTGGCGACGAGTGCCTGCGGGTGCGGGCGCGCATTCTATCGCCAATGAGGCTTGGGAAACAGTCGACAACGTAAATAACCTGCGTCTTGATTGTCATTATTATGATACTCCGCTGTAAAGTGTTTACAGTGGATAGCGTGCTGCTGCGCCGTGATACAAGCCAAAACAGCCAGGTTTTAAATAAAAAAATCATCCCTCAGGCTACCTGATTGAAGGGAATTTTTGTAGAATAGCAAACGCAGTCATGGCGGTAACGAAAACGTTTGCGTAAGTGAGTCAAACGTTTGATGTTGCCTTGGCTTAATCGCTTTGATTCGAAGGTGAAAGCGATTAAGCCAGGGCGTGATCTAAAACATCACACCGAGACTAATTGTTGCTAGGTGGCCTATCGGATCCTAGCGTTCGCTTTATGGGTGATTGCCCGCCAATGTTAAGTCAGGAGAGACCAATGCTAAAGCGTGACATGAATATCGCGGATTATGACCCAGCGCTGTTTGCGGCGATGGAAGAAGAAAGTACGCGTCAAGAAGAACACATTGAACTGATTGCGTCAGAAAACTATACCAGCCCGCGCGTGATGGAAGCGCAAGGCTCTCAACTGACCAATAAATACGCGGAAGGCTACCCTGGTAAACGGTATTACGGCGGCTGTGAATACGTGGATAAAGCCGAAGCCTTGGCGATTGAGCGTGCTTGTCAACTCTTTGGCTGTGAGTATGCCAATGTTCAGCCGCACTCTGGCTCACAGGCGAATAGCGCGGTCTACATGGCGCTACTAAACCCAGGTGATACGGTACTGGGTATGAGCTTGGCGCATGGTGGTCACTTAACCCATGGTTCGCCAGTTAACTTTTCCGGCAAGCATTATCATGTGATCCCTTACGGTATCGATGAAGCCGGTAAAATCGATTACGAGCAAATGGAGCAGCTTGCACTCGAGCATAAGCCAAAAATGATCATTGGCGGGTTTTCTGCATACTCACAAGTGGTTGATTGGAAACGCATGCGTGAGATTGCAGATAAAGTCGGGGCTTGGTTCTTGGTGGATATGGCACACGTGGCTGGCTTAATTGCCGCTGGTGTTTATCCCGATCCACTGCCTTACGCACATGTGGTCACGACGACGACGCACAAAACCCTTGCAGGTCCGCGTGGTGGTTTGATCTTATCAAACGCCGGTGAAGATATTTATAAAAAGCTCAACTCTGCGGTGTTCCCTGGCGGCCAAGGCGGCCCATTGATGCACGTGATTGCCGGTAAAGCCGTCGCGTTTAAAGAGGCGTTGGAGCCAGAGTTCAAAGCCTATCAAGCGCGCGTGATTGATAACGCACGTGCGATGGTGAAAGGGTTCCAAGCTCGCGGTTATAAAATCGTATCGGATTCCACTGACAACCACCTGTTGTTGGTGGATTTAATTGATAAAGACATTACTGGGAAAGAAGCCGATGCCGCGTTAGGTGCCGCTAACATCACAGTAAACAAAAACAGTGTACCGAACGATCCACGTAGCCCGTTTGTCACCTCCGGTATTCGTGTGGGGACGCCAGCGATTACACGTCGTGGCTTTACCGAGCAAGACGCCGAACAACTCGCGCATTGGATGTGTGATGTGCTTGATAACATCAACAATGAGCAAGTGATTGCAGAGACCAAAGAGAAGGTCCAAGCCATCTGCCGTCGTTTGCCGGTATATGCTTAATAAAGCAATACAGATTGTCTAAAAAGATGGGTGCCTATGGGCGCCTTTTTTATATTTATCTGAGAACGAAGTCTAGTTGAGACACAAAACCCGTACTCCGTCTCCTTAGAGAGGCTTTTTCATCCTCGCAAATCGGTTACACTAGCAGGACAATATTGAGGAGACGACGCGCATGCACTGTCCATTCTGTGGTGCTACCGACACCAAAGTGATCGATTCTCGACTCGTGGCTGATGGCCATCAAGTTCGCCGTCGTCGCCAGTGTTTGGCGTGCGCTGAGCGATATACGACGTTTGAAACAGCGGAATTAGTCATGCCACGGGTGATCAAAACCAACGGTAATCGAGAGCCCTTTGACGAAGGATAAATTGCGGGGCGGTATTCAACGTGCGTTGGAGAAGCGTCCTGTCAGTACGGATGATATCGAAAAGTCGATAAATAGCATTAAGTCGCGTTTGCGAGCGACGGGTGAGCGAGAAATAGGATCAGCCATGGTTGGCAACTTGGTCATGGAAGCACTGAAGGAGCTTGATAAGGTGGCTTATTATCCGTTTTGCCTCTGTTTACCATAGCTTTGAAGATATTCGCGAATTTGGTGAAGAGATTGCACGGTTACAAAAATGACAACTAGCCACCAAGATCAAACGATGATGGCGCGCGCATTAGCGCTTGCGGCCCAAGGTCGCTTTACCACCACGCCTAACCCCAATGTCGGCTGTGTGATTGCTCACGGTGATGACATTGTGGGTGAGGGGTTTCACATTGCTCCAGGTGGTCCACACGCCGAAGTTCACGCCTTAAAAGCAGCGGGGGAACGCGCGGTGGGCGCGACGGCTTATGTCACCTTAGAGCCTTGCTCTCATTATGGTCGCACGCCGCCGTGTTGTGATGCGTTGGTTGCCGCCAAGGTCACGCGTGTTGTCTGTGCGATGCAAGACCCTAATCCTAAAGTGGCAGGGTGCGGTCTCGCGCGGTTACAACAAGCCGGTATTGAGGTCGTGGTTGGTGTGATGGCTGAACAGGCCAAAGCGCTGAATCCTGGTTTTATTAAACGTATGCAAACCCAGATGCCCTATGTTCAGCTCAAACTGGCGGGCAGTCTTGATGGGCGCACCGCCTTGGCAAATGGTCAAAGTAAATGGATCACGGGTGAGCCAGCGCGCGCCGATGTGCAGACATTTCGCGCCCAAGCGAGCGCTATTTTATCGACCAGCGCCACGGTATTAGCCGATAACCCCAGCCTAAATATACGTCGTAGCCAGCTTGCAACTGAGATCCTCGACCATTACCCGCAATCAGTACTGCGCCAGCCGACGCGCGTGCTCTTGGATAAACATAACAAAACGTCTCCTGAAGCGACCGTCTATCAGGTTGAGGGCGAGGTGATCCGAATTGTCGATATGCCAAGTAGTCAGATATGGCCGGATAACGTCCATGAATGGGTCATGCCCGACGCTTCGCTCAGCGCTATCCTTCATGCATTGGCACAATATGATATTGATAAGGTTTGGGTAGAAGCAGGCGCGAGGCTGGCGAATCAGTTATTAACTGAGTCGTTAGTGGATGAGCTGATTGTTTATCAAGCGCCGGTATTGCTGGGGGCAGATAGCCGCCCGCTGATTGCTTTAGACGGGTTGCAACGTATGGATGACGCACCGCGTTTTCATTTTAATCAAGTGACGCCTATCGGTGACGATGTTCGCCTAATCGCAATGCTTTCGGAGCATGCGGTCATCACGCAAGAGTATTAATACGATGTTTACTGGAATTATCGAAGCGGTGGGCCGAATTCAAAAGCTGACTCGCCGTGGCCAAGACATGACCCTCACCATAGAGAGTGGTGCCCTCGACCTCTCGGATGTCAAATTGGGCGACAGCATCGCCACCAATGGGGTGTGTTTAACCGTGGTTGCATTGACCGCAACCGGTTATAGCGCCGATGTGTCGTCAGAAACGCTGGCGCGTTCATCACTCGGGATCTTGTCTGTTGGCGATAACGTCAACCTGGAAAAGGCGATGTTGCCGACTACGCGTTTTGGCGGACACATGGTCTCTGGGCATGTGGATGGCCTAGGGGAAGTGACGTCAGTGAGTCAAACGGGACGTGCATGGGAGTACTGGATTGCATTACCGCCTGAACTTGCCAAATATGTGGCGTTGAAAGGATCGATTACCGTCGATGGGATTAGCCTGACGGTGAACGACGTCAATGGCAGTGCGTTTAAGCTCACTATCGTACCGCATACGGCTGAACAAACGACAATTCAGCACTTTGCTCCGGGGCGTAAGGTGAACATTGAAGTCGATGTCATCGCCCGTTACCTTGAGCGATTGATGCTCGGAGACAAAGCGGCTGAACCGACACAATCAACGGGCGTGAGTCTTGAAACGCTCGCCCGTTCCGGTTTTTTGAAATAAGGAATCCAAGATGGCAATTAGTAGCGCCCAAGAAATCATTGATGATATCCGCCAAGGTAAGATGGTGGTATTGATGGATGACGAAGATCGCGAAAATGAAGGCGACTTGATCATTGCAGCAGAAGCCATTACGCCAGAAGCGATCAATTTTATGGCGACCCACGGGCGTGGTTTGATTTGTTTAACGCTGACTCAACAGTGCTGTCTGCAACTTGGATTGCCCTTGATGGTGTCAGATAACAATGCGCAGTTTTCCACCGCCTTTACTGTCTCGATTGAAGCGGCCGAAGGCGTGACCACTGGCATTTCGGCGGCCGACCGCGCGCGCACCGTGCAAGCGGCGGTGGCGTCAGATGCCAAAGCCGCCGACTTAGTTCAGCCTGGGCATGTTTTTCCGCTCATGGCGCAAGAGGGCGGTGTACTGACTCGCGCAGGTCATACAGAAGCGGGCTGTGATCTGGCGCGCCTAGGCGGTTTTAACCCTTCCTCGGTGATTGTTGAGATCTTAAATGAAGACGGCACCATGGCGCGTCGTCCTGATTTAGAAGTGTTTTGTGACAAGCATGGTATTAAACTTGGCACCATTGCCGATCTGATTGAGTATCGTAATTTAAACGAAACGACCATCGAGCGAGTTGCCGCCTGTACCCTGCCGACCGAATTTGGTGAGTTTGATCTGGTGACCTACCGGGATACCATTGATAACCAAATTCATTACGCGATGCGTAAAGGCGAGATTAGCACCGATCCGACATTGGTAAGGGTTCATCTGCAAGATACGTTTACCGATTTACTTCGCTCCGACCGTACTGCTGAGCGCAGCTGGGGGCTGACTCGTGCGATGAAGCGCATCAGTGAAGAAGGCGGCGTGTTGGTTATTTTGGGGAAAGAAGAGACGCCTGATTCCATTATCAGTAAAGTCAAAGCGTTTGAAGCGCAAGATAAAGGTGAGAAACCAGCAGGTGCCAAATGGCAGGGCACGTCACGCCGAGTCGGAATTGGATCACAAATATTAGCCGATCTGGGCGTGAAACAAATGCGTTTGCTCTCTTCATCGACAAAGCGTTATCACGCCCTGTCAGGCTTTGGTCTGAACGTGGTTGAATACGTGACCGAATAAATACTGAGAGAAACGATGAGGCTCGGGCGCGTTTCCCAAGACACTGAGCATGGTGTCAATGGTAAAAAGTATGCTAGAATCGCGCGGTTTCTCATTCCGGAAAGCAAGTCACAGGAAGGCTCATGAACGTAATCGAAGGTGCATTTGCCGCGCCCAATGCGCAGGTTGCTATTGTTATCTCTCGCTTTAATAGCTTTATTAATGAGAGTTTGCTAGATGGTGCGGTTGACGCACTGAAGCGCCAAGGCCAAGTCAACGACGATAATATTACCGTGGTCCGTTGTCCCGGTGCTTACGAGTTGCCTGTGGTGACCCAAAAGTTGGCGAAAAGCGGTCGTTATGATGCGATTGTCGCGCTAGGCTCAGTGATCCGCGGCGGCACACCGCATTTTGACTATGTTGCCGGAGAATGTAACAAAGGGTTGGCACAAGTAGCGCTGGAGTATGAAACCCCAGTTGCTTTTGGTGTGCTGACGGTAGACACCATTGAGCAAGCGATCGAACGCGCAGGTACCAAGGCTGGTAATAAAGGGGCAGAGGCTGCACTGAGCGCGCTTGAAATGGTGAATGTTCTGTCCCAGATTGAATCCTAATGGGGGTTAAAGTGAAACCAGCCGCACGGCGTAATGCTCGCCAATTTGCATTGCAAGCCATTTACACATGGCAAATCGCAAAAGGGAATGTCGCTGATATTGAAGCGCAGTTTTTGGCCGCAGATAAATACGAAGAAGAAGATGAGCATCAGAAAACAGAGCCACTTCTTCGCGATCCTGAAACAGATGTTGCGTATTTTCGTACGCTGTTCAGTGGTGTTGCGCTCAGCCATCAAGAGCTTGATAGCAAGATGCGTCCGTATTTGTCTCGTCCATTACAGGATCTTGACGACATGGAGCACGCCTTATTGCGCCTTGCGATGTATGAGCTGATCAAATGCGATGATGTCCCTTATAAAGTGGTCATCAATGAAGCCATTGAGTTGGCTAAACGCTTTGGTGCGGAAGACAGCCATAAATTTGTTAATGGTGTCTTGGATAAAGCGTATCCTCGGTTACGTTAATCCCTCCTTACTAGGCCAGCCATGCTGGCCTTTTTATTGATCTAATCCGATAAATAGTTTTTATGACGCGCAACGAATTTGATTTGATTCGCGATTATTTCGCACGTCAACCGGTTAACCGTCGAGATGTCGCCTTAGGCATTGGCGATGATTGTGCGATCACTGAGGTGCCAGACGGCTGCCAACTCGTGGTCACCACAGATACGTTAGTCGAGGGCACGCATTTTCTTCCTTCCGCCAAGGCATCCGACGTTGCTCACAAAGCCTTAGCCTCTAACTTAAGTGATCTTGCCGCAATGGGTGCGATGCCAGCTTGGTGCTCGCTCGCTCTAACCTTGCCCGATTCTGATGAAGCCTGGGTGGCCGGTTTTTGTCAGGGATTTTCTGCTTTGGCTGAACACTTTCAGGTTCAGTTAATCGGGGGCGATACCACGCGAGGTCCAAGAAGCATTACCATGACGTTGCATGGCCATGTGCCTAAAGGGCAGGCACTGACGCGTTCAGGCGCCAAACCTGGCGACTGGATCTATGTCACGGGATCGCTAGGTGAAAGCCAGGCAGGGCTTGCTTATGTGCTTGGCAAACCCATCGTTGATGAGGCGCGTGCTAATCGCTTGATTAACCATCATTATCGCGCTCAACCGCGCGTAGCTGCCGGGCAGGCACTGCGGGGCATTGCTTCGGCTGCTATCGATATCTCTGATGGTTTGTATGCAGATTTAACCCATATTCTCCAAGCCAGTGATGTCGGGGCGCAAATTGAGGTCACACGGCTGCCGATTTCTGAACGTTTACTCGCAGAGGTTGATAGCGAAACAGCCGCACAAAAAATGGCCCTGACGAGTGGCGAGGAATATGAACTTTGCTTTACTGTCCCAGAAATGCATCGTGGCACACTTGATACAGCATTAAAACACAGTGGCACTAAGGTGCAGCGTATTGGTCAAATTAATGGCCACCGTGCGCTTGAGTTAGTTTCACAAGGTCAGCCACTTGATTGGACGCTGACAGGTTGGGATCATTTTAAGGAGTCAAATTGTGACGGATCCTAAACACCGTTTATCGTTGTCTAATCCTATCCACTTATTGGCGCTCGGGTTTGGCGGTGGCTTATCGCCGATAATGCCCGGCACAGTCGGTACGTTAGTTGCGATTCCGTTTTATTGGGCGCTGGTCACTTTTGGTGGGATTGTTGGGCTTTGGAGCGCCATTATTGTTGGCGGCATCGCAGGGATTGCGATCTGTGGGCGTGCGTCTAAAGACATGCAAGTCCATGATCATGGTGCGATTGTTTGGGATGAGTTTGTCGGCTTCTGGTTGACGATGGCGCTTGTCCCCACAACAGATTGGAAAACGGTATTGGCTGGCTTTATTTTATTCCGCCTTTTCGATATGGCAAAGCCTTGGCCAATCAGCTGGTTAGACAAACATGTTCATGGCGGTATCGGCATCATGGTGGATGATATTCTCGCCGGGGTGATGGCGATGCTAAGCTTGTGGCTCTTAACGACCTACATGCCTATGCTTTTTTAGCATGACTCATTCAGCATTAATCATGCAGTAAGGATGGCGCTCCCACAGGGACTCGAACCCCGATCGATCGCTTAGGAGGCGACTGCTCTATCCTGTTGAGCTATGAGAGCGTGCGGCCATTATACGTAAAAACAGGCGCGATTTAAGCGCCTGTTTTCATTTAGTTAAGCCCTTTGGTCACTATATCGCCAATTTGAATGCTGCCGGTTAAGGTTTGAGGCTGAATCACAGCTTCTGCACTACTCTCATACACGCGAGCCACGGTCAGGGTGATACCGCTTTTGCGGCGCTGGGTGCGTACAATCCCTAAATCATCAGTGAAAGAAGCGACATGCCATAGGTTTAATTGATCACCTTGCTGCACACCATTCACGCGGCCTACATTAATTTGCGCAATATTGTCTTTTAATGACACTATTTTAGGCTTACTGGCACGGCAAGCCAGTGAAGACTCGAGATCCAACAAAATATTTCGGCTCATCCGGCGCGCCATCTGCCATAGGGTGATTGCCAAAACCGTGCCGTTTGCGTATCGACTTGGCTGTGTCGCTCAAACGGCCATTGCGCGATATCACGATAGCGGCGTTGGAAGATCACTTCCCCGCTCTCACTGTCCATCGCTTGTACATTGACCGCTAATTGTCGATTATTTTTAGCTTTACCGAAGCCACTATCATCCGTGGTGGCAGATAAGTCGGTGATCGCACCTGTCACAACAAACTGCGCGTCTTTGTCTTCCGCCAGCATGGTAATCGCGTTTGGCATATTGGGTGATACATCAACATTGGCGATCCCGCGTCCCACAAAACTTTGTGCATGCTGTTTAACTTCACGGCTCAATAGCACTGAAAAGTCATCACCGAATTGATAGATCCCACCTAACGCTGCCTGCTGTGGCGACATAATGGGGAAACGGGTTAACACTATGCCTTTTTTATACTGGGTTTTGTGGCAAGCGTTTGCCGAGGGGTAGATATCTAGCCGCAGGTTAACCACATAATTGCCACCTTGCGTGCCTTCCTCCAGCACTTGCACCTCGCGCACCGCGTTACCGCTAAAGAGATAGTCAGGTTTTACTTGTGTATAAAAACGTTTGAGCTGCTGAAGGCTCCCCACATCGGCACCCGCAAAACGAATGGCGTCAAAAGTTGCCGCTTCGAGTGCGCGCACGCGCGCCGCTTGCTGGCTTTCGAGTATCGGGGAACTGGCGGATACCTCATACCAGGCAGCGTGCGTGAACGGAGTGACAACAAAGCTAACAACCAGTGTTAGCCGCGCCAAAAGGGTTTTCATAGTCAAGATCTCACTTAGTGGGTACGGAAATTGCTTTAACTTTATTAACGCGTAGGGTAACGGCCTACCAATAAGATGACGCAAAGACGCTGATGCAAGTTGTGTTCCTAAATGAGAATGAGCAATCTAAGGTAAAGGTTTGACGACATTGACCGATACACTAAATAACACACTTGTCTCACATCGATGACTGAGCGCGGAGCATGATACGATGAAAAAGTGGATAGTGGCGATAGTAGCGCTATTGGTAACGGGCTGTGCTTATACGCCTATTTATAACGGTAAAGAGCCGTATTCAGGCAGTGAGTTTTTTCTTAAGCAGCGGCCACGCCACACACTCGACTATTTTTTAAATAGCATGGCGGATGAACTTTTAGCGACCAACGCTTATTTGACGGCACGCACACCGCTGGCCGTGACTTCGTTTGTCGATCTGCAAAATATGGGCGAAACAAACTGGTTAGGAAACACTGTCACTGAAGGGTTGATTTACCAGATGCAAAGCCGTGGTTTTAACGGTGGTAGACTTTAAGTCAACGGGCGCTATTCGGGTCACAGAAGAAGGTGATTTCACGATCAGCCGTGACTGGAAGGAGCTCGATCCTGAGCAGCAAATCGACTATGTATTAACAGGCACCATGCTGCGTCAAGGCGGTGGGGTGCTCGTCAATGCGCGTGTCATCGGTATGGAGTCGCGTGTGGTTGTCGCTTCAGCGCAAGG
>AQOF01000095.1 GCA_000565345.1 Salinivibrio costicola subsp. costicola ATCC 33508 = LMG 11651 | reverse complement strand
GATTTTACGCTCCAGCTCATCGGTTAAATGCGTTTGATGCTTTTTCACTAATTGCGGCTCGAATGAGCCTGCTCGGTCGCGTGGTGTACTGAGTTCAAAGCTGCCAGCAGGGCTCTTAACGGACTTGGACGTAGAGCCGTTCTTACGATTAGGCTGCTTTTCATCAGCGAGGTGTTCATCAAGCTCAGCTTGCATGGCTGCTTCAGTGAGCTGCTTGATGAGAGGGGTTAAGATACCGTCTTTGCCAGTGAGGTCTTTACCTTCACGCAAAGCTTGCAAGGCGGCATCCATATCGAATGTTGGTTTGGTCATGTGTCATTCCTTTTTGATACAGTCTAACGAAATGACACAGAATTCTGAACACTACCGAACACCCTACCATTAAAATCGGACGCGCTGAAACGTAAGCGCAGCGCCAATAAAGCGTGGCCATAACAAACAAAAAGCTCGGGAAATCCCCGAGCTTTTTTATGCTTATTGCTTAACTAAACGTGGCTTAGGCTTGCTTTAGTTGCTTTTTCAATTTTTTCAGCTTGCCTTCTTGTTTCGCAACTTTTGCTTTGGTTTTCTTGATCGATTTTTTCAGATCTTTCTTTGATACTTTCGCCATGATTTTCTCTCCTCAAATATAGATTGCCGAAGCGTTTGCCACTGCAATACAGCTTCAATGCTGTGGTCGGGTACCGGCAAGTTGCACCGTAAACTGGATGTTATGATTCTTTTTTTGTTTCGTGGTCTTTTAAAAATTGTTTGATAAACCGTCTGACTTCTCGAGCCGCTGAGGTATCAAGCTCGTCACATGTTTGCAGAAACGCATCACGTTGCTCACTATTGATTCGTATCAGTAATTGGCTGTCTTTTTTAACTTTTTCTTTTTTTGCCATATTTTTTAGCCTATCAATTAGATATACAATGTATATACACTTACATTGTGTTTCCAGTCAAATAGATAAAAATGTGATCTGTTTCGTGTTTGAACTAAAATGCGGAGTGGGTAGTCATCAACCTAGACACGCTTCGCTAACCGCGATGGCTTAGCGTTTAGCGCGATGACATATCGTTGAATCGATAGATAGAAAATTACAATATGGACGTCTAAATGTCTTTACTGCTTTTGGCGAAACGCTTAGGCTAGAGGTATGGGCAACATAGGATGAGTGAGCCATGGAAAAGAAACAAAATCGTACGCAGCTAATCCATGCTGGACGCCAAAAAGGCTACACCTTAGGCGGGGTTAATCCAGTCGTACAGCGCGCTTCTTCAATCATTTTTGATTCATTAGCAGAAAAGAAACACGCGGTTGCAAATCGTCACCAACAAACGCTGTTTTATGGCCGACGAGGTACGACTACTCACTTCTCGCTGCAAGACGCAATGACAGAGCTTGAGCAGGGAACAGGTTGTGCGTTATTTCCGTGTGGCGCGGCGGCGATTGCTAACAGTATTCTCGCATTTGTTAAAACGGGCGATCACATACTGGTATCGGGTTCGGCGTATGAGCTACTCAGGACTTTTGTGAGAAAATACTGGCCGACATGCAGATCGAGACCGAGTATTTTGACCCACTTGAAGGTGACGAGATTAGTCATCGTATCAAGCCGAATACACGTATCGTGTTCTTAGAGTCACCCGGATCGTACACCATGGAAGTGCACGATACGCCAGCCATTGTGCGAGCGGTTCGCAATCGCGCCCCAGATGCTGTGATCATGATGGATAATACGTGGGCGGCAGGTCGCTTATACCAGCCGTTAACACAGGGTGTCGATATTTCTATTCAGTCTGGCACCAAGTACATTATTGGTCATTCAGATAATATGCTAGGCACCGCCGTCGCCAATGCGCGCTGTTGGCCAACGCTGAGAGAGCGTGCCTACTTGATGGGACAAACCGTTGATCCTGACACTGCCTACCAGGCGTCGCGAGGACTGAGAACGCTCGATGTACGGCTAGCGCAACATCAAGAAAATGCGTTACATGTTGCCAACTGGCTGAATGAGCAGGCTGAAGTGGCGAAAGTGCTTCATCCCGCATTCACTGATTGTCCGGGGCATCGCTATTTTGCCCGTGATTTTAGTGGCAGTAACGGACTGTTCTCATTCGTTTTTAAGGAACGTTTGTCCGATACGCAATTAGAAGCATTCTGCGACTCTATGAAGTATTTTAGCATGGCTTATTCATGGGGAGGTTACGAGTCTTTGTTACTTGCCAATCAACCCGAGCAGCTTAATCGGATCCGGCCCGTGGCTAAAGTGAGTTTCAGTGGGACACTCGTTCGACTGCATATTGGTCTCGAACAGGTGGAGGATTTAATCGCTGATCTTGCCGCTGGTTTTGAACGAGTGAATAAGACGTAATCATATCTATTTTCGAAACACCTAGCTCCCGGACAACAGGGCGCTAGGTGATCACGATTCGCTATTTCGTCGTCACGTCTGAAACTGATCGGTCAGCTGGGTTAATGCGCCCCAATAGGTAGGGCGCATTGATATAATTAGCTCGCTTTTTGGGGCGGGTTTGTGGATAACGTTTCGGTCGCGTTTTTTCCTGTTTCGCTGAGAATGTTGGCAACAGTCTGTCGTGAGAGATGCCCGATAAGCTCCCCATGATCGTCGAAGACGGGCAGTGGCCATTTCGACTCCAAGGTATCTGGAATCACACTCTCGAGCAAAGAATCTTGATCAATCGCGGGAACATCCTCAAGTAAGCTAGCCTCGATATGGCCACTTGGATCTTTGTCACTCAGTGCTTTTTGGCTCAAGGTACCTTGGTAACCCTCCTCGGTAATGTAGTAGCCATAATTAACTTTTTGATGGCGCATCTGCTGAATGGCATCACCAATTGTGGTCGCACTGATACGACAGATTTGCGGCTGCATCACGGTTTCAACGGTTAGGGCTCGAGCACGGTTCACGTCTTTAACAAATGCTTCGACATAGTCGTCTGCCGGTTGAAGTAGAATATCAACCGGCTCACCCACTTGTACCAGCTTACCGTCCCGTAAAATGGCAATACGATCACCAAGACGTAACGCTTCGTCGAGATCATGGGTTATAAAGATAATCGTTTTATGCAGCTTTTCTTGTAGCTCAATGAGTTGGTCTTGCATCTCACTGCGAATGAGCGGATCCAGTGCAGAAAACGCTTCGTCCATCAATAGGATCTCCGCATCCGTACACAAGGCCCGTGCTAAACCGACGCGTTGCTGTTGCCCACCGGATAACTGGGCAGGGTATTGGTCAGCATAGCCCTCTAAGCCAACCGTAGAGAGCCACTGTTGAGCCTTTTCATCTCGCAGTGCTTTGGCTTCTCCTTGAATGCGAAGACCAAAACCGACGTTTTCTTTGACAGTACGGTGAGGAAGCAAGCCGAATCGCTGGAAAACCATCGACATTTTATGACGACGAAATTGCTGCAACTCTTTTTGTGAGTACTGCATTATATCCGTGCCATCAATGCGAATTTCACCTTCTGTCGGATCGATCAAACGATTGAAATGGCGAATCAGTGTTGATTTTCCTGAGCCAGATAAGCCCATGATGACGAACACTTCACCGCGCCGAATAGACAGATTGATGTCACTAAGTCCGATAGTATGTCCTGTTTCTTGTAGCAATGCGTCTTTGCTTTTGCCGGCTTTAACATCGGGCATGAGCTTACGCGGATGGTTGCCAAACACTTTGTAAAGACCGTGAATTTCGATCAAGGTGTTCTGCTCAGAATCAGTCATGATCACCTCCCTTTAAGTGCTGCTGTGATCGCTTGGCATAGCTTTGCGAGACGCGATCGAAAATAATAGCAATCACGACGATCGCGAGGCCATTGAGCAGGCCCAAGGTGAAATATTGGTTAGTGATCGATTTAAGAACGGGTTGACCCAAGCCAGAAACACCGATCATCGAGGCGATCACGACCATGGCGAGTGCCATCATAATCGTTTGATTAATGCCGGCCATAATGGTGGGCATTGCCAGTGGTAGCTGAATCTGAAAAAGGCGCTGAACGCCATTGGCGCCATACGCAGTCGCTGCTTCAAGCACATCTTTATCGACCAGCCTAATCCCAAGGTTCGTTAAGCGGATGACCGGTGGAATGGCGTAAATCACGACGGCAATGACCCCCGGAATTTTACCAATGCCCAGTAGCATCACAACAGGAATTAAATAGACGAAAGCGGGCATGGTCTGCATGATATCAAGAAGTGGCGTAACCACCGCTTGGGTCCGATTGGACTTCGCCATCGCAATCCCGATAGGTACACCGACACCTATCGCGACAAGCGTACAGACCAAAATGATACTCATGGTGCTCATGGTATCTTCCCACATCCCTAAGTAAGCAATTAGAGTGAAAGAAACAACCACAGCCGCAGGGAGCTTCCAAGAGCGACTGGCGAGATACGCGATACCGGCAAGTACGGCAATCACCAGCCACCAAGGTGTGGCAAGGAGTAAATCTTCGAACCAAACAAGAAAGTGGAGGAGGGGGTCAAAAAAGGCTTCGATACCTTCGCCATATTCGCGAGAAAAATTCCGATAGGCACCATCCAGTGTTTGTCGGATGGTGAGCAGATCGCGCCTGCTCATTTCTGGCACATCCGTTAGCCATGAAGTCGCCATTGTTATTATTCCTATACTGCTAAAAGAAATCCCGCACAGTGGCAATACTGTGCGGGTTATTGAGTTACAACGCGTCTTTTACTTTGCTCGCCACATCATTTGGCACCCACTGGGTCCAAATGTCTTCATGATTAATTAAAAAATTGATCATCGCATATTCACCGTCAGCCTGGTTATCTTCCATCCATGCCAGTAATCCATTCATCTGGTCGTTGGTAAAACCACGATTTTCTATATAGGCCATGGCCTCGGGAGCTCGTTTAGCAAAGCGTTCTGTCACGACAGTCTCAACATCAGCGGCTGGATACATTGTTGCTTTCGACGTTATGCACTCGTCAGATGTAATACATGACTTATAGTGCTCGACATCCGTACCCGTTTCGAAATCGACTTTAACCATTTCATATTTGCCTAACACGGCCGTCGGTGCCCAGTAGTAACCAAACCAAGCTTCTTCGCGTTCATAAGCTTTGGCAATAGAGCCGGCTAAGCCAGCACCGGAGCCAGGGTCGACAATTTCAAAGCCACTGTCGGCGAGATCCAATGCTTTAAAATTATTTTCCGAGGTAATTTGGCAGCTCCATCCCGCGGGACATCCGTAAAAGGCTGCTTTTGACGGATCTTCGGGATGAGGGAAAAGATCGGCATTGGCTTTAACGCCCGAAATGGTTTTAAGTTCGGGGTGCTGATCGACCATGTATTTAGGGACCCAAAATCCCTCTTCGCCGCCTTCAACAAAGGCTTGTCCTGCATAGCGTATACGTCCTTCGTCAATACCTCGCTGAAGGCCTTCACGCATGGAGTTACTCCAAAACTCCGGTGCAATATCGGGCTCGCCTTTTTCTATCATGGATGTGCCGGTTGGCATGGTATCACCAGGTACGAGTTCAGCATCACAGCCGTAGCCATGCTCTAAAATAAACTGATCAATGTTGGCAATCAGGCTCGCTGAATTCCAGTTCATATCGGCAATCGTGACGTTGCCACACCCATGATCATCGGCACTGGCCGGGACTGCAGACAGCGTTAATAGGGCTGCAGAGAGTAGTCGTTTGTACATAGTGCTTCCTTTCTCTTTTATACATTCGTCATGAATAATATTAGACCACTAATGAAAATGTTAGCGCCTACTGTGCGATCTATACCCGTGATCATTGAAGATGCATGGTTGAACATCTGAAAGTTATCGTTAATACGAGACGTCAAAGACTCTGCGATCTCAGGAAGAGTCACAGTAAAAAATCGGTCAATCGCTTGTGCAAAATCCCGTTTAGTTTTGAAATAGAGATTATTCCTTGCATGCTCGTTCATGACCTTCCATAACCGCTCTATTGGGTTGAGGTTGGGGCTATAAGGTGGAAGATAATGAAGCTCTATATTGAGTACA
>AQOF01000094.1 GCA_000565345.1 Salinivibrio costicola subsp. costicola ATCC 33508 = LMG 11651 | reverse complement strand
AGACAGCATTCCGATTTTGAACGCCTTCCATGAGTGGCTGGATAAAGCCGCCGCCAGGCTGTTACCGAACAGCCCGATGGGAAAAGCGGTCAGCTATACGCTGAAACAATGGCGTTACCTGGAGAAGTATGTCGAAGACGGCGGCTACCCGATAGACAACAATCAGGTCGAGCGGGAAATCCGTCCGGTGGCGACCAGTGTCGCGCAGCACGAAGAGTGCAGATAGCTGTCACGCCCACGCAGACCATGATCCGCTCCCCGCATGAAGGATAACATCGTGTCGAATGCTGCTCAGAGGTCGCCTCAATGGGCCAGATCTGAACAACTATCCTGACATCGGGAGATTCAGTGCTGTCCATATTGTGGTGAGAAGTTAGAACGAGAACTTACCCAGCAAAAGCAACCTTACTATTACCATTTCGACGCCTGCTAATTAGGCTGTTGATCTATGTTTTTTTAGTACGTCGTCAATCACTCGTTTTTGGCGAGGTTTTTATCTCACATTGCGCCGTCTCTGAGCATTGAACTTACGATCACCGTCATATTACCAACGGTGCAGGTTCATTCTTTTAATGCGATTTATTACGCAGTTTGGATTGCCTGCTATCGAAGAAGGACGATAAGGCTCAGTCAAGCCTGAAGTGATGACTTTGCCTTAAATGAACACAATTGATAGGGAATAGAGAGTAAACCTGATATGATCCATGTCTTCCAGTTTTCACGTTGATAGCACTGGATTTACCTAAGACTAGGAACTATTTTGACCAATAATGACATTTTACGCCGTGTGCGCTATACATTTGATTTAAAAGATAATGTAACAACTGAGATCTTCGCTTTAGCCGATTATACAGTGACCAATGATCAAGTCAGTCGCTGGCTGAAAAAAGAAGACGATGAATATTTTGTTAAACTTAGCGATACAGAACTAGCGATATTTCTGAATGGCTTTATCAATCTTAAACGTGGTAAACGAGACGGTGAGCAGCCTAAGCCAGAGCAAAGGCTAAGTAATAATATCGTTTTTCAAAAATTACGCATTGCTTTGAACTTAAAAGCAGACGATATTTTAGATATTCTGCAGCTTGCCGATTTTCGATTAAGTAAGCATGAGCTCAGTGCCTTTTTCCGTAAACCGGATAATAAGCACTATAAAGAGTGCAAAGACCAAGTGCTGCGAAACTTCTTATCAGGCCTCCAGCGTCAGTTACGTCCAAGTAGTGACCAATTCGATGTAGAATAAGCGATAACACTGTCAAATAGCTTCCTCATCTGCGTGCCTAGCAGCATGAGGATGACTATTTACCAGAAACACGTATAAAAGGAATGTTTGTGTGAAAAGTAACTGTGTTCTCTTTTTTACATTCACAGCAATGCTGCCATGTTTTAGTACTGTGGCTGCAGAGATCCCCATTAAAAAGCAGAACCTAATGGGGCAGTGGACATGCTCGTTTACCATGCAAGGTGATAAAGTCTACAAAGAGCAATGGACATTAAAAGATAACAACGCGTTCTCACTACAAGGACGTGTTGAATATTTTATTGGCGAAAAGAATGCGCACTTTTTATATGATGCGACAGGTGAATGGGAGTTAATCAACGAGACAATTAAGTTGGTTTACAATCCGTTTGAGTTTCAGAGCAAAGACAGCTTCAGTCAAGATTATATCTCCGATATTGAAACCGTATACATTACACCGGCATGGAATGGCACACGACGATTTCAGTACGACGTTGAGGCATTGTCAGCATCACGTATGCAAATCGGCGATGATTACGATAGCTGGCAATGTAAAAGAAACAAACGTGTGAATTAAACGGCTAAAACTACTTTGTTGATAACTCGCGCAACGTGCCAAACCGCGAATTAGGTAGAAAGATCAAGGATGCTAATGAATACAGAACAACAGGAATACTTAAACGCCTACCTTGCCACTTTAAGTGACGAAGAACGTCAGGCCGTGCCTGAAACCATTGCCGAGTACTTTTGCGCGGATGAATACAACGCCAATGAATGCGCTCGTTTGATTGATCAAGGCATTAAACGCGCATCGTGCAGCTTAAAAGCCTGCTATGAGATAGAAAACGAACCCTACCACAAGTGGGCCGTTTAACTGTGGTGCTTAACTGGGCGCAGCAGCCGGTTTGTATTATTAAAGTGACTGAAGTGAGCGAGTGCCCGTTTGATCAAGTGACTGCTGAATTTGCCGCTGCGGAAGGTGAAGGCGACAAGAGCTATGCGTGGTGGCGGCAGGCACATCTTGCATTTTTTGAGCAGGAAGGGCGAACACTCGGCGTGCCGTTTACAACCCAATCCCCTTTGGTGTTAGAGCGCTTTGAGAAAGTCTATCCGTTTGATAACCATGAAACTAAGCAGGTAAGCGCATGATAAAACAAGTCGGTCAAACATCCATCCAACCCGAACACTTGGCCCGCTGTCACTGCGGGGCGGTTGTGTTAAGCAAATAACCACTAAACATGTTCTTTAAGTTGTACATGTCTGGTTTGTTGCTCTATACTTCGATGGTGTACGAATAGGAGTGATCCGATGAAAATTATTTCGTTTACTGAAGCGAGAAATGGCCTCAAAACGGTATTAGATGGAGTGGTTGATGACGCTGATACCGCTGTCATTACCCGACGTGATGCAGAGGATGCGGTGGTGATGTCGCTTGATTACTACAACAGCCTTATGGAAACCGTCCATCTGTTGCGCTCGCCCGCCAATGCTGAGCACCTAAATCGCTCCATTACTCAGTACAAGATGGGGAAAGCGATGGAGCACGCGTTAGTCGATGACGATGAGTAGTCGCTTACTTTGCTGGACGGATGATGCGTGGCGTGACTACGTTTACTGGCAAAGTCAGGATAGAAAAACACTCAAGCGAATCAACAAGCTTATCCTCGATGTAAAACGAACGCCATTCGAGGGAATAGGCAAGCCCGAAGCACTAAAAGAAAATCTGACAGGCTTTTGGTCGCGGCGTATTGATGATACCAATCGGCTGGTTTACGCCGTGGATGATACGTCTATTACGATCCTATCTTGCCGGTATCACTATTAGTCACCTAGCGCCTGCGGTGCACAATGGCACAATGAAGGTACGAGGCGTCATGTTCACCATCCTCAATAAAAACGACTCCTTATAACGCCTCCGGATAGTGTGTTTTCAGTAATTCGTCGACCACCGCCAGGTTCTGACCGAGCTTTCTTAGTGCCAGCAGGCGCGTTTTGCTGAACTTGGCATCTTTGGGCACCAAGCGCATGATGTAGGCCGCGCGTTTGCCGGGGGAATCGAATGCGTTGTGATCCCAAGTGTAGCAATTCAGTGAGTCAAACACATAAACTCCCTTCTATCTTAGAGCCTTGGTTCGTCAACACGGTCAATTTAGCGTAGGATGCCAGTAATCCAGTCACATGTAGCTGTTTATGACTATTGAAGTAACAAACGTGCCAACCTCCGATGTTACCTGCGCGACGTGTAAAGCGTGTTGCTGTCGCTTAGAGGTGATGCTGATTACTGATACCGGTGTACCGAGAGAGCATATTGAAATCGATGCTTGGGGCGGAGAGGTAATGAAACGGCTTGACGATGGTTGGTGCTCGGCGGTTGATCGAGACACGTTTATGTGCACGATTTATGAAAATCGGCCTTGGATTTGTCGTGAGTTTGAAATGGGCTCAGATGAATGCATCGATGAGCGTAAAAACATGTAACCACGATTCACCGTGAAAAAAGAGGGCCTGTTGAGCAAACAGGCCCTCTTTTTTTATTTTTTGATCGCGCGAGGGCGGCCGTTCTCATCAATGGCAACATAGTTAAATGTTGCATGACTGACCTTATTACGATCACCAATTTCATCATGGCTGACGGGCTTAACCCATACCTCGAGTTCAATGGTTATCGACGTATTGCCGATACGTTGGCAGGTACCGTAGCAGCAGACCACATCGCCGACGCTCACCGGTGATTTAAAGGTAATGTCATTGACTGAGACAGTCACAACGCGACCGCCTGAGATTTCTTTCGCCAAAATGGCGCCGGCCAGATCGAGCTGAGACATAATCCAGCCACCAAAAATATCACCATTGGCGTTAGTGTCCGCAGGCATCGCTAATGTACGAAGCAGCAGTTGGCCGCGTGGGCAGTTGTTTTTATTGTCAGACATGGCTCTCTTCACATCTTATTGAAAAGGGGCAATGCGCCCCTTTTTTACAGTACAAGATAAGAATTGTGACCGCTAACACAGCATTCGGGCAAGTTTTTATTGGTCCGATAAGCGTTAAACCCAATCCCAGCCGAAGACCAACAGCATTAAAATGGGGCAAATAACACGCACATAGCCGGGCCAAATTTTCCAGAACCAGGTGTCGCCCAGTTCAGGACTGCCTTGCACCAACTCTTTTAATATTTCGTTGCGGTGCCATAGCCAACCGGCGACAAGCGCAAACAGTAGGCCGAGAATTGGCTGTGCGTATTCGGTGGTCACGGTGACGACCAAGCCAAACAGCTCGCCAAAGTTGTAGACGATGATGGCCGAGGCGGCGGTGATCAGGCCACCTATCCACCAGACCGCTTTTTCTCGTGATTGTTTCAGCTCTTCGGTCGCACAGGCGACAGGCACTTCAAGCATGGAAATCGCCGAGGTGAGTGCCGCAATCACCATGAGCAGGAAGAAGGCAAAACCGATGAATAAGCCAGCCGAGCCCATGGTGTCAAACATGGCCGGTAATACGCTAAATACCAGGGTGTCGCTGCTCAGCAATTCGCCCGCTTCGCTGTATATCGCCACCCCATTGTGCTGTGCCACAAACATGGCGGGCATGATCAGTAGCCCCGCGGTAAAGGCAATGCCCGTATCGAGTAGCGCAACTTGCGCGGCCGTTTTAGGAATGCTGGCAGATTTGGATAAGTAAGAGCCGTAGACCATCATCACGCAGACACCGAGCGATAACGAGAAGAAGGCTTGCCCCATGGCACTCACAACGAGGCTAGGTGACAGGTGTGACATATCGGGGATCAGGTACATTTTTAAACCGTCGATCGCACCCGGTTGGAACAAAATGTACACCACCATGACCACGAACAACAAAAACAGGACGGGCATAAGGCGGGATGACCAACGTTCAATACCGTTAGCAATGCCATTGCGCACAACCAGGATGGTCGGCACCATAAAACACAGCATCAATACCAGATTTCGGGTATCGCTAAATGATTCTAACCAGGTTGCTGTTTCGGTAAAGCCCAATGCGGTGAGTAAAGGCGAGACCATAAACCCGACCAGCCAGCCAGCGACAATGGCATAGAAGCTCAGAATACCCGTCGCTCCCAGCATACCGACTAAGCCGAGCAGGCGGCCCAACCACTTGTGTCCGCCGGCAACCGACGACAAAGAGCGAACAGGGTTGGCATTACCGTAACGACCAATAGTGAGTTCTGCTATTAAAAGAGGGTACGCTAGGATAAAAACCATTAGCAGATAAATGAATAGAAAAACGGCGCCGCCGTTAGAGGCGGTTTGGGTAGGGAATCCCCAAATGTTGCCTAGCCCAATGGCTGAGCCTGCTGCCGCCAAAATAAACCCAATGCGGGATGAAAATTGTGCGCGTTGTGTGTTTGCCATACCTACTCGTTATCGTTTGCGATAATTAATTGATTTTTTTTAACGACACCTCAGGGTGTCGTCGTTGATGAAACTGTCAAAGGTGTAAACTTTTTATTACGAACTTGGATGAGTGATTCCCAGCTCAAAGACTCGTAAGTAAAACAGTTTATGCGTAGAATTTGAAGATCTTGCCGTATGTAATGCCTAAAATAAGCATAATTTCCCCATATTCTTCCTGCTCGTGATGACTTCTTCGACAGTGATAAGCGCGATTCGCTACCTATAGTGAGTATCACAGTGACTTTCTCTGCTGCAATCACTGATTTAACAATCTAGTAACATTGCGATGAGTTGTCACAATAATATGAATGACTGCGCTAAGATAAGCGCCAATGATGTGCGTTAACTCACTGTCGAGTCTGATTGTGTCGTAACCTAAAGACAAGGCGTTGCTTGCACCCGCTCAAAACCTAGGCAGAATGGAAGAGCTAGCGGGTTAACCCTTTATTAATGACTATCAAGGTGTGCACTTGGGCATGGAAAAAGTCTACGAAATCCTTACCGTACTGTTGTTGTTACTGTACTGGTTAACAATTGCGGGTGTAACGATACGCGTGGTATTCAAGCGACGCGCATTAGGCGTGTCGATTGCTTGGCTGATGATTATCTATATTCTGCCGATTGTGGGGGTGATTGCGTACCTGCTTTTTGGAGAATTGAACTTGGGGAAAACCCGAGCCGTGCGGGCGAAAGCGATGTTTGAGCCTTATCGTCAGTGGCTGTTAAGTTTACAAGCGTGTCCCGCGCACCGTCCCCATCATATTAATGAGCAATCCCACCATGTGAACCGGCTCTGTCATGCTCGAATTGGTGTCCCTGAGCTCACGGGCAATCAATTGGCGTTGAAAACGGAACCAGCAGAGATCCTTAAATCTGTGGCACTCGACATTCGTCAGGCGCAAAAAAGTGTGGATATGGTGTTTTATATCTGGCATCCGGGCGGGCACGCTGATGAGGTGGCGCAGGCGGCGTGCGATAAAGCAAAACAGGGCATTCCAGTGCGGATCATGTTGGATTCTGCAGGGAGCAAAGCTTTTTTCCGTAGTAAATGGCCTCATGCGATGCGCGAGGCCGGGGTTGAGCTGATAGAAGCACTGGCGGTGAACCCGTTCAGGATGTTCTTTCGTCGCCTCGATATTCGCCAGCATCGTAAAGTGGTTATTATCGATAACCGACTGGCTTATACCGGCTCGATGAATATGGTCGATCCACGATTTTTCAAGCAAAATGCGGGTGTTGGTCAGTGGGTCGATGTGATGGTTCGCGTGTCGGGGCCGACGGTATCGGTGCTTAGCAGCGTATTTGCCTGGGACTGGGAAGTTGAAACCGGCATTCGTGACCTGCCCAGTGCGCCCGAATGCTTGATGATAGAAGATCATCAACATGCCAATCATGCCGTACAAGCGATTCCGTCAGGGCCTGGATTGCCTGAGGGAATGATCCAACAAGTGCTCACCTTGGCCATCCACCAAGCGGAAACCAGTATTACGATTACCACGCCTTATTTGGTCCCCAGTGAAGGCCTGATGGTCAGCCTGCAAACCGCGGCGCAACGCGGTGTGAAAGTGACGATCATTGTGCCGGAAAAAAATGATTCGCTGATGGTGGAGTGGGCGAGTCGCTCATTTTTTGAGGACTTGATGTCAGCGGGGATAAACATCTATCGCTTCAGCGGTGGCTTATTGCATACCAAGTCAGTGCTTGTCGATGAGCAGTACTGCTTAGTGGGAACGGTAAACCTTGATATGCGCAGCCTATGGTTAAACTTTGAATTGACTTTGACTGTCGATGACCCTGAATTTTGTGCTGCTATTAACCAATTACATCAGGATTATCTGGCTCAGTCTTCGCGCGTGAACCCTGAGAGCTGGCAACAAAGGCCGGTTTACCTCAAACCTATCGAGCAGTTTTTTTATATGTTTAGTCCGCTGTTGTAAAAAAAGCCCACCATGGCACGACTTGCCTGGTGGGCTTTTTGCTATCGGTACTGATGACGACAAGCGACTGAAAGCTACGAGGCGTGTGCTGTTGCCGCTTTCATGGCTCGGACAAACTCAGTAAGCGCGTTGAGCATAGTCGGCACGTCGTGCTGATGGGTTTCAATAATTTTCACCACCGCTGAGCCTGATATTGCACCGGCGGCTCCGGCCACAATGGCTGCCTTGACTTGCTCAGGGGTTGAAATACCAAACCCAAGTAGCGGGCGCGGTGCTTGATGATGAAGTAGGGTACCTAGCAAGTGCTCGACCGGTGTGCCGGCTTTGGCTTCCGCACCAGTTACCCCGGCGCGCGATACCAAATAGGTATAGCCACGACCCAGCTCGGCCACTTTGGCGAGGGTTTTATCGTCCGCATTGGGTGGGGCGATAAAAATCGGATCGATACCGTGCGCTAGGGCGTGATCACGAAAGGGGGCGGATTCAGAAATCGGGGCATCGGCGATAAGCACCGAGTCGACGCCAACCTCAGCGCAGCGGGTGTAAAATGTTTCGATACCCCGTGCATAGACTAAGTTGGCGTACATTAATAACCCAATGGGAATCGTGGGGTGCTTGGCACGAATGGTCGCTAACATGTCAAAACAGGTATCGGGTGTAGTGCCGGCTGCCCGCGCTCGGATGGTGGCGTCTTGAATGGTCGGCCCATCAGCGAGCGGATCGGAAAATGGCATGCCGAGCTCTAGGGCATCCGCGCCACCTTCAATCAAGGCATCGACCACGGCGAGCGATTGCTCAGGATTCGGATCCCCCAAGGTCACAAAGGGAACAAAGGCGCCTTGCTGTTTGGCATCCAAGTTTGCAAACATTGATGAGTATCGCGTTGATGGTGCCGCCATTACAGCTCTCCTTTGCCTTCTAAAATCTCATAAACCGAAAAAATATCTTTGTCGCCTCGGCCCGATAAATTAACCACCAATATCTGCTCTTTATTGGGGTCGGCGGCGATCATTTTTTGCGCGTGTGCCAGGGCGTGGGCGGTTTCTAATGCGGGAATGATCCCTCATTACGCGCCAGTGATTGAAAGGCTTCCAGCGCCTCGTCATCCGTGGCCGCCGGGTATTCAGCACGACCAATGGCGTTTAGGTGGGCATGTTGAGGTCCCACGGACGGGAAATCTAACCCCGCAGACACGGAATACGACTCCTCTACTTGGCCATATTCATCTTGCATTAATGGCGATTTCATCCCAAAGAAAATCCCGGGCTTGCCGTGTTTTAAGGGGGCGGCCGTGCTGATCGGTATCGAGTCCTTTACCGGCCGGTTCCACGCCAATTAAGCGCACGTCTTTGTCTTCAATAAAATCAGCAAACATGCCAATGGCGTTTGAGCCGCCGCCGACACAGGCGATCACCGCATCGGGCAAGCGGCCTTCTGCGCGCAGGATTTGTTCGCGGGTTTCTTCACCAATAATGCGTTGAAACTCGCGCACAATGGTCGGGAAAGGATGAGGCCGGCCGCGGTGCCGAGCAAGTAGTGCGCGGTATCATAGTTGGCAGACCAGTCGCGCATCGCCTCGTTACAGGCATCTTTGAGGGTCGAAGAGCCCGCGTGCACGGGGATCACCGTTGCGCCCATCAGCTTCATGCGAAACACATTGGGGCTTTGACGTTCAACATCCTTGGCACCCATATAAATGCGGCATTTTAGCCCCAACAGCGCACATGCGAGTGCGGTCGCTACGCCGTGTTGGCCGGCGCCGGTTTCGGCAATAATTTCTGATTTGCCCATGCGCTGAGCGAGCATCGCTTGGCCAAGCACTTGGTTGGTTTTGTGCGCGCCACCGTGGAGTAAATCTTCACGTTTGAGATAGAGTTTAGTCTTGGTGCCCTTGGTAAGATTACGGCATAACGTCAGTGCGGTGGGGCGTCCCGCGTATTCTTGCAATAGACGAATATAGTCGTCTTTAAAGGTGGGATCTTCTTGCGCATCAATAAACGCTTGCTCGAGTTGATCGAGCGCAGGCACCAAAATTTGTGGCACGTACTGGCCGCCAAATTCACCAAAATAGGGGTTAAGCTTGCTCATAATAATCCTTTTACGTCTTTAATTTGGTGCCGAGGTGCGTCGTTCACCCCGGCGTAATCACTCATCTCTGGACAATTAATAACGGCGTAGGGCACGAAACGCCGCGTTAAGCTTGTGGGCGTCTTTCACTCCGGGCGCATGTTCGACGCCGGAGTTAAAATCGAGCCTAAGCAGCCTTGTGCAGCGGCCTTTGCGGCATTGTCGGGCGTCAAGCCACCCGCGATCATCACTTTGTCTTTGGCCGCTTTTGGGATCAGGTGCCAATCAAAGGTTTTGCCGGTGCCGCCAGATTGCTGACCGACTCGGCTGTCGATGAGATGGCGGTCTGCGTCGACGCCGTCTAACGCTGGGGCGACATCAGACACACCGTGCGCTTTCCACATTTCACAGTGGGTCGGAAGCCTTTCGCGCAGTGCTTGTAAGTACGCAGCATCTTCATCGCCATGTAATTGCACCGCGTGTAGGTTGAGCTGATGGGCATGCGCTGCGACTGTCTCTATTGCGTGGTTTTGGAACACGCCCACATAGCGAAGCGGCGCGCCTTGCTGTACACGTTCGGCCACAGCTGGGGTTACCGCGCGCGGCGAGTGTTCAACAAAAATGAGCCCGCCATAAACCGCGCCCGCGTCATAGGCGGCGAGGGCATCATCGGCTGAGGTTAACCCGCACACTTTGTTATCGCCTAAGATCACTTTACGTAGCGCAAGCGTGAGATCGGGCTCTGCCATTAAGGCACTGCCAATCAAAAAGCCGTCGGCGTAATCGGCGAGGTCGCGCACATGGCGGTGGCTATGAATGCCACTTTCTGAAATCACGATCGCTTTTTCCCCCACTTGTGGTGCTAAGCGTTTGGTGCGATCGCGATCAATACTTAAATCGCGCAAATTACGGTTGTTAATGCCAATCACCACCGCCCCTAAGGCATTGGCCCGCGCCAGCTCGTCTTCGGTACTCACTTCGGTGAGCACCCCCAGTTTTAAAGACTCGGCTAAATCGGCTAGCTCACGGTATTCGGCGTCGTCGAGCACTGACAGCATCAACAAGATCGCATCGGCTTGATAATGACGCGCGAGGTAAACCTGATACGGGTCGATAATAAAGTCTTTACACAGCACCGGAGCATCAACTTGGTCACGCACGATGGGAGAAAATCAAAACTGCCCTGAAAGTAGTCTTCATCGGTGAGTACCGAAATCGCCGTAGCGAATGGCTTGTATGCTTGCGCAATGGCTGCTGGATCAAAATCGTCTCGAATCACCCCTTTCGAGGGCGAGGCTTTTTTGCACTCCAAGATAAACTGCGAGCCCGGTGCGGCTAACGCAGCACGAAAATCACGATCGCTCGGCGTCAGTTGGTCGACAAAGCTTTCTAACGGCTGGGCTTTTTTGCGGGCGGCGATCCAGCGTTTTTTGTCATCGACAATGCGGCCTAAAATGGTGTCGTTGAGGGCTGACGTGGTCATACTGCGCTCCTTTGTGCTAACGCTTGCATGATGGTGTAAGGCTTGCCCGACGCCATCACGTCCAAGGCCTGTTGGGTATTTGCTTTCAAATCTTCTTGTCCGAATAAGCGTAGCAATAGGGCGACATTGACCGCTACCGCCGCTTGCTGGGCATCTGTGCCTTTACCTTGCAAAATCGCGCGGATCATCTCGCGGTTTTGCTCGGGCGTGCCCCCGGCAATGCCCCCGGCAATGCTGTCCAGCGGGTATTGGGATACACCAAAGTCGCTGGGGGTTAGGGTGTAATGCTCAATCTGTGTTGGCGTGATTTCTGCCACCGTCGTAGGGCCATGGATCGCCACTTCATCCAGGCCGTCACCGTGAACCACGGCCGCGCGCGTCATGTTGAGGTTTTGCATGGTTTGCGCAATTGGCGCCACCAGTGCTTGGTCGTACACGCCCATCAGCTCAATACTGGGCTTGGCTGGATTGATTAACGGCCCAAGCAGGTTAAAGATGGTGCGTGTTTTCATGGCTTGGCGCACGGGCATCGCATGGCGCACACCGGTGTGGTATTGCGGGGCGAATAAAAAGCACACGCCAAGTGTATCCAGTGCCGCACGCGCTTGCTCGGCAGGCATGGCCAAATCAATCCCAAACGCGGCGAGTAGATCCGACGAGCCGGATTTGCTTGAGACCCCGCGATTGCCGTGCTTGGCGACTTTCACGCCACAGGCAGCGGCCACAAATGCGGCAGTGGTCGAAATATTAATGGTGTTCGCGCCATCGCCACCCGTGCCGACGATATCGGCAAACGGATAGCTGGGACGTGGAAAAGGCTCGGCGTTATCGGTGAGTGCCTTCGCGGCGCCGGCGATTTCTTCGGGGGTTTCCCCTTTAATCTTCAATGCGGTTAACGCGGCGGCTAATTGAGCAGGCTCGAGCTCGCCTTGAATAATGGCGCTAAATAG
Source organism: Salinivibrio costicola subsp. costicola ATCC 33508 = LMG 11651 (assembly GCA_000565345.1). Classification (GTDB taxonomy): domain Bacteria; phylum Pseudomonadota; class Gammaproteobacteria; order Enterobacterales; family Vibrionaceae; genus Salinivibrio; species Salinivibrio costicola. Next base: position 21,135 of record AQOF01000094.1, on the reverse strand, counting down.
TTGTTCACTGCGCGTTTGGCTGAGCGACTGCTGTTGGTAGAGCGCTTCTAGTAGGTGATCCACGGTTGCTTGATCCATCACTGCATTTAACCTCGATGTGTCTGTCCTGACGTCCGTACTTATTGGTGCTGTACGTGTTGTATCTCTATTCGTTTCTTTATTTATTGGTTTGTTTAGCTATTAATCACGATTGCCTTGATAAAATTCACTCGCCCAATCAATGGTGTGGGTGAGTAGCGCCGCCCCTTGCGCGGTTAAAATCGATTCGGGGTGGAATTGATAACCGACTACATAGTCGGTGTTGTTAACCACGGCCATCACTTTCTGATCTTTGCCATCAAAGGTTGTGGCGATGACATCCAAGTTGGCAGGGACATCAGTGGCAACCAGTGAGTGGTAACGGGCGACGGTTAATGGTGAGGCAAGTGGACCAAACACCGCATGTTGCTGGTGGTGCATGGCTGAGGCTTTGCCGTGCATAATGGTGCCGGCGCCTGCCACTGTGCCGCCGTAGGCTTCAACGATGGCTTGCTGGCCCAAACAAATCCCCAGCATCGGCACGTGGCCGCGTAAGGCCTCAATCAATGCGGGCATGCAGCCGGCATCGGCGGGTGCACCCGGACCGGGCGAGAGCACCAGTAGCGGCTGGGGCAGGGCACGAATGTGGCTGACAATGGCATCAGCATCTAAATGGTGCCGGAACACCGTGACCGGGTAACCCAATGCGCGAAATTGATCCACTAAGTTATAGGTAAAGGAGTCCATGTTATCGAGCAAGACAATGTCCATTTTCGGGGTGCTCATGGTTGGCCTCCTTGGTGAGCAGCTTGAATCGCATGGATCACGGCTTGCGCCTTGCCGCGGGTTTCGTCCGCTTCCGCTTGTGGGTCAGAATCAAACACCACGCCTGCGCCGGCTTGCACGGTAGCAAGGCCGTTTTCAACGTAGGCGGAGCGGATCACGATGCAGGTGTCCATGTCGCCTGAACCGGTAAAATATCCCACCGCACCGCCATAGCTACCGCGGCGGCAATGCTCGGTATCACGGATCAATTGCATCGCTCTAAGTTTCGGTGCACCGGTGAGCGTGCCCATGTTCATACAGGCTTGGTAGGCATGCAGCGCGTCAAGATCGGATTTAAGTTGACCCACCACCCGAGAGACTAAGTGCATGACGTGGCTGTAGCGGTCCACTTTGAGCAAATCGGCCACGTGGCGGCTGCCGGGCGTGCTAATGCGTGCAACATCGTTACGGGCCAAATCGACCAGCATCATGTGCTCAGCATTTTCTTTTTCATCATTACGCAGCTCAAGTTCAATTCGGCTATCTAAGTCGTGATCAATGCTGCCTTGGGCCGTTTTTCCGCGTCGACGAGTACCGGCAATAGGGTAAATTTCGACTTGATTGGTCGTTTGGGTATATTTGAGTGCGCTTTCTGGTGAGGCACCAAATAAGCTGAATTCGCTATCGCGCAGATAAAACATATATGGGCTAGGATTGCCGTGTTTCAGCGCGCGATAGGCATTGAGCGGCGACGGGCACGCGAGAGTAAAACGGCGCGAGGGCACCACTTGAAACACATCTCCGGCGATCACGTGTTTTTTTAGCGCTTCAACTTGCTGACAAAAGTTTGAATCTGAGACTGAAACCGCGACCGAGTGTTCAGTCATCACGGGCGCGTCGGGAAGTGGCGCAGGCGATAAGCAGGCTTCTTTGATGCGTTGCAAGCGGCGCGATAAATCCACGTAGTGGGCACTTGCATTATCGCCACCAAACAAGGTGCCTTGTAAGCGTGCTTGTCGGTGTTGGTGATCAATCACCAGTAAGCTCTCGGCGACATAAAAGAGATAATCCGGACAGCTCTCGGTGCCGTCTACGCTGGACAGTGTTTCGGTACTGGCGACTAAGTCATAGGCAAATAAGCCGCCGATAAACAGCGCATCGTCAGGCTGGTTCTCCAACGCGACGCTTTGTTTAACGACGCGCAGCGCATCAAACACCGACGCTTGGCGCAGACGAGCGTCTTCATCCAGCAGGGCACCATTGTCGTTAGGATGGCGGAATGTCAGTGTCAGTGCCGGCTGATTGTTACGCTCAGTGCTTTCTGCCTCACAGGGTAACGCTTGCAGCGCCGCACTTTGCCTGATGCTGTCGAGCAAATGGGCGCCATTATGGGTCAGCGCTTGCAAGGTTACGGTTTGCGCCCGGCATTCAATCCGTACCGCGGCGTCAACGAGCATCAGGCTTTTCACGTTGCGCTTTGAGTCAATTTCAGCTGACTCTAGCAACATGCTAAAGGGTTTATCTTGGCACACGGCGGCATACAGCTCGGTCGGATCGGCCACATAAGGCACCGACAGTTGGAGCGTATCGAGCTCGCCGTATTGGAGGTGATGGGTGTTCACAGCTTTCTCCCTGCCGCTTGAACAAAGGGGGTTAATTCTTGCATTAGCTGCGCGAACATATCGCCGGTCAATGCTTGGTGACCGTCTGACAACGCCTCGCTTGGATTCAGATGGCTTTCCACAATAATGCCATCTGCGCCGACGGCTGCAGCCGCGCGTGATAGCGGCGTGACGAGCTCTCGCACACCCGTTCCATGGCTTGGGTCGACCAGTACTGGCAGGTGGCTGCGTTGTTTCATAAAGGCCACCGCGTTTAAATCCAAGGTGTTTCTTGTGGCGGTTTCGTAAGTGCGAATGCCGCGCTCACACAAAATCACATTAGGGTTGCCCGCATCGACAATATATTCCGCTGCCAGCAAACATTCTTCGATAGTGGCGGAAAGGCCGCGTTTTAACAAGACCGGTTTGCCAGTTTCTCCCACTGCTTTGAGTAAGCCATAGTTTTGCATATTACGTGCGCCAATTTGCAAGCAATCAATGTATTCACACACGGCATCGACTTGGCTGATTTCCATCACTTCTGACACGGTTGGCATGCCGGTGAGCTCACTGGCTTTTTTTAGCAGCTTAAGCCCTTCTATTCCCATGCCTTGAAAATCATAAGGCTGGTGCGCGGCTTAAAGGCACCGCCACGTAACACGCGAGCGCCGTGGGTTTTAACTCGCTCTGCCACGGAAAGCAATTGAGGTTCCGACTCCACCGAGCAAGGGCCTGCCATGACCACAAAGTCTTGTCCACCGACAGGCACATTGCCGATATTTACTACGCTATCGTGCGGCTGCACATCACGGCTGACGCGTTTGTACTTGGTTAAAATCGGTTTCACTTCTTCAACCAGCGGGTTGGCCTCAAAGTGGCATTGTTGCAAAACGCGTTCATCGCCCAACGCGCCGAGTACAATGCGCTCAACCCCTGGCATGTAAAGCGGTTTTAATCCGCACTGCTCGATTTGGTTGAGTAGCCCTTTGGCGTCCTGCTCAGTGGCTTGGGGTTTAAGTATAATAATCATCAAATATCCTTTTAAACTATGGTTGTGGATTACCGTGGCTGAATGCTTAGTGGCCAAATGCTTAGTGGCTGAATGCGTAGTAGCACGATAACGCTTAATGGCAAAGCTCAGAGACAAAAACGCCCGCGTCAGTGGCGGGCGTTGTGAATAAGGTAGCTGTTGATACAGCCCGTCACACCGCCCGTAAGGAGCCGTGCCACCCAATAAGTGCAACAGAGGTCATAGATGTCGCTAGCGCGCTGACGGCCAGTACTGCAGTGGGTGCCGTGTAAATGCCCTTTGTACGAGGCGAGGTATTGAAATACATGCTGCGAGACTCCGTTGTGACTGTTACCCTTAGCGCCATCTTGCTCCCCGAGACCGAGAAACGGTGCGCGTTAACTTGTGTACTAGTAAACTGATATTTTGTCTCTGTGTCAACGGGGAAAACCAAAAGAATGCAGAAAAAGTGCGGAAACAGCGCACCATAAAAAATAACAAATGAATCAATAGTGTTCGCGTACGTGCATTAACTTGCTTGCGTTAGCATTACCAGAGCGCGTGGACATATTAAGGAAACCCGATACACCATGATCATTGATTTACATAGTCACACGACGGCCTCAGATGGCCGTTTATCGCCCCAAGATTTAGTGCAGCGTGCGGTTGAGCGCCGTGTGGGGGTGTTGGCGATTACCGATCACGACACCACTGCCGGGCTGGTGGATGCGCAAGCAGAAATTGACCGCCAAGCGCTGCCTCTTACCTTGGTCAGCGGTATTGAGATTTCTACTCTGTGGCAAAACTTTGATATTCATATTGTGGGCTTAAATATCGATCCGCACCATCCGGCATTAATCGCGCTGATTGCCGAGCAAGCTGAGCGACGCCAACAACGGGCGGAGTTGATTGCTGCGCGGCTAGAGCGCTCGCATTATATAGGCGCGTTAGCGGGTGCACGTGAGCTGGCCGGTGATGCACCGCTAACTCGTGCGCATTTTGCCCGCTGGCTGGTGGAGCAGGGCCACGCGAAAACCATGCAGGCTTGTTTTAAGCGCTTTTTAACCCGAGGCAATACGGGGTATGCGCCGCCAAATTGGTGTTCGATTGCAGAGGCCGTTGAGGTGATTCACCAAGCCGGTGGACAGGCAGTACTCGCTCACCCGGGCCCGATACAAACTCAAGGCTAAGTGGTTGAAGCGACTGCTAACGGCGTTTTCTGAGGCGAAAGGCGATGCCATCGAAGTTGCACTCCCTCAGCAGTCGCAACAAGAACGTCGTTTGCTCGCTGACTACGCGCGGGACTATGGCTTATTGGCCTCATTGGGCTCAGATTTTCATTACCCTTCACCATGGACAGAGCTAGGCCGAAATCTATGGCTGCCTAAAGACTGCCAGCCGCTTTGGTGGAATTGGGCATGGCTAGAGGCTGCCGAGCAGAAACAGCAATCAATAAATCAACTAGATAGCAACCAGTCAGACGCGTTACAATAGAAGGATAATAAGGATTATCCGGCGCGTCGGCCACTATCGCTGGGTTGCGGTGCGCATCCAAAACGTGGTCAAGCTACAGCAGGAGGAACCATGAGTCAGTTTTTTTATGTCCACCCAGAGAATCCGCAAGCGCGGCTGATCAAGCAAGCGGTGGAAATTGTGCGAAACGGTGGGGTGATTATTTATCCGACTGATTCGGGCTATGCGCTTGGCTGTCAGCTTGAGAATAAACAAGCGCTAGAGCGTATTTGCCGTATTCGTGATCTCGATAAAGATCATAATTTTACGTTGCTATGTCGCGATCTTTCTGAGCTTTCACTGTATGCACGGGTGGATAATGTTGCGTTTCGGCTAATCCGGAACAATACCCCAGGGTCGTATACCTTTATTTTTAAAGCGACCAAAGAAGTGCCAAAACGTTTGATGAATTCAAAACGTAAGACCATTGGCATTCGTGTTCCCGATAATCAAATCGCCCTAGATTTGCTCGAAGCCTTGGGTGAGCCATTAATGTCGACCTCGCTGATTCTGCCCGGTAATGATTTCACCGAATCCGATCCCGAAGCGATACGCGATCATTTAGAACACAGTGTGGATTTGATCATGCATGGTGGGGTGTTGGGTGAGCATCCAACGACGGTGGTCGATTTTAGCGACGGTGCGCCTGAAATTCGACGCCAGGGTCGTGGTGATTTGACGCCGTTTGATTAATTCTTTATCGCCAGTGAACCAACAAACATTGCACTGCGTAACTATCAGTGCAATGTTCTTGTTCTGATGCGTCAGCCAGTGGTTGACCTTCCATTCCCGCCCAGCCACCTTGCTGGGCGTTTTTTTATGATCCGATATGTCTCAATTTATGCGGTAGGCGATGCACTATTGACCCAGTTGATGCGCCGTTAAAATTGCGGAATAAACATTATCTGCCGTTACAGGAAATGGCATGTTATGGATAGTCTCTCCTTCAGCAGTTGATGCTTCTGCCACCGCACGCAACGTCGTATGATTCAGCGTTTTTACGCCCATATCAAAAAGATTGGTCGGTAGGCCAACGGAACGGCAGAAAGCGAGGACGGTATTTATCTCTTCCATTGCCGCGTTTTCGAGTACGAGTTGAACAAGTGTACCAAATGCCACCTTCTCGCCATGGTAAAGGTGGTGGCACTCCTCAAGCTTGGTGAGACCGTTATGGATGGCATGTGCGCCAGCTAGGCCACTGCTCTCAAAACCGATACCGCTTAGGTAGGTGTTGGCTTCAATAATGTTTTCTACCGCCTTGATACTCACACCATTTTCTACTGCGATTTTCGCTTTTAAGCCATCTTCAAGTAATGTTTCATAACACAGTTTTGCTAGCGCTTGCGCGGACCGGGTCGCAAGCCCACCGGCCATGGTTGCTTTACCTGACGTCATATTTGCACGAGCTTCAAAGTAAGTTGATAGCGCGTCACCCATCCCGGAAACCAGTAAGCGAACCGGTGCTTTAGCGATGATCGACGTATCCATGATCACCATGTCCGGATTTTTAGGAATCATCAAGTATTCAGAAAATTCACCTTCTGGGGTATAGATAACGGCGAGAGCGACGTTGGCGCATCTGTAGACGCGATGGTCGGCACAACAACAACGGGAATTTTGGTATAGAAAGCAACGGATTTTGCCGTATCTAATGTTTTCCCGCCGCCAATACCGACGATGACATCATGTTGCTGTGTCGCACAAATATCGGTGATGCGCTCAATCTCAGCACGCGAACACTCGCCATTAAAAATATTGGTTGCGAGTGATATCTCTTCATCAGCAAAACTCTGTTTTACCTCTGCACCCACCAAGTCGGTCACGAACGCATCAGCGATGGCTAATGGTTTCTCACCAAGACTTTTAACATAGTGTGCAATCGAGCTCAGTACTTGCTCACCTTGGACGTATTTACTGGGGCTAATAATTATTTTGTCCATAATTCAGACCTTTATTCTGTGTGTTTTCTGCAATGAAAAACCATTGTAGGGAAGGCGCTATATTAGGACTGACAGCTCAAACGAGAAAGGATATCGCGGATTTGAATTGAGATTTTATGACCGCAGTGTCAAATCCGTCGCGAAAGAAAAAACGACAAACCCTGCTTTATGGCATTGATCACTATTCAGACTGTTTGCGTCATTCATGTTCCATATTGAAACGAAATAAAAAAGATAAATTGTTCCACTATGGAACAAAATTATTTTTGTTGAGCCCCTGTTTTCTCTGCTTAAGATGAGTTCATACCCTACGTGAAAATAAATGGAATGAGATAGAACGATGAAAAAACTAATCAATCAAGTCGATGATGTTGTCTTGCAACAAATGGAAGGCCTCGCGTTGTCCCGTCCTGAGTTAAAGGCCAATTACGAACCTCGTTATATGTGGCATGAGGAAACACCAGGACAAGTTGCGTTAGTGTCTGGTGGCGGTTGTGGTCATGAGCCATTGCATGCGGGTTTTATTGGTAAAGGTATGTTGACCGGAGCGTGCCCGGGAGAAGTCTTTACATCGCCCACACCGGATCAAATGTATGAGTGTGGTAACCAAGTAAACACCGGTGAGGGCGTGCTTTTTATCATTAAAAACTACACGGGCGATGTGTTGAATTTTGAAACGGCCGTGGAGCTACTTCATACCGATGGTATCAGTGTTGGATCAGTCTTGGTGGATGATGATGTGGCCGTGAAAGATAGCCTTTACACCGCTGGCCGTCGTGGCGTGGCAGGTACTGTGTTAGTGGAGAAATTAGTCGGCGCTGCGGCAAGTAAAGGTTATACGTTGGCACAGTGTGAAGCGCTTGCTCGACGCGTCAATAACCAGTGCCGATCCTTTGGTGTCGCGCTTAATGCTTGTGTCGTGCCAGCCGCAGGTAAGCCGTCGTTTATCTTAGAAGATAATGAAGTGGAGTTTGGTGTTGGTATCCATGGTGAGCCTGGTATTAAACGCATGCAATACACAGACGTCGATACTTTGGTGGATGACATGTTTGCTGAACTCGCTGAAAACGCACCTTATCAGCGCACGTTACGGATTTGGAATCGTGAAGAAGGCGAATGGGATGAGGTCGTGTCTAGTATTGAGCCTTTTTCTGCCGATCATGACTACATCGTGATGGTCAATGGTATGGGAGGCACGCCAATTTCTGAGCTTTACGGCGTGTATCGCCGTCTAGCGCATAACTGCGAGCAAGCGGGATTCCGCATCGTACGAAATAGGGTAGGTAACTTCTGTACGTCGCTTGATATGGAAGGGGTGTCAATCACCTTACTCAAAGCGGATAAAGAGATGTTAGAACTTTTTGATGCACCCGTTGATACTGCCGCAATCAACTGGTAACAGGGGAAATAACATGCAAATTGAAAAAACACATATTATTCACTGGTTAGAGTTGTGTGCGACGACCTATCAAGACAACCAAGATTTTCTCACGGATCTTGATCGTGATATCGGTGATGCCGACCATGGTCTCAACATGAATCGTGGCTTTAAGAAAGTCGCGGAAAAACTGCCACAAATTGTCGAGCAAAACATTGGTAGCATTCTAAAAAATACGGGAATGACATTATTGTCTAGTGTCGGAGGCGCAAGCGGCCCTTTATATGGCACGTTATTTATTCGCACAGCGGCGGCTGTCGGGACTCGAGAACAATTAATCTTTGAAGAGCTGATCGACGCGCTAAAAAGTGGGGTCGATGGTGTGGTTTCTCGTGGTAAAGCTGAATTAGGCGACAAAACCATGTGTGATGTTTGGCTACCGGTTTTGACGAGTATAAAGGCATCGTTAGATAAGGGCACAAGTGCTGATCACTTACATAATGAGATGGTTGAGCTCGCAGAAGCGAATGTATTAGCCACCATTGAAATGCAAGCGAAAAAAGGACGAGCGAGCTATTTAGGTGAGCGCAGTATCGGCCATCAAGATCCCGGTGCAACGTCCTCTCTATTAATGATTAAAGCACTAAAGCAAGCAATAGCAGGTAATTAAGATGGTGGGAATTGTTGTTGTCTCTCATAGTCGTCGCCTTGCTGAGGGGGTCGCTGAATTAGCGACCCAAATGACCCAAGGCAAAGCGAATATCGCCATTGCTGCAGGTGTTGATGATCCTGAAAACCCGATAGGTACCGATACCATTGCTGTCATGGAAGCGATAGAGCGGGTGAATGATGAAAAAGGCGTTATTGTCTTGATGGATCTCGGAAGCGCATTGCTGAGTGCAGAAATGGCGCTAGATCTCCTTGATGATCAAATAAAGGAAAGTGTGACGTTAATATCAGCGCCCATCGTCGAAGGGACGATGGCGGCATCGGTGGCAGCAGCGGCAGGGTTACCGTTGGCAACCGTGGTCGAGGAAGCGCAGAATGCCTTGGGTGTAAAACAAGCGCATCTAGGTGATCAGCCATCAACAAATGCGGAACCCGCGCAAACGGCGAAGCAGGACAAAGAAGCGCTGACATACGACTGGATCGTGCAAAATCCGCATGGATTACATGCTCGGCCAGCCGCCGCCATTGTTGGCGCACTGGCGCGCTTTGACTGTCAACTCTGGCTACAAAAGGGCGACCGACAGGTCAATGCAAAAAGTCTCAATAGTATTGCGAAGCTTGGTGTCCGTTGCAATGAGACCATAACCATACATGCCCTTGGTTCCCAAGCCGTGGATGCGATAGCAGCATTTAAAGCTCTCGCACATGATCACTTTGGCGAAAAACAGGCCGTTGATGATGGTGCTCTCGAACATCAAAGCGATGAAGTTGATGCATTACAGTATGAGGTGAATGCGCAAACTATTGAAGGCGCGATCACGGGGATTAGCGTGAATGAAGGTATTGTAACGGCGCCCGTTGTTCTTTTCACCAGTGATATGCCACCCGCACCCGATCGTCCCTTTGGTCATAAAACCGATGAAATTACGCATGTTAAGCAAGCGATAGAGTGTGTTGTTCAACGTTTACAACGTCAAGCAAAGCAAGCGAAAGGAGACATATTTTCGGCGCATAGCATGATGTTAAGTGACCCTGAATTGTGGCAATCGGTCGAATCTCATATTCAGTCAGGCATGATTGCCGAGCAAGCTTGGCTAGAAACCCTTCACGCGCTGGCGGAAGAATATCGTCATGCTGAGACGCTATACATGCGCGAACGTGAAGCTGATGTACATGATATTGCCCGCCAAGTGATGATTGAAATGACAGGTGCCAAGCCTCAGGCCATTGAGATTCAGGAGCCAAGTATTTTATTGGCCCATGACCTTATGCCCTCGGATGTGGCTGGATTCGATAGAGAAAAAGTGCTCGGTATTTGTTTAAGTGAAGGCGGTAAAACGTCCCATAGTGCGATACTTGCTCGCGCGATGGGGATCCCCGCGATGGTAAAAGCGCAAGGGTGTCTCGATGCCGTTCGGTCAGGTCAAATGGTGACGCTTGATGGCTTCAAAGGGCACTTATGGTTTGCGCCGTCAGATGAGATACAGCAGGCGCTAGACGCACAGAAAATTGAATGGCAAAACGCGCGAAAAAGTGCGCTAGCGAGCGCACAGCAAGTGGCGATGACTCGCGATGGTATCGCTATTCCCGTTTTAGCGAATATTGGTGGACCGAATGATTTGGAAAATGCGTTAACATCGGGGGCAGAAGGTGTTGGTCTATTTCGTACCGAGTTTCTATTCCAAGACAGTGAAGCCTTACCGACTGAAGATGAACAATACCAAGTTTATCGAGACATTGCCGCTGCGCTCGGCGATAAACCACTCACCATTCGTAGTCTCGATGTGGGAGGGGATAAACCTCTAGCGGCTTATCCTATGCCTGAGGAAGATAATCCTTTTTTAGGCTTGAGAGGGGTACGTTTGTGCCTCAAGCATGAAGCTTTATTTAACACGCAACTGCGCGCGATTTTAAAGGCGTTTCAGGTACAGCCGAATATTCAACTGATGATACCTATGGTCGCGCAGGTTGAAGAAGTAAAAAAAGTGAAAGCATTGTTGGCGCATCAAGCTCAGCAATTAGGGGTGGATGCAAGTAAGCTTCCTGTCGGTATTATGATAGAAGTACCCGCTGCTGTCCTAAATGCGGATGCGTTGGCGCAAGAAGTTGACTTTTTTTCTATTGGTACTAATGATCTGACGCAATATGTTATGGCGGCAGATCGCGGCAATACGGCAGTCGCAGAGCTTGTGAATTACTTTGAACCGTCGGTATTAAAAGCCATTGAATTGACGTGTGCTGCCGGTGAGCGTGCTGGTATTCCCGTGAGCATGTGTGGCGAAATGGCGGGTGATCCGAACGCAACACAGATGTTACTTGGTATTGGTCTTCGTAAGTTCAGCGCTAGCGCTAGCCTGCTGCCTGGACTCAAAGCTCAGATTCGCCAACTGTCTTTGCAGGCATAGCGTTCCTCTACGTATAAACCGGCGTTCAACGCCGGTTTTTTTATATGACTTTTTTAATATGACTCGTTAGTACCACTCCATCTGTTCATGTAAGCCAAATTTTTTGATTTTTCGCCATAGTGTCGTGCGTCCAATTTGCAGTGCTTTGGCCATCTCGTTCATTTTCCCATTACATTGATTCCAAGCCTGAACAATGGCTCTTTTCTCGGCTTCTTCTAGGGTTATGATCGGCGTATTATCTGTACGATGATGGGCGTTCAATTTTATGTCCTCAGGAATATCACTCAGTTTGATCAAGTTTGAACCTCGATTAAGCAAGATGCGCTCAATTCGGTTTCTTAACTCGGAGTTATTTCCTGGCCAACGAAAATTCATTAACGCTTCCAATGCCACTTGTTCTATCGAGAGGGTTACATTGTGGCGACGCTCGTAATGGCTAACAAGCTGCTGGACAAGATGTTCGATGTCTTCTCTGCGTTTTCTTAGTGGCGAAATAGGGAGTTCGTTTGAGGATAACTCATAGTAAAGTTGGCGACCAAATGAGCGCTGTGTAACATATTCGCTGATTTCTGCGGTCGTGCTGGTAATGAGTTGAAAGTCTACTGGGATCAATCGCAAGCTGTCGCTACGGCTTACCAAGCCTGTCTTTAATAACTTTAGTAACACGGCTTGTAGGTCTGGCGATAGGTATTCCACTTTTTCTAAAAACAGAGTTCCGCCGTGAGCTAACTCAAACTTAGAAGGCATGCCCTGTCCTTCATCATAGCCCAAGGTCTCTTTCACCAGTTGTTCCGTATTGATCGAGCGGCAGTTGAGCGTAATGAATGGCCCATCTTTATAGCTACTCTCATTATGAATCGCCATGGCTAACGTCGCTTTTCCCACACCTTCCTCTCCAGTAATGAAGATCGGTGAATTCGATTTTATCGCCCGCTTGGCCATGGTAATCACGTGTTTCATCTTGCGTGAAATAACAGGCAACGTATTGAATGTATATCGTGCACTGCCTCCGATTTGCTGTTGAGCTAGTTCGCGAATTTTATCGATGGGGTGCAAGAACAGTAAATGGGTGCCGTCATTGAGCGCACGCAGCGTGATAATCGCTTCAACAAACTCGCCGCCGACTTCTATTGTGGTCAATTTACGCTTAATTGTTGTACCAGATTCAATACTGTTGAGTACATTGGGAGGGAAACGAAAAACACAGAACACATCTTTTTCTAAGACATCGCTTGCCTCGATATTCAGTAACCGCTCAGATTGATGGTTAACCATGGTGATGTGATTGTCTTCATCCCATGCCAGGAGACCATCATCCATGGACTCTAGTGTGGCGTTGTGCGCGCAGGAAAGACGGTTAATATTCTCTTGTTCAGAATGAATATGTATCTGCAAACTGATTTCTCTCGCACTTGACGCGATGATGACTAAGCTCTCTTTCTGGTAGTGTTCTGCGTTTTTGATCAAACACGTTGTCCCACGTAGCTTGCCAAATTGATCGAAAACAGGTGCTGCCACGGAGGCATAAGGATGTAAGTGACGATTAAAGTGTTCTGCGGCAAATACTTCACAAGGCATATGGGTGTTGATACAGAGATTGACTGCATTGGTACCAATCTTCCCTTCAGAAAGAAAGCAACCGTGTTTTATACCAAGCTCGTTCATCTCCTGCTTTATTACGTCATGCCCGACGAGAGAAAGAATGCAGCCATTGTTGTCAGTCACAATCAATAGCAAATTTTCTTCGCCTAACATATCGTAAGTATCTTCAAGCACTGTGGTGGCACATTCGATAAGATGCTCGTTGCGCTTCATCAAAGACGATAAGGTAAAACCAGAGGCAATGTGTGGTTTTGACCAAGTGTAGGGATTACATTGCTTTATACACCGCTCCCACGACTTAAGTACGGGGGTACGTGAGAATTCATGAGACACCCAGTGGTGTTTTTGGAAAAAGTCCCATTTGGTTTTATTGTCTTCGATCGAAAGCATGCTATACCGCTCTAGCACAAGTTATGGACTGTCGGCATGTTACAGGTACTTTAGCCCAGCAGCTGTGAGAACTTTCACGCCTCAGCACAGAGAGACGAAATGAGCGAGATAAAAGACGTATAAAAACTGACCGTTTTATCCAGTGGTCAGGGTGTATTTTTCTATGCGTGCGTGATGCGGTCGTGTATCATTAGGCACCTGTTATAGCGCCGCGCTTTATCTTGTTGGAGATGTTTCAACAAGTTTTACTAGGGGCGTATTATAACCAGCCATAACGTAGAGTTATTCCGTTTTTGACGCCTGTGAAGGCTTGGTGTGATTCTGATTACATTATTAAAATTGCATAATCAATTCAGTATCTTACCCCCGATTCAAGTCCCTTTATCCTCTCTGGATGGTTACAAGCATGTGATCAACGGTGGTTACATATGCTTAGTAAAAAGATCAAAAACACGACTATCCGAGGTAACACTTACTGGCTCAATATGAGGTGCCAAGATGGTGTGTTACGTCAAAGCTTAAAAACAGATAGTGCGTCACAAGCTGAGAAAATCGTTACAATACTGGCGGGTAAGAAAGAGGAGGCGAAAGCAATGGGGCAGGCGATTACAAAACAACTAATACAGCAATTCACTGTACAACTGATAAAGCGTCTTGAAAGCCGTGTTGATGGCTTTAGTGATCCCTTTGGTGATGAAGGGGAAGAGTTGTATTTCTTGCTTGAAGATGGAGCCGTTGATACAGCGGAGGAAGAGGGGGTATCTGTACAAGAAGTACAAGCCTGTGCTGATCAGCGTGACATGTCTCTAAGCTTTGTAAGCCCTGACGATCCAGATCGTGCAGCTCGTAGTCTTGTAGATGCAATCGCTACACCTACAGATCAAGGTTACTATCAAGCTGTACACCACCTAACTAACTTCTTTAATGCTACCCACCCGATCCGTGATGCTCTGGAAGTGAGCGATTTCACCAAAGCACAAACCCACCTAGACAACATTAAACAAACCTTTGCCCCTGAAGCTTTCACCCCCGAGATAACCCCAGACCAACACCAACAATCAAACGCAAGTTTTACAGCTAATAGCCCTGAGTCATCAACAACCCCCACATTACAGCAAGCCCTTGATCTGTACTGGGCAAGTGATGAAGCTGAGGGATTATCAGAGCGTATGCGTGATCAGCGTCAGCGGTTCTTTAAAGTATGGATGACACTAATTGACCCACAAACACCTGTAGATCAAATATCAGGCCGTATGCTTGATACAGCCCTTGATATCATCAGTAAAATACCTAAAGCGCGTATCAGTGTAGAAGAAAAATTAGCTATTGCTAAAGCGCGGGATTGTGAGCCGGAAAACAGGATCAGTGCTGAAACAGTGCGCAAGTACAAAAAAGATCTGAATGTTCTTTTTAACTGGCTTATAACTAAACACCACATCGACACAAACCCGCTTAGCAACTCCCGATTTAAGATCGGTGCTGCTGCCCGTCGAGGTGCTTTCAGCCCTGCACAGCTTGTTAAAATGCGTGATCATTGTGTTAGTCAGTCTGAGGGGTGGGGTGATCGCTATAGTTTCATAACTCTGCAAATGCATACGGGGACAAGGCAAAAAGAGCTTATACAGCTTACAAGAGCGGATGTAAGGCAGGAGGAGGGGATCTGGTTTATTGATATTAATGATCAAGGGGAAAGTAAAACACTTAAAACTAAGGCAAGCAAGCGACGGATCCCAGTACACAGCTATTTAATAGAAAATGGCTTTATTGAGTATGTCGAGTCACTGAA
The DNA here is from genome assembly GCA_000565345.1 of Salinivibrio costicola subsp. costicola ATCC 33508 = LMG 11651. GTDB lineage: Bacteria > Pseudomonadota > Gammaproteobacteria > Enterobacterales > Vibrionaceae > Salinivibrio > Salinivibrio costicola. The sequence goes on along the minus strand of AQOF01000094.1, from coordinate 6,060 downwards.
AGACAAACAACACTTGTTCAGCTTCACTACTCACAACTTAGCCCATACCTACAGGCAGATGAAACAGGCCTTGAGCTTGCCGGATTCAGATCCTGAGGGTAACGCACTAAACCTGTATTCTCTGCGTCATAGCTTTATCAGTACGTTACACAGTGCAGGGGTTAGCGAGCTTACTGTTAACCCGCTCGTGGGGCACAGTGACCGTAATGAAATAGCAGCTCGTTATAGGCATATTGATTTAGCGACGCTGAAAAAAGCGGTTGAAAGCTTTGTTGTGTAATATAAAAAGAGGGGCGTTAAGCCCCTCTTCTTTCTATAACGTGACACGGTAACATTTTAAAGGGTGAAGGTTTGTAGATAACATACCCAGTACAATAACTTATCGTTATAATAAGAGCGAGTGCTACATAGTCTCATAACCCTTGTGCTCGCCTCCTTTCCAGCTATAACTGTAGCTAAGCTTTGATTGCAGCTCACCAGAGTCTACAAGCGGGGCATCCTTACCTTTAATCCTAATCGTTGTCTTAGCGTTCTGGGGTAACACCGTGGGATCCCCGAATACTTTGTGTGTATAGCTAAGTGACACTTTACCAATGCTGGTAAGTGTGTGATCAAGTGATTGCTGTCCATCAAGATACTTAAACATTTCGTGCTTAGCTTTTTTAGCAATCAGCTTACCGTATAAGCGAGTAACAATACTCAGGACAGGGCGAGGAGGGATCCCCTTAGAAGGAACCCCGTTGTGATGAATAGCCATCAAATCAGCATACTTTAAGCCGTTGCTGTGCATCCCTTCACCTGCATTAATACCAGTGCTAACTTTTGCCCTATGTGCAGCTTCTGCACGTTTACGCATTTTCTCCAGCTTGTGTAATGCTGTGCTACGTTTCCTATTTAATTTAAACATATCAACCCCTTAGTAGTTAGGTAACGCAGCGTTACGCATAGCACGTTGTGTGCCTTCATTAAACTGCTCACTTTCCACCACTGTAGCGGCGATCTGCTCACCGTCTAAGTTAATAGCTACATTAGCTTGATTCTGCACTTGCACTTTCTGCATAGCTTGTGCTCGGGCTGCATAAGCGTTTTGTGTTGTCTCGGGGGTAGGTAGTGCTTGTTGTGCCTTAGCAGCTTGTGCGCGCTGGTTGTAACTACTTGATCCGTCAGGCAATGTATTATTAACTGTGCTGTTATTAACATTGTTGTTATGCTCACGCTTATTATACGTATTGTTATAAACTCGCTGATCAGCTTGTTCACGCTTATTATACGTATTGTAAGCAGCGTTATTGATTGCGCTATTTGTAATAGCACTGTTTGTAACGTTGTCGCCTTCTTTTGTAACACCAGCTTTTACCGCTGCATCCTTGGTTTTATCAGCTTGTTGTTCAGCTTGTGCCTGTTGCTTGGCTTCTGGTGTGTCATCGGTTGATTTACCCATATCATCACCACCTTCAGCCATTTAGCCATGTTGTCGGTTTTAAGCCAGTCGGGGAGCTTATTCACAATGTCCTTGAAGAAACCTGAAATACTTCTACCTAAAAAGCCAAACACTAAATCCAAACCAGCTTTAAAGTCATCGATCCAACCTTTAAAGCTTTCTGATAACGTTATGCCGAACACCTTTTTGAAAATCTTATCGAGAATTTCGATTGCAGCCGTGACAGGGTGAAAACCTGATACCAGATCAGCAAAAGCACCTGTTACCCATTTAAGCCCCTTAACAAGCCAATTCAGCACATCAAGCAATGGGTTCAAGATCGGGCTTAGCAAGTTCAGTGCAGTAGCAAACCCGTCACCAATGATCCCAGCTACATTAACAATCAGCTCACCAATCTTACCCAACATTTCTAAAGTTTCTGGCGATAAGTTACTTGCAAAACTCTTAAAAGCCTCAGTTGGGGCACGACTTAGCACACTAAAAAATCCGTCCATTACAACAGATACTTCATTGATTTTGGTTAGGTCTTCATCACTAAAACCAAGGTTCATCTGATCAAATTGTTGCTGTGCTGATTGCACCCGATCAGTGTTTCCACGGGCTTGTTGTAGCTTAAACAAGTCACTACTTAAACTTTCGAGTGCAAAAGTTCGTGTCTGTACATCACTACCCGCCAATGCTTCATTCACACGATCAGCAACTTCAATACTGCTACCTTGCAGCATCTTACGAACATCATCATTACTTGCACCTGTTTCACGTTTTAGTAAGTTTGCAACGTCGGTAAGCTCGCCACCGGATTTGAAATCACCATCTTTACCAACCTCCACATTAGCGTTAAAGTCGCCCAGCTTATCGTTAACGTCTTGATAAATCTGTCCAATCTTCTCTGTGCTCATTCCACTGACATTACTATCAACGAAAGCGCGACGGTCAAAAGTTTGGAAGTCAACACCCGCGTCATCCGCTGCACGTCGTGTTTCTGTTACATTGTCTGCACCAGCATTAATTAACATACCACCAGCCGCTACAGTGGCACCAACCCCTAAAGCCACAGGGTTTGACGCTAAAGCCATCAAGCCGCCAGCCATACCACCAGCACCCGCACCCCTTGCAGCTACAGCAGCACCACCACGACCACCAACACTACGCTGACGTTTCTTATATGCTTTACGTTGCTGTAGCTCTCTTTTATAAATACTTGTCGTGCGTTGAAACTCATCTCGAATTTCTTCTTCACTATTCTTACTCGACAAAATCCGCTTTACATTCATCTGCTGTTCTAAATTCAAACGCTGAAAAGCTGTTGATCGGTATTGTGAAAGCTTCCATTTTTCAAACGCTGCTTGCTTCTTCTGTTGCTTGATTCGTTCCCGTTGTTGTGCTGCTGCTGTTTTACTAACTTCACCACGCTTAACTTGCTCGCTGCGTTTTGTAGCTGCTTGCACAGTTTGTTCGTGTTTAATTTCTTTTTTGGTTGTGTCTGCTTTTAACTTTTGCACACGGGTTTCAAAACGTTGCATACTACGTTCTAAATTCTTTTGTGATTTTAAAAAACGTTTGTTATCTAAAATACTCTCATAGACGAATTGGTCTGTTGTGCTCATATTTCTACCTTTATAAATTTTGTAATTCTGGGTATTCCGCCTGCAACTCTGCGATAAGTTCTACAGCTTCAAGATCACCTTCACTTTCAAGCTGTTTTAAGTTGTGCAACATTACTTGTAATCGCTTTAAATGCTGCTTTTTAAGTGCCTCAGCATGAGCAGGGTTATACTGTAATAGTAAGTTTTGCTCATAACTCTGCACGTCACTTAAATCTTGTAGTGCTTGTGTATCCATGTCTGCAAATAAATTACCTGCATCATCTTCTACATAGTCAACACAGTTTTTATTCACCATGCTTTCTAAAGTTAACAGCCGTTTTGTCGGTGTTGTCAGCTTCCCAATCATGTTCTTCATTTCGCATCTCTCTTAATTTCTTGTATTCAGCAAGCGATATTGTCACATCAATTTGCTTTTCACTGTCTGCAAGTTTTGTAAGCTTGTATCTCTTATCAAGCACACGCTTTACACATAAATAAATTCCCGTAAAACCTGCAAATATAAAAACTGGCGGGAGCATATGCCCCCAGTTTGTAACTATCAGTGCATTAAAACCCAGCCATACCACACCAATAACAGCTACTATTGCCACATGTTTGATCAAATTTTTATCAATTTTGTAGCTGTTGCCATCCATATGTTATTACCTGTTATTATTATCGTTTTTGCATTGCTGCTTGTCGTGCTCGCTGCGCTTCTTCATCTTTATTTCTCGCAGCCTCAATATTATTTTTCATTACGATCCTGTTATACATCTCAATAAAGGCGGGATAGGGTAAAGCAGCTACAACATCAAACTGCAAGTTATTGTTATCTGCTACTGTGTTAATCCAACTTTCCACACGAAACCGATTTTTACCAAGTTGTGTTTCCAAGTCCCTGAGTGCTCTGCGTTGGTTCATTGAGTGCATAGGATTTTCGTCGAGTTTACTACGTGCTGCTGTAGCGTTTTTAATTTCATTTTGTAAGTATTCAACAGTCGTCTGTTTACAATCGGCTTTAGCTTGTTCGTTTGCAAGTTGTTGTTTTAAGTGATTAATTGTGTCATCTGCTAACTGCTTTGTGTTCTCGTCGAACGATAGTAAACGTTCATGGTGTGTTAAGCATTTAACAGCGTCATCAAGTAAACCATAAGCTCCTGACAGGGCGTCTACTGCGTTTGTAGCTTCACCTTGTCCGATTGTATTAGTAAGCTCTAATAATCGCTCTAACAGCTCGTCTGATAGCTCATTTGAGGTTTCTAAGTGGTCTAAGCAGTCAAAGATAGTAACGTAATTTAAAATAGGTAAGGAGAGGGGGACGTTACCCCCAGCCCCCTTGGTATTATTACTCGGATTGTTCATCTGCTGGCTGTTCCTCTGCTGCTTGCTGCTGTTCCTCCTTGTCATCACTTGGCATAACAAACAAATCACCCATCTGATCTTTCAACGCTGTAAGCTTGTCGATGTTGTCTTTAAACAATTTACTATTGACTACTTCGCTCCAAAGCTGCTCACCAAACACCCACACAAGAAGGTCAAATAAGTTTAGCTGCTTAGCTTCTAAGTAATCATTGATCCGCTCAGGGGTAGCCAGTGGGTTACTATCACTTCCTAAAATTGATCCCAACAAGGTCACTTGAAGTTCATCAAACAATTCAGCGCTTGAGTTACGAGCCAAAATGTTGAAGCAGCTTGCAAGCATGACACTGCGGTCATTACTCATCATTCCATCGCCCAATGATCCCAAACTTGGTAATACAGCTTTACTTAACTTATACATCAACAAGCTTTTCTTGATAGGTTGAATTCCCACGATCTTGATAATGCAGCCGTCAATTTCTGTGTTCGCTAATACTTTATCATTATACATTTGTCATCTCTCCTTTAATTATTGTTGTAGTTGTTCGATTTGTGCTTGCAATGTAGCAATCTCGATTTTTACTTGTTCTGCAAATTCAGCTAACACCATCGCTTCGCCGTATTCTTCTACCAAGTATCCATAATTCAAGTTTCCAATATGATCAGCTTGGTATTCTTCAAGTTTTTGTTCTAACACTTGATCAAAGTTTTCTTCAAGATAGCTTACACGTTTTTGTAATTTTTCGATTTCTGCTTGCTTACTTTTAATTTTCAATACAATGCTCATGTTCTTTATTCCTCAGTAGTAGTAGTAGTAAAAAGGGGAGCGCGTAGCTCCCTATATTATTGTTGATTATTATTCAGCGTCAGCGCCAGTTAACACTAAGCGTCAGCAACTACCCAAACAGATCCGCTTGATACACGTTTTTTCTCGTAACCCATGCTGCTCAACATGTCTGTCACTTCTTTTAACGTAAACTCAGCTTTAACTTGCTCATGTACGTTACCGGATTTAACCTCTTTACCCTCAGATTTAATTGCTTGTTTGAGGGCTTGTGTAGCATCCGCTTGTTCTTGTTGCTTGGTTAACAACTCCATCATCGAATCGCGTTTACTTGCTGCTGCTTTACGTCGTTGTTCTTCTTCGTATTCTTCAACAAACTTTTCAACCGCTTGAATATCAAAGTAATCAGCTTTAGCTTGCTCACAGCGCTTAGTGAATTCAGCATCAACAACAGCTTCAATATCAACTTGATTTGATTTCATAACATGATCTGGGCGATTCAAAGCAATCACTTTTTCACCATGTCCACCACCACGGTGTTTTTGTGCGTCATCAACAAGCGTGTAACCCTGCTCGAAAAGTTTAAATAGTAATACGTTCCAATCGTAACTTGTGGAAGCTGCTGATTTTAAAACTACTTGAGGGTATAAATAACCACGTTGCTCATTCTTCTTTGTATTAATTTGCTCAACCCAATGATCTACATCTACTTGCTGAGTGATATGCACTTTAAAAAATTCAAACCCATATTTTTGTTTAACAAACATATCGTGTTCAGCTTTAATACGTTTCTCTACACTTTCGCGGGTTGGTGCTACTTCTTCAAATTTTTGTGTATATAGTTTCGACGATTTGATCTAATGTTTTCATGTTCTATTATTCCTTCTGGT
>AQOF01000093.1 GCA_000565345.1 Salinivibrio costicola subsp. costicola ATCC 33508 = LMG 11651 | reverse complement strand
TGAACGAGCATGCAAGGAATAATCTCTATTTCAAAACTAAACGGGATTTTGCACAAGCGATTGACCGATTTTTTACTGTGACTCTTCCTGAGATCGCAGAGTCTTTGACGTCTCGTATTAACGATAACTTTCAGATGTTCAACCATGCATCTTCAAGTTAATTGGGTATAGGTTATGTTGGTCTTCTGCTCGGCGGAGCAAGCAGCGTATCAACGATATACGAAGCTTGTTCAGTAGACAGTTCAGGCGAATGTGGCAAAGTCTCTACACGCGAGGTGATTGGTTTTATGGGAGGTATCGCTTTAGGCGCTGTTGGAGGAAATATTGCCGCCGGCGTTTCAGTGTTGGCTCTGGGCGTTGTGGGGGTTACTGCAGCACCTGTTATTGCTATAGCAACTGTGGCTCATTTGTTGTTGGAGGTGCAATCGGTGGAATTGCTGGGACAACTATCGGCAAGGCCACTGGCGATGAGCTCTACTTCTTATATGAAAAAGGCATTGAATTAACTGACTAAAGCAAAGAGATATCACATTGGAATTATATGAATTAGTTATCACTATCATTGGATTGGTGTTTGGGGGATACCTTGCAGTTTGGTCTATCCCGGGTATTATCATGTTTTCTTTGATTTCTCTTGGGGATATTAAGCGTATTGTATTACTGGATAAGTATTTATCTCAAAATATAAACAAATACTATACCGAACAGGGCTATTTAAAACCTTACTACCAAACCCCCTACTCGATTGGCACACGTCTGCTTTTATACTGGATAAGTTATCCTATAACAAACAATCGTAAACAAAAACTTCCTAAAAAAATGAAAGTTTTCATGTGGGTTAATTGTATTGGGGTGTGGAGCTTTATTATTACACCATTATTCTCTCAACTAATTAAGCATTTAGACTGATAAAGCTTACAACGTTTATGAGTGGATTCTGGAATAACCAATATGTCAACAGCAGAATGGTGGGAGTTTTTGATTGCAATCCCTGCGCTAATTTTTAGTAGTTACTTTCTTCTTTGGGCAGTACCCGCAGTGTTTATACTTGCGGCCTTGGCGCTTGGTGACATCAAGCGGATTGAGTTTATAGACCAGCAACTAGCAAAGAATAATGAGAAGCTGCATAGCACATTACGCTATCAATTTTCCTATACAATAGTAAATAGATTTATGTGTTATTGTTTTGCATACCCATTGATTCGTCACAGGCAAAGGACAAATTCGTATAAATTTAAATTATTCATGTGGATAAACTGTTTTGGGTTTTGGAGTTTCTCTCTAGGGATTTTATTCCTATACTTATCAGATATTTTAGGCATCATTAATTAACAACCATTTAACTCATGTAAAAAATAATCATGCATATCCTCGATATTTTCATAATGGGATTAATACTTATTTTTGGAGGATACGCTTTTTTGTGGGCTATACCAGCCGTCTTTATACTCGCAATCTTGGCGCTTAATGACATCAAACGCATTGAATTTATAGACCAACAACTTGCTAAAGATGTAAAAAAACTTCACAGCAGGCTTGATTATCAATTATCTTATAAGATCGTGAACCGTTTTACTCTTTACTGCGTTTCCTATCCTCTTATTCGATATCGCCAAACGACCCATTCCTGGAAGTTCAAATCCTTTATGTGGTTGAACTTTATAGGTTTTTGGAGCTTGATTTTAGCGATTTTCTTTTCTTATCTGTCCGAACATTTAAATATACCAATCTAATCTTCGTATCTATTTCACACATAGTTACACAACGGTGCGCTTTTGCGCTTTACATCAATCGCGACTAGATGAACACTGCGTGGCACAGTACAATGGCAGCTCATGTCGCGTAGAGTCAGTAAAATACTATGAGTAACACGACGGCGAAGAAGCCGAGTCCCCTGTTTGAAATCCTGTTCAACGTTTTTATCCCCTCGATCATCTTGATGAAGTTGAGCGGGGATGAATACCTAGGCACAGCCATGGCATTGGTCGTCGCTTTGGCGTTCCCTCTCATATACGGCGGGATGGATCTGGTCCGCAACCAGAAATTCAATTTTATCGCTGCACTTGGCTTTATCAGCGTGTTACTGACAGGCGGGATTGGCTTGTTGGAGCTAGATACGCGTTGGTTAGCCTTGAAAGAGGCGCTGATCCCGGGCCTCATCGGTTTAACCGTATTGGGCTCAACCTTTACCCGCTACCCACTGATGCAAAAGTTAATATTGAATGATACCGTGCTCAACCTCTCGTTGATTAATCAGCGTTTAAAAGAGAATGGTCAATCCTCGGCCTTTGAACGTTGTCTGATGCGGTCTAACTATCTATTCGCCAGCACCTTTGCGTTCTCATCGGCGATGAATTACTTCCTGGCCACTTGGATCGTGACCAGCCCTGCGGGCACGCCCGCCTTTAATGAAGAGCTGGGTAAGATGACGCTATACAGTTATCCGATGATTGCTATCCCTAGCATGTTGATGATGTTCGGTATTTTCTATTACATTTGGCATCAGGTACGCGCGATGACATCGCTAGAAACAGAGCAAATCTTCCACCTCAAATAACAACCCTGACACGCCTTACTTTGCCCCCGGCGCTGGGCGTTTCGGCTTCGCCTGGAACTGCTTAATGCTCTTTTTCGCATTCGTGCGTCGGTTGGCTTTCTTGTCGCGAGGAGCGCGTTTACTTTCCCCTGTCGATGGTTTGTCTGTTACCGGAAAACCGTCCAGCTCTTGCACGGGCAATGCTCTTTGCGTGAGATGACGAATGGCGTTGAGTGCGTCCATTTCACTATGACACACCAAAGACATGGCCACACCTTGTTCACCAGCACGAGCAGTGCGCCCCACGCGGTGAATATAGGTCTCGGCGTGCATGGGCAATTCAACATTAATCACCACCGGCAAGTGTTCAATATGAATGCCACGCGCTAATAGATCGGTGGCGATCAACACGTTGATTTGGCCAGATTTGAATTGCGCTAGGGCTTGCTCTCGCTCGGTTTGAACTTTATTGCCATGAAGTGCACTGGCCGAGATGCCCGCTTTGTTGAGCTTTTTCGCCAAGCCATCGGCATTTTCTTTCGCTCCCACAAACACCAACACCTGCGGCCAAGCATGATGCTTGATGCATTCAATCAAGGCTTTCGCTTTGCTGCCTTTGTTGATCAAGTAAAGTGTTTCTGTGACCTCTTGATGGGTGCTGTTTTCTTGATGCGCGTTGAGCTGTTTTGGCGCAACCATTAGCTGGGTGGCTTTTTGCTTGAGCGCATCGGAAAACGTCGCTGAAAACATCGCGGTTTGGCGTTTACGTGCAGTTTGCATCGCAATATTTTGCACATCCGGCCAAAAACCCATATCGAGCAAACGATCCGCTTCATCCAAAATAAGATAATGTACCGTGCTCAAATCCAAACCATTATTGGCTAAATCTACCAAGCGCCCTGTCGTCGCCACAAGAATATTGGGATTGTCCGCCAGTGCTTGTTGTTGCGCCGCTTTATCAACACCGCCACACAAGCAAATGGCACTGAGATCTAAGGCGCTACCCACTTGGTTGATCGCGTCACTGACCTGCATCGCCAGCTCACGCGTTGGCACTAAAATCAGCGCTTGATGCTGAGGGTTTGCGTTTAACGTTTCCAGCAAAGGCAAACCGTAGGCAAGCGTTTTACCGCTACCGGTGTTTGCCAATGCCAATACATCATGACCGGCTAACAGCTCAGGGATCGCCAGCGCTTGAATGGCCGTTGGTTTTTTAAACGCGGTGGGCAGTGCGTGAAGCAATTTAGAACACAAGGAGAGAGCAGAAAACGGCATGAACGAGACCTTTATTTAGCGGCAGCCAACATCACAAAGATGCGTGAAAACAGGGCGCGGACTTTACCACACTCTGCTCGATAACCCCGCCTATTTTAGATACTCACACCGCGTGTATTCATTTCCATCCTTGACGCCACTTCTCGTCGTTTTTGAGCTCACGCCAGTCAATCGGATACTCTTTTTTCGATAGCACCGACTCGAGCACGCATAACACCACCACACCGTCTTCATCATACTCAACGTCAGAGACCAAAAAGTGCTTCTCGCGATGGATGGGTTTTACCGCCGTCCACTTGCTATTACGTAACTTGGCTGGATTGATTTGGTTCACGCTCACCCCGTTAGATATTGATTCGGTTAAAAATAACGATACCCAGTACGAACGTGGTTCGGTTTGGTTCAGTGGTTGGGGTTGGTGTGCTACCTCTCACGGGCACTATTTTGATAACTCGTTCCCACGCTCCTGCGTGGGAATGAAAAAAAGCCATTCGCAAGTTCAACAAAGCTAACCCGCGCATTGCCATTGATAGCGATACCTTGCGCCGCTCTATCAAAACACGACGCCGCTACAGCCAAGAAAACCTAAACGGCGTCAATGTGAAGAAGAGCTTACGCTATCTCAATTATCAGGTTGGCTGGTAGGGCTAGTGACGGCGTTGTTTCCTAAATCATTGAACTTATCACTCTAGCGGCGATCAGATCATCAAAGCCTCAAAACAGGTCACAGATGATGAGCAAAGCCAAGTACAAAATCAGCAACTGGAAGCAATACAATCAGGCATTAGTTAACCGTGGTTCGATTACCTTTTGGGTTGATGACGCCGCTATCCAGGGCTGGCACTGCAAAAAGCATCATGGCAAACGAGGCAGAGGCTTTACGTTTACCGATGGTGCCATTGAAACAGCGCTGATGGTTAAAGGTATTTTCAAGCTCCCTCTTCGCGCCCTGCAAGGCTTTCTCGACTCGATATTTGGTCTGATGGACGTACCGCTAAAATCGCCGTCATACAGTTGTATCAGTAAA
>AQOF01000092.1 GCA_000565345.1 Salinivibrio costicola subsp. costicola ATCC 33508 = LMG 11651 | reverse complement strand
GCCGCTTGCATCGAGCGCGTAGAACCCGCGACCGTAGCTGTTTAAACGCTTTGATTCAGCCGCTATGTCAATTGGCGCTTTAAGTCCAGAAGCCCATGAAGCTCTCGCCATTGCCATGAACCGTCTAGGCGGTCACTCCAACTCTGGAGAAGGCGGTGAAGATCCACGTCGCTTCAATAGCGAGCGTAATTCTCGGATCAAACAAATTGCCTCGGGCCGCTTTGGCGTCACCCCGCACTACTTAACTAATGCCGACGTGCTGCAAATCAAGGTCGCGCAAGGTGCGAAACCGGGTGAAGGCGGGCAGCTACCAGGGCATAAAGTGACCGCAGAGATCGCGAAACTGCGCTTTTCCGTGCCTGGAGTCACCCTGATTTCGCCGCCGCCTCATCATGATATTTACTCAATTGAAGATTTAGCGCAGCTGATCTTCGACTTAAAACAAGTGAATCCGCAGGCACTGGTCTCGGTTAAGCTGGTCTCGGAACCAGGTGTTGGCACCATTGCCACTGGCGTCGCGAAAGCCTATGCCGATCTGATTACCATTTCGGGTTACGATGGCGGTACCGGTGCCAGCCCGCTGACATCGGTAAAGTATGCAGGTAGCCCTTGGGAGCTCGGCCTAGCCGAAACCCAGCAAGCTTTGGTGGAAAATGGCTTACGCCACAAAATTCGCCTGCAAGTTGATGGCGGCTTGAAAACCGGTCTCGACATTATTAAAGCGGCGATTTTAGGCGCAGAAAGTTTCGGCTTTGGTACCGCCCCCATGGTGGCACTCGGTTGTAAATATCTGCGAATTTGCCATCTCAACAATTGCGCGACCGGTGTGGCAACCCAGGATGAAACCTTGCGTCGCGATCACTTTAAAGGCCTCCCCGAACAGGTGATGAATTTCTTCAAAGGCCTGGGTGAAGAGGTGCGCGAACTGCTCGCTGAGCTCGGGGTCGAGAAACTCACCGATCTGATTGGCCGTACCGACTTATTAGAGGCAGTTGAAGGCTTTACCGCCAAACAGTTGAAACTGGATTTAAGCCATATCCTTGAGGCGCCCACGCCTTGGCCGGGAAAAACCTTATATTGCAGTGAGCCGAATACGCCATTCGATAAAGCGGCGCTGAACCAGACTCTGCTGAGTGAACTGAGTGATGCGATTGAGGCGAATCGTAGCGCGAGTATTTACCGCTCGGTCCGTAATACCGACCGCTCAGTCGGTGCTAGCTTGTCAGGCGTCATCGCCAAACGCTATGGCAATGCCGGAATGGCAGCCAATCCGCTCGATATTCAACTGCAAGGCACCGCAGGCCAGTCTCTGGGGGTATGGAATGCCGCTGGAGTCAACATTACCCTCATCGGTGATGCCAACGATTATGTCGGTAAAGGCATGAGTGGCGGACAGATTGTCATCCGTCCACCGGTTGGATCGGCATTTGCCAGCCATGAGTCCACCATTATGGGTAACACCTGCCTGTATGGTGCAACGGGCGGCAAACTCTTTGCTGCGGGTAAAGCAGGAGAGCGCTTTGCGGTACGCAACTCAGGCGTGCATGCCATTGTGGAAGGCGCAGGCGATAACGCATGTGAATACATGACAGGCGGTATTGTGGCAATTCTAGGGCGCACCGGTGTCAACTTTGGCGCTGGAATGACAGGCGGCTTTGCTTATGTGCTGGATGAAGAGGGCGACTTCCATGCCCATATCAATGCTGAATTGGTCGAGGCACTCTCACTGGAAGCTCTCACGATCCACCAAGAGCATTTACGTGGCTTAATTGCTCAGCATTTTGAGCTAACTGGCTCGGATCGTGCAAAACAGCTACTGGATGAGTTTGATCATTGGGTGCATCGCTTCTATTTGGTCAAACCCAAAGCGGCGGATGTGAATACTTTATTAGGCCATCAAAGTCGTAGCGCGACCGAGTTGCGCGTTCAGGCGCAATAAAAGGAGGGACCCATGAGCCAGAACATCTATCAGTTTATTGATGTCCAGCGCATTGATCCGCGCAAAAAAGCGATTGAAACGCGCAAGATTGAGTTCGTTGAGATCTATGAGCCTTTCACCGAGAAGGAAGTATCGGCCCAAGCAGATCGTTGCCTCGATTGTGGCAACCCGTATTGCGAATGGAAGTGCCCAGTACACAACTACATTCCGCAATGGCTAGAGCTTGCCAACCAAGGGCGGATTATTGAAGCGGTAGAACTGTCACATCAAACCAACAGCTTGCCAGAAGTCTGCGGCCGAGTCTGTCCGCAAGATCGTCTGTGCGAAGGTGACTGCACTCTCAACGACGATTTTGGTGCGGTGACTATCGGTAATGTCGAAAAATACATTACCGATAAAGCCTTTGAAATGGGCTGGAAGCCCGATATGTCACATGTCGAGTGGACCGATAAAAAAGTGGCCGTGATTGGCGCAGGGCCTGCTGGTCTGGCATGCGCCGATGTGTTAGTACGCAATGGCGTTAAACCCGTCGTCTTTGATCGTTATCCTGAGATCGGTGGTTTGCTTACCTTTGGCATTCCTTCCTTTAAATTAGAAAAGGATGTCATGCGTCATCGTCAGCGCGTCTTTACCGAGATGGGTGTAGAGTTCCGCCTCAACACCGAAGTCGGCAAAGATATTGAGATGCAAACCCTCGTGGATGACTACGACGCGGTATTCTTAGGTGTGGGAACCTATCAATACATGCGTGCCGGGCTCGCGAATGAAGATGCGCCCGGTGTCTTTGATGCCCTGCCCTTTTTAGTCTCCAACACCTATAAAGTGATGGATCTGGATCATGCGCCCGACTTTATCGATATGGCAGGGAAACGCGTTGTGGTCCTCGGTGGCGGGGATACGGCTATGGACTGTGTGCGTACCTCGATTCGCCAACAAGCCGCTAGCGTCACCTGTGCTTATCGCCGTGACGAAGAAAATATGCCGGGTTCACGTCGAGAAGTTAAAAATGCGCGTGAAGAGGGCGTCAACTTTATGTTCAACCTGCAACCGCTTGGCATTGAAGTGGACGATAACGGCAATGTCCGCGGCGTCACCGTAGTGAAAACCCAATTGGGTACCCCGGATGCCGCCGGCCGCCGTCGTCCCGAGCCGATTGAAGGCAGTGAACACATACTGGAAGCTGACGCGGTGATCATGGCTTTTGGTTTTCAGCCTCATGCAATGGAATGGTTGGAACCTTACGATGTCGCCCTAGACGAACGAGGACGGATTCAGGCGCCTGCCAAAGGTGAGATCTTATACCAAACCACGAATCCGCGGATCTTTGCCGGCGGAGATGCAGTGCGAGGATCCGACTTAGTGGTCACGGCTATCGATGAAGGCCGTAAAGCGGCGGAGGGGATCATGGATTACCTTGAAGTTTAAACGCGTTAAGATTAACGACAGCATCAGAAGTGCCTCAAAGGAGGCACTTTTTTATTGTCTAATGTACACTAACGGCATTAACGCGCGAACAGGATTATAACCATGAAAATCGGCATTATTGGCGCAATGGAGCAAGAAGTCACTCTACTGCGCGACAAGCTAACCAACCCAACGACGCACCATGAGGGTGGCTGCACCTTCTACTCCGGCACCTTACACGGCCATGATATTGTTTTGTTGCAGTCGGGGATTGGTAAAGTAGCGGCGGCCATTGGCACCAGCTTGTTGCTTTCGCAGCACCAGCCTGATTGGGTGATCAATACCGGCTCTGCGGGTGCTTTTGAGCCTCGCTCAATGTCGGAGACGTCGTTGTGTCTTCTCAGGTTGGTTATCACGATGCGGACGCAACCGCATTTGGCTATCAAATGGGGCAGGTGCCACAGCAGCCGGCAGTATTTGAATCGGATGAAGCCTTAATGCAATTAGCTGAGAAAGCGGTCGACGCTGATACTCATGTGGTTCGCGGACTCATTTGTACCGCAGATACCTTCGTCCACACTGACGCACATCGTCAACATATCCACACTCACTTCCCCCAAGCCGTTGCCGCAGAAATGGAAGCGGCTGCCATTGCGCAAGTTTGTGCCCAGTTCAAAACACCTTTTGTGGTAGTACGTGCTATTTCTGACGTGGTCGCAGAAAAAGAGTCACCCATGTCTTTTGAAGAATTCTTGCCTCTGGCAGCAAAAAGCTCCTCCGCCATGGTCGAAAAAATGGTGACGATGATTAACGACTAACCCGACCACGATCATGGATGCTTTGCTTAACCCACAACAATGGATACTGTTCGCCGCCAACCACGGAAGCTTATGGGCGCTGTGGCTGGCGGTGCTGATCCACTGGTTACTGCCGCTCTCAACCCAGCACTCTCCTTTTCAATATTGGCAGCAGTATGCCGTATTGCTGGCGAGCCAAGTCAATAAAGATAACGATCCTAAACAGCAACGCAAACTCGCGGGTGGTCTCGCCTTGGCCTTGATGTGCGGCACCTTGGCTATCTTATTGATTGCCGCTCGTGAGCTCGTCTGGTCACGTCCACTCTTTGATGGGATTTTGCTTTGGCTCGCATTAGCGTGGCGACCGATTGATCAATTTGGACACGCACTCGCGCAGGCCATTGATGAGCATGATAAAGGTACCTCGCGTGCATTACTTGCGACACAGGTAAACCGAGACACTGAGTCCTTGTCATTGATCGGCATCGGTAAAGCCGGCGCTGAAACGCTGATCCTCGGCACGGCTCGGCATGGCGCCTGTGTGATCTTTTACTATGCGCTTGCCGGTGGCGTCGGTGCCCTTTTATATACCAGTGTGGTTCATCTCCATCGCGTCTGGTCACCCAGCCGACTAGCCTATTATCCATTCGGCCTTGCAACCGCACGATTACTCAACCTAGTCGACACCATTCCAATGTCGCTGTTTGCGCTCGTGTTGGCGCTAGGGCGTACACCATGGACGCATATCAAAGCTTGCTGGCAACAAGGTCGTCGTTGGCGCACGCCAGGACCAGGTTGGCTACTCGCCTGTGCGGGAAGCCGCTTTCAATTATCTCTCGGTGGCCCGGCTATCTATCAAGGCACGAAAACCCTCAGAACCAAAATTGGCTACGGGGTCACCCCGGCGTGTTACCACCTATTGCTTTTGCGTTTAAAATTAAAACACAGTGTTTTAATTTGGCTTGCGTTAAGCTCTTTGCTTCTTATTCTTTAAGGACTCGGATTGATGCCTCGTTTTCGCGCCCGCCTCGTGCTGCTTTTGGTATGTAGACCTGTGTTTCTCATCTCGCTTTGGGGACTGGCTTTCAGCGCTTATGCCACGTCACCTCGAGTGATCAGTCTTGCTCCTCATGCGACTGAGCTCGCCTATGCCGCAGGACTTGGTCCTCATCTAGTCGCAGCCAGCGCCTATAGTGATTACCCAGAGCAAGCAAAGTCTCTTGAACGCGTGGCCAATTACCGCGGGATAAAGTTAGAGCGCATTATCGCCCTAAAGCCTGATTTAATTTTAGCTTGGCGTGGCGGCAATCCGCCTAAACCGCTAGAAACTCTCGCTAAGATGGGATTTGAGATTCGTTACCTTAACCCCAACCAGCTTAGCGACATTGGCCAGTTTATTCGCGAGTTAGGCCGCTACAGTAAGACGTCTGATATCGCCACACGCAACGCAAAAGCCTTTGATAAAAAGCTCGCACAGCTCAAAGCGCGTTATCAGAACGCACCATCTGTACGCTATTTTTATCTACTCAGCGATACGCCTTTAATGACCGCCAGTGATCGTGCTTGGCCGAGTCAGTTATTTCGCTTATGCGGCGGGGAAAATATTTTCGCCGAAAGCCCAGCCGCCTATCCGCAAGTGAATATGGAACAGGTGATCACTCGCTTACCACAAACGGTGTTCTACACCGGTGCGACATTGCCAGAATCTTGGCAATCGATGGCTGAATTAGTGCCCGAACACGCGCAACGTTTTACCTGGCCACTGAATCCTGACTGGTTAACCCGCGCCACACCACGCGCATTGAATGCCGCAGAGCAAATTTGTACCGCCCTCGATAAAGTCCGTCACGCGCAATAGGACCTAGCATGACACAAACCATGATTCTGTATTTATTCGATTTATTTGGCACCGCCGTTTTTGCTATTTCAGGGGTGTTAGTCGCCGGTCGCTTAAGAATGGACCCCTTTGGCGTGGTGGTGTTGGCCTGTGCCACCGCCATTGGAGGAGGCACCGTCAGAGATATGGCCATGGGCGCCACACCAGCCTTTTGGATTACCGATACGCTTTATATTTGGGTGATATTAGCCACATGCGTGGCGACCATGCTGCTGATCCGCCATCCGCGCCGTCTACCTTGGTACGTACTGCCTTGCGCGGATGCGATTGGTTTAGCGGTCTTTGTCGGCATTGGGGTGGATAAAGCCCTAAGCTATGGTGCATCGCCACTTGTCGCGGTGATCATGGGGGTCATAACGGCCTGTGGCGGTGGCATTATTCGTGATGTGCTAGCGCGGGAAGTGCCTATGGTGCTGAGAACGGAAGTGTATGCAACGGCCTGTATTGCTGGCGGCATTGTCCATACTCTTGCTATCGAAGTGAGTCCAGACACAGTCACGGCATCGCTCGCCGGTATGCTCACCACCTTACTGATCCGTTTAGCGGCCATTCGCTGGCATTTATCTCTACCGCCGTTTGCGCTCGATAAATAGTGATAGCCATTAGTGTTAAGGTGTCGTGATATATGGCAAATGGTGGTTGAAATCTAGGCAGCACACCCTAATGTCATGGAGAACAGCCTAATAAAGGAGCCTCTATGATCAGCATTGCCATCATTTATCACTCTGAAGATGAACACACGCATGCACTCGCCACCACCATCGCAGAAGGCATTCATGCCGGCGATGCCGAGCCAGTGGTGTATCGCATTACATCAGAAATGATAGAAAACGGACGCTTTATCGATGATAAGCTGTTTGAAAAACTCAAAGAGGTCGACGCGATCATCTTTGGTGCTCCCACCTACATGGGTGGGCCAAGCGCACAATTTAAAGCCTTTGCCGATGCGTCCAGCCCAAGCTGGGAAACACAAGATTGGCGAGGAAAGTACGCGGCAGGCTTTACCGTAGGCACCTACCCAGGTGGCGATCAGCCCCAGACACTGCAGTATTTCCAAACCTTAGCCAGCCAGCATGACATGCTGTGGCTAAGCCTAGGCCGTGCCAATATCGGGGTAGAAAACATTAACCCAAGTGGCACAAGCTTGGGGTGACTGCACACACTCCAGACGATGCCCAACTTAGCGAAGCCTGCCTACAAACGGCGTTTTACCTTGGTCAACACATGTACGTGCACTAAAAGGCGTTTGGCATACCTAGTCAGTAAATCATGAGAAAAGCCCTCGCGAATTACGCGAGGGCTTTTCGTTATCAGCTAGTCATGCCTTTATACGTTACGTAGAGTCCCCTTTTAGGGGATCTCTAGCTTAACGTCACACGCGCAAACTTACGCTTACCCACTTGATATACGGCTTCACCCGCTGCTGGCACCTGCTTAGTGTCTTCCACTTTTTCGCCGTCAATTTTCACCGCACCTTGGCGGATCATACGCAGCGCATCTGAGGTGGAATTTACCAGTCCCGCCTCTTTTAGCAAATTACCAATCGCAATACCTTGCTCAAAGGTAAAGCTTGGCATCTCATCTGGCATCGCCCCTTTTTGGAAACGATTGATAAAAGTTTGCTCGGCCGCGTCAGCATCGGCGTCTGAATGGAAACGGGCAATGATTTCTTTCGCCAGCAAGATCTTAATATCACGAGGGTTTTTACCCGCTTGAACATCTTGCTTAAACTGAGCCACTTCCTCAAGAGGGCGGAATGACAACAGCTCATAGTAATCCCACATGAGATCGTCAGAAATCGACATGATTTTACCAAACATATCATCTGGACGTTCGCTGACGCCGATGTAGTTATGGGCCGATTTAGACATCTTTTTAACACCATCAAGCCCGACTAGTAGCGGCATCGTCATCACGACTTGCGGCTTTTGTCCCGCTTGCTTTTGCAGCTCACGCCCCATTAACAAGTTAAACTTTTGGTCGGTCCCGCCCAGCTCAACGTCCGCTTCCAACGCGACTGAATCGTGGCCTTGCAAGAGTGGGTAGATAAACTCATGAATAGCTATCGCTTGGTTACTGGTATAACGCTTTTTAAAGTCATCACGCTCGAGCATACGCGCCACGGTTGAGCTCGCCGCGAGACGAATCATGCCATCCGTGCCTAATTCGCCCAGCCATTTAGAGTTAAACTCAATACGTGTTTTAGCAGGGTCTAAAATTTTATAGACCTGCTCTTTGTAGGTTTCTGCGTTTGCCAGTACCTGCTCACGTGTCAATGGCGGGCGCGTCGTGTTTTTACCACTCGGGTCACCAACCATGCCGGTATAATCGCCAATCAAAAAAATCACTTCATGGCCAAGCGCTTGAAAAGCTCGGAGCTTATTTAAGATCACTGTGTGACCGAGGTGGATATCCGGTGCAGTAGGATCCGCACCGAGCTTAATGCGAAGAGGACGATCCTCTTTCAGCTTTGCCACCAGCTCGTCTTCCGGGATTACTTCATCAACGCCACGTTTTAGTTCTGCTAGCGCGGCTTCAAGGCTCGCCATAGTCTGTTGCTCCTACCTAATAGGCAAAAATGTGATAAACAGACATATTACTCGAATAGCGACAGTTTTTGAAACCAGTTAAACTGATAGAGTGTATACAGGGTGTGCGCAGTGGCTGCCATCAAAAAATGTGTGTGGTCTTTGTGTCAGCCGTGTCAAATCTACTTCAGGGCATCATCCCCAATAAAACCGATTGGGTGTCTGACTGTCATAACTTTATTCGTAGTGATTCAACATAGTCTTCATGCCGTTAAATAAACTCGCAGCCTTACCCAAGTTACATAAACTCATTATCGGTGCATTAAGTGCATTCGTGGTCTTATTAATGTTGGTGCCTGATGGCCCAAGCACCCCGCGCCCTCAACCCAATTTTGAACCGGGTAAGCACTACCCTGTCCCTGTGGATGCCGTCTCGTTACTGCCACCACAAGATGAAATGCCCGCACAGTTTAGCCGCACTATCCATTGGTCCACCTATGAGGTGCAACCGGGTGAAAGTATGGCGTTGCTGTTTAACCGCGCGGGCCTGAGCCCAACCGATCTCTATCGCCTCGTGAATGCCGATGAGCATACCCAGCGTTTGGCGTATCTGAATCCTGGTGATGAAGTACGTTTAGGCGTTGATGACAGCGGCGAGCTGGTGCAACTGATTCAGCCACGCGGTAGCAATGAAACCCTCATCGTCAATAAGATCGATGACACCTATCAATCTCGTATTGAAACCAAACACGTTGATACCCAGATAAATTTTGCCCGAGCGACCATTCAATCGAGCTTTTGGCAAGCCGCGTCAGGCGCAGGCCTCACTCCAAACCAAATCATGCAACTGGCGGGGATTTTCGGCTGGGATGTCGATTTTGCCCTCGATATTCGTAACGGAGACAGTTTTTCCGTCTTGTATGAAGAGGAGTTTGTCGAAGGTGAACATATTGGCAGCGGTAATATTCTGGCAGCCACGTTCACCAACCGTGGTGAAACCTTTACCGCCGTGCGAGCAGAGAGTGGCAAATACTACACACCAACCGGTAAAGCGATGAAAAAAGCCTTCTTGCGCTCGCCGGTGAACTTTAGATATGTCAGTTCAAACTTTAATCCACGCCGTCTGCACCCAGTGACGGGTCGGGTCAAACCGCATCGCGGCACCGATTATGTCGCACCGGTTGGTACGCCTATCAAAGCGGCTGGTGACGGTATCGTGATGAAAGCGTCTTATAATCGCTTTAACGGCAATTATGTCTTTATCCGCCATAGCTCGACATACATCACTAAGTATTTGCACTTGACCAAACGCAAAGTGAAAACCGGCCAGCGCGTCAAACAAGGCGATATCGTCGGCACGCTTGGATCAACAGGGCGTGTTACGGGGGCGCACTTACATTACGAGTTCTTGGTCAATGGTGTGCATAAGAACCCACGCACCGTCGCATTGCCAGAAGCGAAATCCCTGCAAGGTAAAGACAAGCGAGAATTCGTTCGCTTGGCTGAATCTCGTATGGCACAGTTGAGCAAATTTAACCAGCTACTGGCGACAGTAGGCAACTTAAACCATTATAACCGTGGCGGTTAAACAGGCTATTGCGACAAAAAACGGCGCTACAGGGCGCCGTTTTTGTGATGGAACGAAAAGTCGTACGTTTTATCGCAGCCGAAAAATTAGACGCTAAATGATGCGCCACAGCCACACGTGGTGGTGGCATTCGGGTTATCAATGAAAAAGCGCGATCCTTCCAGCCCCTCGGTATAGTCGACTTTCCCACCCATTAAATACTGTAACTCATGGGGTCCACTACCAACATCACGCCGCTTTTCTCGATCTCCATATCGCCTTCATTGACGTTTTCGTCAAAGGTAAAACCATACTGGAAGCCGCTACAGCCACCACCGGTAATGTAGACGCGTAGTTTCAGGTTTGGGTTTTCTTCTTCCTGAATCAGCGTCTTTACCTTGGTCGCCGCGGCCTCAGAAAACTCTAACGGCAAAGGTGCTTCGCTCATTGTTACCTCACATGCTCTTGGTGCTTAGTATTGGATTATCTAATACCTGAGTAAAGTGTTCAAGTATTGCGCGCTTGATCGCAATTGTGATCAGTACGTATTAATTGCCAAACTTGTTGCAATGAAATCATACTCTACCTCGCCAGTGTTCTGTATCTTTGGTTAAAATACACCGACGCAATTTAGGCGAAGCCTTACCTAACAGGATATGTCATGACCAAATCAGCACAACTTTTTCAACAAGCTAGACGCACCATTCCCGGTGGCGTGAATTCTCCCGTGCGTGCATTTGCCGGTGTCGGCGGTGACCCTGTCTTTATGGAGCGTGCTGACGGCGCGTACATCTTTGATGCCGACGGCAAAGCTTACATCGACTACGTCGGCTCGTGGGGCCCAATGATTCTCGGCCATAACCACGCCTCCATTCGAGAAGCTGTGGTTGATGCCGCCCAGCGTGGACTGAGCTTTGGTGCACCCACCGAAAGTGAAACCACTTTATCAGAACTGGTTGCTGAGCTTGTTCCATCCATGGAAATGGTGCGTATGGTGAACTCTGGCACCGAAGCGACCATGAGTGCCATTCGTCTCGCGCGCGGCTATAGCAAACGCGATAAGTTCATCAAATTTGAAGGCAACTATCATGGCCATGGTGACTGCTTACTCGTGAAAGCAGGCTCAGGCGCACTCACGCTCGGCGAGCCAAACTCCCCCGGGGTACCGGCAGATTTTGCCAAACACACGCTGACCTGCACCTATAACGATCTAGACTCGGTACGCCAAACGTTCGAGACTTACCCTGACGAGGTGGCTTGTATTATTGTCGAGCCAGTGTCCGGTAACATGAACTGTGTGCCACCACAGCCAGGTTTCTTACAAGGTTTACGCGCGCTATGCGATGAATTTGGTGCCCTGCTAATTTTTGATGAGGTGATGACGGGCTTTCGCGTGGCACTTGGCGGCGCACAAGCCTATTACGACGTCAAACCTGACTTGACTACCCTAGGTAAAATCGTCGGTGGTGGCATGCCTGTAGGTGCATTTGGTGGTCGTCGCGATGTGATGGAATACTTAGCACCGACCGGTCCGGTTTATCAGGCGGGCACCTTGGCCGGTAACCCGGTCGCCATGGCAGCTGGCTTCGCGTGTCTTAGTGAACTACGTCAACCAGGCAATCATGATTACCTCAATAGTGTCACCAAACAACTTGCTGAGGGCTTTAAAGCCTTGGCCGACAAACACGGTATTCCATTAGCGACCAACCGAGCCGGTGCAATGTTTGGTTTTTTCTTTACGGACCAAGACACAGTCACTTGCTTCAAAGACGTGCAGCAGTGCGATACTGAGCGCTTTAAGCGTTTCTTCCACTTAATGCTCGAACAAGGTATCTATCTCGCACCGTCTGCGTTTGAAGCCTGCTTTACCTGCTTGGCGCACGGCCAAAAGGAAATTGATGCGACACTGGCAGCGGCTGACCACGCCTTCGCTACGCTCGCGGCACAAGGCTAACCAAGGCGTATAGCCCAGTCATAACCGTTACGCCTAATAACAAAAAGCCCCGCTCATCGTGCATGCGGGGCTTTTTATTCACCGGAATCGTGGGCTAGGATCAGAAAATAGACCGCCCAATCCGAGCAGATAACAGCTCTAAAGCGGCGGTGCCTGCTAACGAGTTACCCGATGGATCCAGTTCTGGCGACCAAACGGCAATCGACATTTCGCCTGGCACAATTGCAATAATCCCACCGCCAACGCCAGACTTGCCAGGCATACCGACACGGTAGGCAAACTCACCCGCACCATCATACAAGCCACACGTCGCTAAGAGCGCATTCATTTGCTTGCTTTGCGTCGGCGTTAAAATCCGCGTTTTTCCCGATAAAGGCGTTCCTTGATTCGCCAGGTAGAAAAAGGCTTTGGCCAAATCAACACAACTCATTTCTAATGCACAATAGTGGAAATAATTAGTTAAAACCGGCACCACCTCATTGTCAAAATTGCCAAACGCGCGCATCAGATAAGCAATTGCCGCATTGCGATCACTATGCTGCATTTCTGAATCCGCAACCACCTTGTCATAACAAAGATGGGGGTTGCCCGCTAACTGACGCACAAACTCTAACATCCGCTGGCGAGGGGCTGATTGACGCGTATGCAGCATATCACTGACGACTAAGGCGCCAGCGTTGATAAACGGATTACGCGGGATCCCCTGCTCCATCTCAAGCTGGATTAATGAGTTAAAAGCCTGACCAGAGGGCTCTTTACCAACCCGTGTCCATATTTCTTCCGCGCGATAATTTTGCATTGCCAATGTCAGGCTTAACGCTTTAGAAATCGACTGGATAGAAAAGGCTTCGTCCGCGTCACCGGCGGTGATCAGGTCGCCATCTTTGTAGCAAACCGCAATACCGAGTTTATGATTCGGCACATCCGCAAGAGCTGGAATGTAATCAGCCACCTTACCGCGACCCATTAAAGGACGGACATCCTCCAGGATTTGCGCTAACAGTTGAGAGCTTGGTTTCACCAACAGGATCCTTTTACAACAGGGGACATCGAGTAGGGTGAGGCGTTGCCGCCTCATCCCTCTCACAGAACCGTACATACGGACCTCGTATACGGCTCATGCACACTTCCATTCAGCATAAATGCTAAACACATGCCCTGTCCTTACGTATTCAAGATTAACTAACCCTAGCTCATCGAACCATTGGTTGGGCATTGCATAGCTTGCTAGCGGGCTCGCTGCATTTCTCCAGCTGGTCATGCTTATCCATTAAA
>AQOF01000091.1 GCA_000565345.1 Salinivibrio costicola subsp. costicola ATCC 33508 = LMG 11651 | reverse complement strand
GCCACACCGTCACGCAATTGGTCGATCTGTTCTTCTGATAGTTCACTGATCTTAGTGCTCTCAGCAATACCGACATCAGCTAGAATAGCTTGAGAGGTGGTTTTGCCGACACCGTAAATCGCAGTCAATGCGATTACAGCGTGCTTTTGATCAGGAATGTTAATGCCTGCTATACGGGCCACTATTCACTCCTAGTACTTTTCAAGTAGAACCGCTGCAGAGCCCGTCGAGGATACGCAGCGGCATAGCCACTTCTTTTGCACATACAAAAGGTGGGCTGGCTAATGTAGCCAGCCTGACCTCATTTTGCAAGAAAAATATTCTGCTATTAGCCTTGGCGTTGCTTGTGCTTTGGCTCACTGCAGATCACACGAACGGTACCGTTACGTTTGATCACTTTACAGTTACGGCAGATTTTCTTAACGGAAGCACGAACTTTCATTGCTAAACTCCGTAAATAGACAACCTATTAGCGACCGTAGCCTTTTAGGTTGGCTTTTTTCAACACGGACTCATATTGTTGAGACATCAAATGAGTCTGAACTTGAGCCATAAAGTCCATGATTACGACTACTACGATAAGTAGCGATGTACCACCAAAGTAAAAGTGGACATCCCACGCAATCATCATGAACTCGGGGATCAGACAGATAAAGGTAATATACATGGCGCCCGCTAGGGTCAAACGTGTCATTACTTTATCAATGTATCTAGAAGTCTGCTCACCCGGGCGAATACCAGGTACGAACGCCCCTGACTTCTTCAAGTTATCTGCCGTTTCACGCGGGTTAAATACCAACGCCGTATAGAAAAAGCAGAAGAAGATAATCGCTGCCGCATAAAGTATCACATACGCTGGTTGTCCCGGACTCAGTGCCAAAGACACATCGGTCAGCCAGCTTGTCTGATCACCCTTACCAAACCAGTTAGCAAGCGTGCCAGGGAACAGAATAATACTTGATGCAAAAATCGCAGGAATAACGCCTGCCATGTTGATCTTAAGAGGCAGATGCGTGCTTTGCGCTGCAAAAACACGACGACCTTGTTGCCGCTTAGCGTAGTTAACAACGATACGACGTTGACCACGCTCCATGAAGACCACAAAGTAGACGACAGCCAATACGATAACTGCGATACCTAGCAAGAGAAGCGGAGACATGTCGCCTTGACGCGCTTGCTCTATTGTCTGTCCAATTGCGGGTGGCAGACCCGCGACGATCCCGGTGAAAATAATCAACGAAATACCGTTACCAATGCCGCGCTCGGTAATTTGTTCACCTAACCACATCAAAAACATGGTACCGGTCACCAAACTAACTACCGCGGTAAAGTAAAACGCAGGACCTGGATTAATCACCAGACCCGGCATCATACTTGGTAACCCGGTCGCGATTCCAATTGCTTGGAACGTTGCCAACACCAACGTGCCGTAGCGAGTGTACTGGTTTATCTTACGACGACCAGACTCACCCTCTTTTTTCAATTCCGCTAATGCGGGATGAACGACTGACAATAACTGAACAATAATCGACGCCGAAATATACGGCATAATGCCCAGTGCCAGTATCGAGGCACGCTCAAGGGCACCACCAGAGAACATGTTAACCAAGTCAATGATGGTCCCTTGTTGCTGTTCGAACAGATCGGCAAGTACAGCAGCGTCAATACCAGGAATGGGCACAAAAGAGCCGGCACGGAATACCAATAATGCCATTGCTACAAAAAGTAGGCGACTTTTCAGCTCCGCAACTCCGCCTTTTGCACTACTGAAGTTTTGTCCTGGTTGTTTTGCCATCTGTACCTCGTCCTCGAGCTAATTATTCCTCGATTTTACCGCCTGCAGCTTCGATTGCCGCTTTAGCGCCTTTAGTGACACGAACACCTTTAACGGTTACTGCACGAGCGATTTCGCCAGACAGTACGATTTTCGCCGTACGAGTGTCTTGTGCAACAACGTTTGCCGCTTTTAGCGACTCAAGCTTACGACGTCACCATCAACTTTAGCCAGCTCGCCTAAACGAACCTCAGCTGAAGTCAGGCCTTTACGCGAAGTAAAACCGAATTTTGGCAGACGCTGTTTCAAAGGCATTTGACCGCCTTCGAAACCTGGGCGTACTGAACCACCTGAACGTGATTTCTGACCTTTGTGACCACGGCCACCGGTTTTACCCAGGCCTGAACCAATACCACGGCCTACACGCTTCGCAGAAGGCTTTGAGCCTGCAGCCGGAGATAGAGTATTCAAACGCATGTGATTACTCCTCCACTTTAACCATGTAGTTGACTTTGTTGATCATACCGCGAATACACGGTGTATCTTCAAGTTCAACAGTGTGGTTGATGCGACGTAGGCCCAAGCCACGCAGGGTCGCTTTGTGTTTCGGCAAACGGCCGATAACGCTACGAGTCTGAGTTACTTTAATTGTCTTAGCCATGTCGATTACCCCAGAATTTCGTTAACAGGCATGCCACGTTTAGCAGCTACCATTTCTGGAGACTTCGTACCACCCAGGCCATCGATCGTTGCACGAACGATGTTGATTGGGTTGGTCGAACCGTATGCTTTCGCCAGAACGTTTTGGACGCCTGCTACTTCAAGCACGGCACGCATCGCACCACCTGCGATGATACCTGTACCATCTGATGCTGGCTGCATATACACTTTAGAACCAGTGTGGCGGCCTTTTACAGCATGGTGCAGGGTACCGTCGTTCAGCGCGATAGTAATCATGTTACGACGCGCCTTTTCCATTGATTTCTGGATCGCTGCTGGTACTTCACGGGCTTTACCGTAACCGAAACCAACGCGACCGTTACCATCACCTACCACTGTTAGTGCGGTGAAGGTAAAGATGCGACCACCTTTAACCGTCTTAGATACACGGTTTACAGCGATCAGCTTCTCATGCAAATCACTTTGTTGTTTATCGTTAGCCATCTTCCACCTACCTTAGAATTTCAGACCAGCTTCACGGGCAGCATCTGCCAGTGCAGCCACACGGCCGTGGTATTGGAAACCGGAACGGTCAAAAGCAACAGCTTCGATGCCTTTTTCCTTCGCTCGCTCAGCAATGATCTTACCCACGGCTGCAGCGGCGTCTTTGTTCCCGGTGCTCTTAACTTGTTCACGGATCGCTTTTTCTACGGTAGAAGCGGCGGCGATAACTTCCGCGCCATTACCAGCGATAACCTGTGCGTACACATGACGTGGAGTACGGTGTACCACCAGGCGAGTCGCACCCATTTCCGCGATCTTGCGTCGTGCTTTGGTCGCACGACGGATACGAGATGCTTTCTTATCCATAGTGTTACCTTACTTCTTCTTAGCTTCTTTAGTACGCACAGCTTCGTCAGCGTAACGAACACCTTTACCTTTGTAAGGCTCTGGCTTGCGGTATGCGCGGATTTCAGCAGCAACCTGGCCAACTGCTTGTTTATCAGCACCGCTGATAACAATTTCAGTTTGGCTTGGGCACTCTGCTTTTACACCCTCAGGCAGAACGTGTTCTACCGGGTGAGAGAAACCAAGTGTCAGGTTAAGTTTGTTACCGGCAATGTTTGCACGATAACCAACACCTTTCAGGATCAGTTTCTTGGTAAAGCCTTCTGTTACACCAACAACCATGCTGTTGACCAGTGCGCGCGCTGTACCAGCATGAGCCCATGCTTTAGCGTGTTCCACACTTGGTGCGAAGGTAATGGTGTTTTCTTCTTGGTTTACTGCCACCATATCGTGAAGCGTGCGGCTAAGTTCGCCTTTGCTTCCTTTTACAGTGATGTCCTGACCGTCAAGTTTCACCTCTACGCCGGCAGGAACTACGACAGGTGCTTTTGCAACACGAGACATTTCCTACTCCTTATTACGCTACGTAGCAGATGATTTCACCGCCCAGACCCGCTTTGCGAGCTGCGCGATCGGTCATCAAACCTTTCGAAGTTGATACAACCGCAATACCAAGGCCACCCATCACTGAAGGCAACTCATCTTTCTTTTTGTAGATGCGCAGGCCCGGACGGCTAACTCGTTGGATTTGCTCGATAACTGGTTTAGATTCGAAGTATTTCAACGTCACTTCCAGTTCAGGCTTGTCGTCGCTATTTACTGCGACATCAGCCACGTAACCTTCTGCTTTTAGTAGCTCAGCAATTGCCACCTTTAGCTTTGACGAAGGCATTTTAACAGCAACTTTCTTTGCTGTCTGACCGTTGCGTAAGCGGGTCAGCATATCCGAAATCGGATCTTGCATGCTCATAAGTCTTTACTCCCGTGATTCAATTACCAGCTTGCCTTACGCAGACCCGGAATCTCGCCTTTCATGCAAGCTTCACGAACCTTGATTCGGCTTAGGCCGAATTTGCGTAGGTAGCCATGTGGACGACCAGTCTGGTTGCAGCGGTTACGCTGACGAGACTTCGCAGAATCACGCGGTAGCGACTGAAGCTTCAGGACTGCGTCCCAACGCTCTTCGTCTGACGTGTTGACACTTTTAATGGTCGCACGCAGGTTGGCACGCTTTTCAGCGTAGCGCGCTGCGAGCTTCGCACGTTTTACATCACGTGCTTTCATCGATTTTTTAGCCATAACAGTAACCCTTCACCTTACTTACGGAATGGGAAGTTAAAGGCAGCCAGCAGAGCTCGACCTTCCTCATCTGTACCTGCAGTAGTAGTGATAGTAATATCAAGACCACGGATACGATCGACTTTGTCATAGTCAATCTCAGGGAAGATGATTTGCTCGCGAACGCCCATGCTGTAGTTACCACGACCATCGAACGCTTTCGGGTTCAGGCCACGGAAATCACGGATACGAGGAACTGCGATCGCGATTAAGCGCTCGAAGAAGTCCCACATACGCTCGCCACGTAGGGTTACTTTACAACCAATTGGGTAGCCCTCACGGATCTTGAAGCCTGCGACTGACTTACGTGCTTTAGTGATGAGCGGCTTTTGACCAGAAATCGCGGTCATATCAGCAGCTGCATTTTCAAGCAGTTTTTTGTCGTTCAGAGCTTCGCCCACACCCATGTTAAGGGTGATCTTCTCGATCCCTGGGACTTGCATGATGCTTTTGTAACCAAATTGCTTAGATAGCTCAGCTACAACTGTCTCTTTGTAGTAATCATGCAGTTTCGCCATTGTACTACTCCAGAATTACTTAATAGTTTCGCCATTCGACTTGAAAAAACGCACTTTTTTGCCGTCTTCAAATCGGAAGCCTACACGGTCACCTTTACCAGCTGCTGCGTTAAAGATAGCCACGTTAGAAACATCAATAGCGGCTTCTTGTTCAACAATGCCACCTTGAGTGCCCAGAGCCGGAACCGGCTTCTGGTGCTTCTTCACGAGGTTAATACCTTCAACGATAACTTTACCGGTTGGTAGAACCTTAGATACTTTACCTTTCTTGCCTTTATCTTTACCGGCAAGAACGATAACTTCGTCGTTACGACGGATTTTAGCTGCCATGAGATCGCTCCTTACAGAACTTCAGGCGCCAGAGACACAATTTTCATAAACTTCTCGTTACGAAGTTCACGTGTCACAGGGCCAAAGATACGTGTGCCGACTAGTTGCTCGTTCGTGTTGTTCAACAACACGCAAGCATTGCGGTCGAAGCGAATGACAGAGCCGTCTGGACGACGTACGCCTTTACGGGTGCGAACTACCACCGCCTTAAGCACATCACCTTTTTTCACTTTACCGCGAGGAATTGAATCCTTAACGGTAACTTTGATGATGTCGCCAACGTGGGCGTAACGACGGTGAGAGCCACCCAGAACCTTAATACACATTACACTGCGAGCGCCGGAGTTGTCGGCTGCGTCCAGCATACTTTGCATTTGGATCATTGTTAGTGCTCCGCTGTTATTACATCTAGACCCATCTCGGGTCGGGCTGCCTTTTTACAAGGGCGGCGAATAATAACACTATTTTGACCAGATGGGTAGATAAAAAATAAACGGCCCCCCGAATGAGAGCCGTTTGACTTATTATTGTCTGAAAAATCGCTTAGATGCGTGATTTTTCAACAACGCGAACCAATGTCCAAGACTTACGCTTAGAAATTGGACGACACTCACGAACCTCAACAGTATCACCTTGGTTACACTGGTTAGATTCATCGTGTACATGTAGCTTACTCGTGCGCTTGATGTACTTACCGTAGATTGGGTGTTTCACAAAACGCTCGATAGCAACGACGATAGTTTTATCGCCTTTGTCGCTGATGACGCGACCTTGCTGAGTGCGGATGTTCTCGCTCATTATGCGTTAGCCTTCTCAGTCAGTACGGTTTTTACACGTGCGATATCGCGACGAACAGCTTTCAGAGTGTGAGTTTGCTGAAGTTGGCCTGTAGCCGCTTGCATGCGCAGGTTAAACTGCTCACGTAGCAGACCCATAAGCTCTTCATTCAGCTGCTCAACAGTCTTTTCACGTAGTTCTTGTGCTTTCATCACATCACCGCCTTAGTTACGAAAGTGGTTTTGATCGGTAGCTTACGTGAAGCTAATTCAAACGCTTCGCGAGCCAGTGATTCAGGAACACCATCCATTTCGTACAGGACTTTGCCTGGTTGGATTTGGGCAACCCAGTAATCAACTGAACCTTTACCCTTACCCATACGAACTTCCAACGGCTTACCAGTAATTGGTTTGTCGGGGAAGACACGAATCCAGATTTGGCCTTGACGTTTAATGTGACGAGTCATCGCACGACGAGCCGCCTCAATTTGACGCGCAGTGATACGACCGCGACCAACAGCTTTTAGGCCATAGGTACCGAAGCTTACGTCAGTACCGTGCGCCAGACCGCGGTTACGACCTTTAAAAGTCTTGCGGAACTTAGTACGTTTTGGTTGAAGCATCGATAGACTCCTTACTTACGGCCTTTACGCTGCTTCTTCGGCTTGTCAGCCTTTTGCTCTACTTCAGCCATTCCACCTAGGACTTCGCCTTTGAAGATCCAGGTTTTAATGCCGATAACACCGTACTGGGTGTGAGCAGAAGAAGTTGCGTAATCAATGTCAGCACGAAGCGTGTGCAATGGCACACGTCCTTCACGGTACCACTCGGTACGAGCGATTTCAGCGCCGCCAAGACGACCGCTTACTTCCACTTTGATACCTTTGGCACCTAGACGCATAGCGTTTTGTACGGCGCGCTTCATGGCACGACGGAACATAACACGACGCTCTAGCTGTGATGCGATGCTGTCGCCAACAAGTTGCGCATCTAGCTCAGGTTTACGTACTTCAGCGATATTAATTTGCGCTGGTACACCGGCCAGTTTTGCAACGTGAGCGCGCAGTTTCTCAACATCTTCACCTTTTTTACCAATCACCACACCAGGCGCGCAGTGTGAATAGTCACACGAACACTCTTAGCTGGACGCTCGATAACGATGCGAGATACTGACGCTTTTTTCAGTTCACTAGTTAGGAACTGACGTACCTTAAAGTCGCCGTCTAGGTTGTCAGCGAAATCTTGGTTATTAGCAAACCAAGTGGAATTCCAAGGCTTTACAATGCCCAGACGAATACCATTAGGATGTACTTTTTGACCCATTGCTTTATCTCCTCGTCTCTTAGCGGTCTGCTACAACAACAGTGATGTGGCTAGAACGCTTCAAGATGCGATCGGCACGGCCTTTTGCACGAGGCATAATACGCTTCATGATTGGGCCTTCATCAACGAAGACTTTGGCGACGCTTAAATCGTCGATATCCGCACCTTCGTTATGCTCGGCGTTTGCAATAGCAGATTCCAACACTTTCTTAACCAAGTCAGCAGCTTTTTTGTCGCTGAAAGTCAGTAGTTCCAGTGCCTGTGCTACGTCTTTACCGCGCACCTGATCCGCAACCAAACGTGCTTTTTGAGGCGAGATACGAGCAAAGCGATGTTTAGCAATAGCTTCCATTTCTTACCCCTTAACGCTTCTTAGCTTTCTTATCAGCAGCGTGGCCGCGATAAGTACGTGTTGGTGCAAACTCGCCGAGCTTGTGACCGATCATTTCTTCAGAAACGAAA
>AQOF01000090.1 GCA_000565345.1 Salinivibrio costicola subsp. costicola ATCC 33508 = LMG 11651 | reverse complement strand
CCATTACCTTACCAACTAGCTAATCCTAACTGGGCCCATCCCAACGCGATAGCTTACATGTAGAGGCCACCTTTGGTCCTGACTCTAACGAATCAAGACATTATGCGGTATTAGCCGTCGTTTCCAACGGTTATCCCCCTCGTCAGGGCAGGTTCCCAGCCGTTACTCACCCGTCCGCCGCTCGACGTCCAGTAAATCCACCGAAGCTTCAATACTGCCGTTTCCGCTCGACTTGCATGTGTTAGGCCTGCCGCCAGCGTTCAATCTGAGCCATGATCAAACTCTTCAATTAAAGTTTTTGTGTTTGCTTTTCCTAAGAAAAGACAAAACGGCTCGATAAATACTGTTTTGTTCGTCTCTTGCGAGACAAACGAATTGACTGTGCCGAATAACTAAAAGTTATATCGTATTGGTCACTCAGTTCATCGAATAAATCTTTTTGTCTATTCTCAACGAGTGCCCACACAGATTGCATAGGTCAAATTGTTAAAGAGCGTTGACTGTGCGAAGCTTCGCTTCGCTTGGTCAGGGCTGCGTATCTTACGCGCCTTACCGTTAAAGTCAAGAAGAAATTTTATTTTTTATTTTCAACCCTTAGGACCGAAACAAAACCTCTTTTTGACTCCCCTAACGCGTTGTGTTCGCGTTAAGTAGGGCTGCATTCTAGAGAAAACGTGACAACCGTCA
This sequence comes from Salinivibrio costicola subsp. costicola ATCC 33508 = LMG 11651, assembly GCA_000565345.1. GTDB lineage: Bacteria > Pseudomonadota > Gammaproteobacteria > Enterobacterales > Vibrionaceae > Salinivibrio > Salinivibrio costicola. Next base: position 3,138 of record AQOF01000090.1, on the reverse strand, counting down.
ACAATAAATTTCATTTTCTTTTTTGTTTGTTCAAAATTAAACCTTGTTGCTGGCTTTAGCCCCATATTGGGCGTATTTCGTTCAAAACTGTTCGACTATTCTTAACACCGACGAGATCTATTAGCGCGATGAGAGTGACGAAAAGCGTCACTAATAATATTTTTACTCATTGATGCTATATCGCGGCTTGCGTAAAAAAGATAAGTTTAGATAAAGAAAAAGCCAGGCATAAGCCTGGCTTTTCTAAATGCACTACAAAAATAAATAACTTATTCTGCAGCTTCCTCAGCGTCTTGCTCTGGGCGATCTACGAGCTCGATGTAAGCCATAGGGGCTTTATCACCTGAGCGAACACCGCATTTCAAAATGCGAGTGTAACCGCCTGCACGTGAAGCAAAACGTGGGCCGAGTTCATTAAACAGTTTCGCTACTACTTCGTCGTTACGAGTGCGAGCGAACGCTACACGACGGTTAGCAACACTGTCGTTCTTAGCTAAGGTAATCAACGGTTCAATAACGCGACGCAGCTCTTTTGCCTTTGGCAAAGTTGTTTTGATAACTTCGTGAGTTACCAGCGAGCTAGCCATGTTGCTGAACATCGCTTTACGATGGCTGCTGTTGCGATTGAGTTGACGACCACTCTTACGATGGCGCATGACCTAATCCTTCTAACTAAATAATCAGTAACTGATTAATCTTCAGCGATTGATGCTGGCGGCCAGTTTTCTAGGCGCATGCCTAGAAATAGACCACGTGATGCCAGCACGTCTTTAATCTCTGTCAAAGACTTCTTACCAAGGTTTGGTGTTTTAAGAAGCTCAACCTCAGTACGCTGTACCAGATCACCGATATAGTGAATCGCTTCTGCTTTCAAACAGTTTGCAGAGCGAACAGTTAGTTCAAGATCGTCTACAGGACGCAGTAGGATCGGATCGAACTCTGGCTTCTCTTCTTTCTCCTCAGGGACACGCACGTCGCGTAAATCAACAAACGCATCCAACTGTTCAGCTAGGATGGTTGCCGCACGGCGAATCGCTTCCTCAGGATCCAGTGTACCGTTAGTTTCCATATCGATGACTAACTTATCAAGGTCGGTACGCTGTTCAACACGTGCTGCTTCAACATTATAAGCAATACGATCTACTGGGCTAAACGTTGCATCGACAAGTAGGCGACCAATGGGACGCTCGTCGTCTTCGCTATCGATACGCGCAGACGCTGGTACATAGCCACGACCACGTTCTACCTTGATACGCATGCTAATTTCCGCGTTTGCATCAGTCAGGTGGCAGATAACGTGTTCTGGGTTCGCAATCTCAACACCACCATCATGGGTGATGTCGCCTGCAACAACAGGGCCTGCACCAGACTTGGTCAGAGTAAGGATAACTTCATCTTTACCCTCAACCTTAACGGCTAGGCCTTTAAGGTTAAGTAGGATTTCCAGGATGTCTTCCTGAACCCCTTCTTTGGTGCTGTACTCGTGCAACACGCCGTCAATTTCTACTTCCGTCACCGCACAGCCTGGCATAGATGAAAGTAGGATACGACGTAGCGCATTCCCCAGAGTATGGCCAAAACCACGCTCTAGAGGTTCAAGAGTTACTTTTGCGTGCGTCGAGCTAACTTGTTCAATATCAACCAGACGCGGCTTAAGAAATTCTGTTACAGAACCCTGCATTATGTCCTCTCTTTAGTTCAGCTTTACTTAGAGTAAAGCTCGACGATCAGGTGTTCGTTGATGTCAGCAGACAAATCAGAACGCTCTGGTAGGCGTTTGAATGTGCCTTCCATCTTCTTGCTATCTACTTCGATCCAAGTTGGCAGTTCGCGCTGTGCCGCAACTTCTAGAGCTGCTTTAATGCGCGCCTGGTTCTTCGCCTTCTCGCGAATACTAACCACGTCGTTTGCCGAAACCTTGAAAGAAGGTACGTTAACAACTTTGCCGTTAACTAGGATCGCTTTGTGGCTTACCAACTGACGTGATTCGGCGCGAGTTGCACCAAAGCCCATGCGGTAAACTACGTTATCCAGACGACCTTCAAGAAGCTGAAGCAGGTTTTCACCTGTATTACCCTTAATGCGGGCAGCGTCTTTGTAGTAGTTACGGAACTGCTTTTCCATTACGCCGTACATACGACGAACTTTTTGCTTCTCACGAAGCTGAACGCCATAGTCAGACAAACGGCCGCGACGCTGACCGTGAACGCCTGGGACGTTATCGATTTTACACTTGGTATCAATCGCGCGTACGCCTGACTTAAGGAACAAGTCAGTACCTTCGCGACGGCTAAGCTTCAGCTTAGGACCCAAATATCTTGCCATGATCTTTCTCCAATATTCTAAGAAACAGCGCTAGTGCGTATTAAACGCGGCGTTTCTTAGGTGGACGACAACCGTTATGCGGGATTGGCGTCGCATCGACAATGTTAGTGATGCGGAAGCCCGCAGCGTTCAGGGCACGAATAGTAGACTCGCGGCCTGGACCTGGACCTTTAACCATCACTTCGAGGTTTTTCAGGCCGTACTCTTTAGCCATTTCACCACAACGCTCAGCAGCAACCTGCGCAGCGTATGGAGTTGACTTACGAGAGCCACGGAAGCCTGAACCACCGGCAGTTGCCCATGCTAGAGCATTGCCTTGACGGTCAGAAATCGTCACGATTGTGTTATTGAAAGACGCATGAATGTGCGCAACGCCATCAGCGACTTGCTTGCGTACGCGCTTGCGTGCACGAGTTGCTTGTTTAGCCATAGTACTCACCTACCCCGATTATTTCTTGATCGGTTTGCGCGGACCCTTACGGGTACGAGCATTGGTCTTCGTACGCTGGCCACGAAGTGGCAAGCTGCGACGATGACGCAAACCGCGGTAACAACCAAGGTCCATAAGACGCTTGATGTTCATGGAAATTTCACGACGTAGATCGCCTTCTACGGTGTATTTAGCCACACCGTCACGCAATTGGTCGATCTGTTCTTCTGATAGTTCACTGATCTTAGTGCTCTCAGCAATACCGACATCAGCTAGAATAGCTTGAGAGGTGGTTTTGCCGACACCGTAAATCGCAGTCAATGCGATTACAGCGTGCTTTTGATCAGGAATGTTAATGCCTGCTATACGGGCCACTATTCACT
>AQOF01000089.1 GCA_000565345.1 Salinivibrio costicola subsp. costicola ATCC 33508 = LMG 11651 | reverse complement strand
TGCGAGACAAACGAATTGACTGTGCCGAACAACGTAAACGTTGTTTCGTATTGGTCACTCAGTTCATCGAATAAATCTTTTTGTCTATTCTCAACGAGTGCCCACACAGATTGCATAGGTCAAATTGTTAAAGAGCGCCGCTCATCGTTGAGCGGGAGTGGCATAATACGCCACTTTGGCATTGAGTCAAGCATTTTGTTTTGCTTGTCTGTGTTGCCGTTGTTAGCTCGGCTTGCCGTGCCAACGAGAGCGCATTATAGAGAGGTAATTTTTTGGCGCAAGGGGTTTTTGATAAAAACAACACAAGCGATTAAAAACCAACCAAACGGGTGATAACTCACTCGTTTGCGGCGCTCATAGACGCTTATTTCATACCTTGGTGTCGAAGCGTTGATCCTGTGAAGTGAAATCTCAGCGCCTGCTCCTTATTTCGGTTATCTTGCCAGCGAACTTCTAATACGAGTGTTTTCGCATAAACACCACCATCATCGGTGAGCACATTTTTAATCTCAGTCACTGCCAGTTGGTAACCAGTATCTTCAGTATCTATCAAGCATCTTGCTAAACGGCTCAACCTCATGACTACAGTATGGCTTGCACTGCAGGGCGTATCCGTGTTCATTAAACGCCAATGCGCCAGTTGGTTACTAGCAACATGCATAGCCCCTTCAGCCAAGCGAGCATTGTGTTGCTTAGCTTGAATATCGACAGTGAGTGTATAAATACCTGCGCCCGTTACCGCTACTAACACTAACGCAATCAATATTTCTATAAAGGAAAAACCTCGCGCTCGCAACATGCTATCCCTCCTCATAAGGCGGTTTGATGTCATGATAGCTATTACCGAGTGGACGCCACTGCTTAAGACCTTTAAAACTCTGCTGTACCGTTTCATCACTATAGGTTGGTTGAAATGAACCATACACCACGGAATGGCCATCCGGCACATCAGTAATAAATGCGCCTTTGGTGATGAAACTACCGTGAAACCAAAAAGGGACACGGCTTGCTTGATCAGGATTGGTGACTGTTGATGTGATCATTTCGCAAAGTTGTTGGATATTGTTATTGCGGTGCGAACAAGATATCTGTCCAGTCTCGGAGGTGTGCATTCCCCATTGATTAGCAAACCCATAAGCGGTAAGTGTTGGTTGAATTGATAAATCACACCGTTAAATGTATCCATGCCGCCTCGTAATGCCAGAATACCGTCTTGAACAACCAGGAGAATAGGTACATCGCTTTTTAACGCCGCATTTTGCTCCCGACTCAAATCGCAAGGCCCCTCCACCCATACTTTAATATTCGCGCTCTCTGATGATGGACTGCTTAAAACCGCATTCAACAATGGCTCATAGCACTCAGAGGGATCGCCATAGGTACTAAAAACTGTGCCGCCTTGTCGCTCAAATTGCTCTCTGACTGTTTTCCACTGCGCGCGAGGGACACCAAAGTAATCGTTGAACAAGTCCATATTCTCAACGTTGGTTTGCACATCTTTTTTTAGTCGTGCACCGGTTTCATCGCGACTATCTGCCACTGTGTACTCGCTAACCTCCGTTTTATATTCGGGGGCGCACTCATCGCCATCATCTAAGAGAACGGTAAATCTGTTTTGACTTTTTTCCTCTTCATTCTTTGAGCTCTCTGAACTCTTTGACTGATTCTGACCGAGCGTGCGCGGACGAATCATGACATCGCCCCCCGCCATAATTGAATGGCATTCATATAAACCATCCTCTCGCTTTTTTCCTTTTACCGGTCGCCATGTATTGCCACCGTAAAACGCGGCGGATCCAGAAGTGACAAACGAACTTCTTCGCGCGCCGGTGGCTTTTGCCAGAGTAACCCCGACTTGTTGCTGTGCATGAGTTGCGTAAAGATGCCACATCCCGCGCTTACTGTTTTGCCATGGTGCCAACCATAATTGACTTTGCGCGACGTTTTGACAGGGAGAAAGTTGTTCTAGTGCTTGGGCGATATCATTGTTGGATAACTCAATTCCATCATGTTGAATTTTAGCCACCGCACAGTCGAGAGCGGCCCAAGCTTTGGAAAGTGATTGTTCGGTTTTGACTCTCGCTTGCGTCTGTTGGATATCATTAACCGCACGTCGACTGACTCCTAACACAATGAGAAGTGCAATCAGTGCAACACTCGCAACCACCGCAAGCGTTGCTATGCCTTGGTCGTACTTATGTTTTCTGATGCATTTCATGGTGAAACAACCGTATTAGCTAAAACCAAGGTTCTCGACACTTGTTCACGTTCACTAGGTTGGCGTTTTAATGAGGCGGAAAGTTCGATAGTTAACGCAGTAATACGTCGCCCTGTCTCCGTCCGCGTTTCATCACGAGAAAAGGCTAAATGCGTGACCTTCAATGCTCGGGATGAAATATCTCGCCAGTACCCTGACTCACATGACCAATTTTTGGTGTCTTGGTGATTTTCATAAGCCTCTATCGCCTGTGATTCTGCATCGAAACGAAATCCTTTGGCATCGTCTTTATCAATAGTTTGCGTGGAGTGAGTACGCCCTTGTTGGTACGCAAATCGCAAACATTGCCCGCTAGATTGCTCAGGCACTTCATCAATTAACACAATGTGCGCCTCATCTCCGCTTTTAAACACGTAAGGGGAAGTCCTGCCGCATTGATAACAGAGGGCTGCACGGCGAATATCTGCCTCCATAAAGGTAAGAAGGCGACTTATTTCTAAAGACAAAAACGTTTTATTATCCAGACGCGTTTGTGTCGCCGTCGCTGTTGTCATCACCGCCAGTGCCGCGATGGTGACTATCATACTCACCGTAAGCCCCACCAAGAGTTCAACCAATGAATGGCCTTTACAGTTAGCTGCACGCACTGGCTACCTCCCGCCACGGACAAACATCAAAGCCAAGGTACTGGCGAACGGTGACAATGTAATCCGGTGTGCTGGCAAGATCGCGGCTTAGACCAAGCGTGAGATTATGACTGGGTCGCTGTGTGCGAAAATCGATAGTAAATAGATCCCCGTCAGGCAATAACACCCACCCCTCACTCACTTTCTTTTTTAATTGAATTGCTTTAGGTAGCCTGACCATAGCTAATGTGGTTTGTTGACACGATATTTTAGCCATCGCGCCCGTTCTACTCACACTGTTCGCTTTTTCGTTGACCGGTTGAGCAATAATGCATTGCGTATTTTCGTCTTGATGCCAAACAAGACGATATGCTTGGCTCTGATTGATCGCACGACTTTGAGTCAGTTGGAATAAGCTTGTCAGCTCTGCACTGCGACTGGCCATTACGGCCACTTGGCGTGAATAGGTAAAGCTAGGAAATACGATGGCACAAATAACCGCTAACACACTCAATACAATCAATAATTCAATCAATGTTACGCCATGTTGCTGTAGCCTACTTGGCGTGAATTGGGCACGGTGAAAACGCATACTGCCTCCCAAGATCGCCGCCTGCCGATTGAGCGCAGACTACCACTCTCATAAGCTCTGTATGCGTTTGGTAATTGAGTCTTCGAGGGGCACGTAGAAATGCGTTTATATTTTTGTCGCTATTTACAACATGGCGTGACACTGATCGAAATGATGCTTGTACTGGCCATCATCGCAACACTTGCAGGGATTGCCATCCCCAGCTATGCCGAGCACCAACAACGACAGACGCGGCAAGCGGCGACTCGACATTTAATTCAGTTACAAGCGTGGGTAGAGCAGCAATTTACGATGGCTGAGCAATATCCGTCGGTATCAGATGTCGCTAAGTTAGAAGAGGCGCTATGTGCGGATTGTCAGCTCTCACCGGATTATCGGTTCGAAATCCAAGGTGGGAAGGCAGCCTATAAGATCCTTGCTCACCCTCGAACAAGTTCCCCCCAAATCGATGACGCATGTGCTACCTTGGTCCTCCATGCGAACGGACTGATAACGTCGACCTCATCAAATGCATCTTGTCCTTTACCGCATGCTCGATCAACAAATACGTTTTCGTCAGGTATAAAAAAAGCCAGCACAGAGCTGGCCTTTCTATGATGACTGAGGATTCAATACTGGCTACCCCGTATGCACGAGGCCCAGTTGCTTATCCGGTTAAATCATCAAAAAACTTTTTGACACCGTCAAAGAAGCCCTCTGATTTTGGCTTGTGTTTTTTCGCTTCAGTGCCACTAAAAGACTCTTCTAGCTCTTGTAGAAGCTCTTTTTGACGGCTGCTTAAGTTCACTGGCGTTTCGACAACCATCTTACAGATCAGGTCACCCATACCGCCGCCACGAACAGACTGCACCCCTTTACCGCGCATACGGAACATGCGTCCTGTTTGCGTTTCTGCTGGCACTTTTAAGCTTACACGGCCATCAAGGGTAGGCACTTCAACCTCGCCACCTAGCGCGGCCATGGTGAAACTCACCGGTACTTCACAATACAAGTTGTTGCCATCTCGGGTGAAAATGTGGTGTTCACGAACGTGTACTTGAACGTATAAGTCGCCCGCTGGCGCACCATTTTCTCCCGCTTCACCTTCACTTGATAAGCGAATACGATCGCCTGTATCAACCCCTGCTGGGATTTTCACATTCAAGTGCTTGGTCTCTTTGACGCGACCTTGACCGTGGCAGCTATTACAAGGGTCTTTGATAATGGTACCGCTGCCGTGACACGTTGGGCAGGCCTGCTGAACCGCAAAGAAACCTTGGCGCATTTGTACTTGGCCAATACCGTTACAGGTCCCACAGGTTTGCTTCTTAGTCCCCGGTTTCGCACCACTACCATCACACGTCGAACAGCCGACATAGGTGGGCACTTCGATCTCTTTGCTGACGCCACGGACCGCTTCTTCAAGCGTTAGCTCCATGTTGTAGCGTAAATCGGCACCACGTTGTGCGCGTTGCTGACCACCGCGACGACCTCCGCCGAATATATCGCCGAATACGTCACCAAAAATATCGCTAAAGTCAGCACCACCGCCGCCAAAGCCGCCACCGCCGAAGCCGCCGCCTCCCATGCCACCTTGTTCAAAGGCTGCATGACCATATTGGTCGTAGGCTGCACGTTTTTGCGGATCGGTCAGTATTTCGTATGCCAACTTCACTTCTTTAAATTTTTCGTCGGCATCATCGCCTTTATTACGGTCTGGGTGATACTTCATCGCCAGCCGCTTATAGGCCTTTTTAATATCGCGCTCGCTTGCATCGCGGCTTAAGCCGAGCACTTCATATAAATCTCTTTTAGACATGGTCTGACTGCACCTGTTTACGTCAACAAAACAAAGACGTTCAAATCACTGTTTGATAAAACGACGGGCGAAGGAGATCGCTCCCCTACGCCCGTGCTTATTAACGACAGTGCTTTCGCTTATTTCTTGTCGTCGTCTTTAACTTCTTCGAACTCAGCATCAACAACGTCGTCGTCTTGTTTTGCTGAATCGGCACCGGCGTCTTGCTGCGCCTGCTCATTTTGAGCTTGCTGCTGGGCAATTTCCATCAGTTTTGATGAAGCCGCAACCAGTGCTTGAACCTTCGCATCGATGTCTTCTTTATCTTCACCGTTGCGTGCGGTTTCCAGCTCAGAGATAGCTGTTTCGATCTTCTCTTTGTCTTCAGCAGGCAATTTGTCACCCGCTTCGTCCATTTGCTTGCGTGTACCATGAATGAGCTGATCAGCTTGGTTACGGGCAGTGACTAACTCTTCGAACTTTTTGTCCGCTTCTTTGTTAGCTTCTGCTTCTTGTACCATTTTCTCAACGTCTTCATCGCTTAGGCCACCAGACGCTTGGATGGTGATCTTCTGCTCTTGACCGGTTTGCTTATCAGCCGCAGACACGTTCAAAATACCATCCGCGTTCAAGTCGAAAGTCACTTCAATTTGTGGCGTGCCACGTGGCGCTGGCTGAATACCTTCTAGGTTAAACTGACCCAGTGATTTGTTATGCATGGCTTGCTTACGCTCACCTTGGATCACATGAATCGTTACCGCGCTTTGGTTGTCTTCAGCGGTTGAGAACACTTGATTCGCCTTAGTTGGAATCGTCGTGTTTTTCTCAATCAGCTTGGTCATCACACCGCCCATGGTTTCGATACCTAGCGACAGTGGCGTAACGTCAAGCAGTAGTACGTCTTTAACATCGCCAGACAGTACACCACCCTGTGCAGCCGCACCCATTGCAACCGCTTCATCCGGGTTCACGTCCTTACGTGCATCCTTACCGAAGTACTCTGCAACTTTTGACTGAACCATAGGCATGCGGGTTTGACCACCGACCAAGATAACATCCGTGATTTCATCAACAGACAGCTCGGCGTCAGCCAGGGCCACTTTCATTGGTTCGAGTGAACGCTGAACCAGATCTTCAACCAGTGATTCCAGCTTGGCACGAGTAATCTTGATGTTCATGTGCTTAGGACCGGTTGCGTCCGCAGTCACATAAGGCAAGTTCACGTCTGTTTGCTGCGCAGAAGACAGTTCAATCTTCGCTTTCTCAGCCGCTTCTTTGACACGCTGCATCGCGAGCGGGTCTTGACGCAGATCGATGCCTTGCTCTTTCTTAAATTCGTCGACCAAGTAGGTGATCAAACGGTTATCGAAGTCTTCACCACCCAAGTGGGTGTCACCGTTGGTTGCCAGTACTTCGAAGGTTTGCTCACCATCGACTTCATCAATTTCGATGATAGAGATATCGAACGTACCACCACCCAGGTCATAAACCGCGATGGTGCGATCGCCACCTTTCTTATCAAGGCCATAAGCCAATGCTGCCGCTGTAGGCTCGTTGATAATACGTTTAACTTCTAGTCCCGCAATACGACCAGCATCCTTAGTCGCTTGACGCTGAGAGTCATTAAAGTAAGCAGGAACAGTGATTACCGCGCCAGTCACTTCTTCGCCGAGGAAGTCTTCAGCGGTTTTCTTCATTTTCTTCAACACTTCAGCTGACACTTGTGGCGCGGCCATTTTTTGGCCTTTCGCTTCAACCCAAGCATCACCGTTATCTGCCTTCACAATTTTGAAAGGCATGATACTGATGTCACGCTGTACTTCTTCATCTTCGAAGCGGCGACCGATCAGACGCTTAATCGCGTATAGGGTGTTTTCTGGGTTTGTCACTGCCTGGCGCTTCGCAGGCTGGCCGACAAGTGTTTCACCATCTTGTGTGTAAGCGATAACGGATGGCGTTGTACGATCACCTTCAGCGTTTTCAATTACGCGCGTTTTTTCACCGTCTAGCACGGCGACACATGAATTGGTTGTACCCAAGTCAATACCAATGATTTTACCCATCTGGTGCTCTCCGAAATTCGTTCTGTGGCTGTAGTTCGTTACCCTTTATGTGGGGGTAACTGTGAGAGGTTCAACCCCCTCACCGCAAATTTTTATTTGTTGCTGCCGTTTAAATAAGGGCAGCACGACACTTTTCAAGGGCTAGCAGCAAAAAAATCCGTGTTCGTCACTCACGTATCACAAGCGGAGTAACAAATTAACTATTGATGCTATGCCCTTATTAAAATCACGCTTTTTCGTCGACGTTGCCTTGTGCGGCTTTCGATACCATCACCATCGCTGGACGTACCACGCGACCATTTAACTCATAGCCTTTTTGCATCACCATCATCACGGTGTTTGGCTCATGTTCAGTACTTTCCTGGATCGTCATCGCTTGGTGAAGCTCAGGGTTAAAAGGTTGTCCTTGTGGGTCAATCGCTTTCAAACCAAACTTATCAATGGTATCCATCATGGTTTTTAGCGTCAGCTCTACCCCTTCAACCATGGGCTTGATCGATTCATCTTCCTTATCCGCCATCTCGACAGCACGCTCAAGGTTGTCGATAACGGGCAGCAACTCACTGGCAAACTTCTCCAGTGCAAACTTTCGCGCTTTCTCTACTTCTTGCTCTGAGCGACGACGCATATTGTCTACGTCAGCACGGGCACGAAGCACACTGTCTTGTTGCTCTTGCACTTTGGCTTCACTGGCTTCAAGTGCTGCTTCTAACTCTGTAATGCGTGCAATCATGGCTTCGGTTTCCTCTTGCTCAATGTCTGCACTACCGCTTGCCTGTTGCTCAACCGTCTGCTCTGCATCTTTGCCTTCAGCAGCTTGCGCATCTTTCATCGCTTCTTGCTCTTGCTTAACTTTCTGTTCTTCGCTCATGATCACTCCGACACAAATGGCATTGCCCAGCGCGCACTGGGACTGTTTAACTTGATTGTGGAAGTATTATGGGGATGAATCTTTATGATTCAACCGCCCACATAACGCAAATCACGACAATCCTTTTTTTACCGCGTTATACTGGGCACAAATAACGATGGGATCCTGATTATGTCGACACCATTCCAGCGCATTGCCTTAATTGGTAAACCTCGCAACCCAGACGCGGTTAATACACACATCGGCCTTTATCATTGGCTCATCGAGCGCGGTTATGAGGTGTGCATTGATACACGTTTGAGTACCAATTTAGGGCTACCCGACGCGCACTATCTGGATTTGGTTAATATTGGTCAGCACGCCGATCTCGCGATTGTTATCGGTGGCGACGGCAATATGCTCGGCGCCGCCCGCGTGCTGTCACGATGCAATATAAAAGTGATTGGTGTGAACCGTGGCAATTTAGGCTTTTTGACCGACCTTGATCCCGATGCCTTTGAAAATGCCCTAGACGCCGTTTTAAGTGGCGACTACATGGAAGAAGACCGCTTTTTGCTTGAGACAGAGATCCATCGTCACGATCAGGTTAAAAGCCATAATTCTTCGCTCAACGAGGCCGTTCTACACCCAGGGCAAGTGGCTCACATGATTGAGTTTGAAGTGTATATTAACGAGCATTTCGCCTTTTCGCAGCGCTCAGATGGGATCATTATTTCAACGCCAACGGGATCAACAGCCTACAGCTTATCAGGCGGCGGCCCCATCTTATCCCCCAGCCTCAACGCCATTTCTTTAGTCCCTATGTTCCCCCATACCCTATCAAGTCGGCCTTTAGTGGTTGATGGCAATCGCCGGATTAAATTATTGGTCTCTCCCGATAACCGCGGCACACTAGAAGTCAGTTGTGATGGGCAAGTTTCTTTGCCAGTGAATCCGGGCGATGAAGTGCATATTTACAAAAGCCCCGCCACGCTCAAACTTATTCATCCCAAAGACTACAATTATTACAATACGTTACGTAAAAAACTGGGCTGGTCCTCGAAGCTGTTCTGACGCGGCTGTTTTTTAATATCAGCGTTATTTCCCTATTCCCTGTTTGCATTCAAAACAGGCCCTCAGTTTTTGTCCATTTTTTGTGTGCCTCATCCCATTCATAATAATTTTCGCTGAACAGTCTTCACTGGATGAAAAAACAGTATATACTGTATCTATACACAGTTGTTGATAGATACAGGTGTTTTCCTATGTTAGCCGATATAACCATTCAAAACTTTGCCATCGTTAAATCCTTGGAGTTGGAGTTTAGTAAAGGCATGACGGCGATAACCGGTGAGACCGGGGCAGGTAAATCTATTTCTATTGATGCGCTAGGCTTATGCTTAGGTGACCGCGCCGATGCCAATATGGTGCGCCCAGGGGAAAAGCGCGCTGAAATATCGACCAGCTTCACCTTGGAACAAAACAGTGCGGCGCGACGCTGGTTACAAGATAACGAATTAGAAGACGGTGACGATTGTATTTTAAGACGCGTAATCACTAAAGAAGGGCGGTCACGTGCTTATATCAATGGCAATCCGGTTCCTGCTTCTCAGCAAAAAGCACTTGGGCAACTTTTGATCAACATTCACGGTCAACATGCACATCAACAACTGTTACGCCCTGAGCACCAAATTACGTTGCTTGACCAATATGCGGGTCATCAATCGTTGATCGATAAAATGGCAACGCGCTATCAACGTTGGCGTCGCACAAAAAATGAGCTAAAGGCACTGATAAAGAAAAAGGATGATATTGAGGCACAACAACAGCTGCTTGAGTATCAAGTGGGCGAACTCAATGAACTTGCGCTTGGTGAAGACGAATATCAGCAAATTGAAGAAGAGCATAAACGCTTATCCAATAGTGGTGATATCGCGATAACAAGCCAAGCAGTGGTTGATTTGCTCTGCGATGGCGAAGAAAGCAATACACTTGGCCTGCTAACTGCTGCGCAACAACGTTTGAATGAATTAGCGACACTAGACAATCACTTCTCTCCGCTGGCGGAAATGCTCGAAGAAGCTAGAATTCAAACTCAAGAAACCAGTCAGGAGATCGCTCGTTATCTTGATCAACTCGACATGGATCCGCAGCGTTTACAATATTTAGATCAACGCATGACTACCATTATGAGTTTGTCACGCAAACACCATGTTCAACCAGAGGTGCTGTATAGCACACATCAACAGTTGATAACGGAGCTAGAAAAACTCGCGCACAATGATGAGGCCATTGAGCAGCTTCAAGCCGAAGTCGACAAGCAATTCGCAGACTGTTTAGACACAGCAGAAAAGCTCAGTAAAAGCCGTCGTCGTTATGCCAAAGAGCTCAATAAACTCATTACCCAAAGCATGCATCAGCTCAGCATGGAACACGGCAGTTTTGAAATCCAAGTCGAAAATAAAGCAGAGACCCACCTAAATCCTCTAGGCGGCGATGCGGTCGCATTTTTGGTCTCGACCAACCCCGGCCAGCCTTTACAACCACTCGCAAAGGTCGCGTCAGGTGGTGAGCTATCGCGGATCTCCCTCGCTATTCAAGTGATTACAGCACAAAAAGTGGAAACACCTAGCCTTATCTTTGACGAGGTTGATGTCGGTATTAGCGGGCCAACCGCCGCCATTGTGGGTCAATTATTACGTCAGCTTGGCGAATCGACCCAAGTTATGTGTGTCACCCATTTGCCACAAGTTGCCGGCTGTGGTCATCAACAAATGTTTGTCGCCAAAGAGACTGACCAAGCACGACGACCACTCGCATGTACCCACTCGATTACCAGGCCCGTATTAATGAGCTGGCCCGTTTGCTTGGTGGCAGTGAAATTACCGAGCGTACTTTAGCAAATGCCGAAGATCTGCTCATTGCCGCTTAAAAAAACACGGCATTGATCACATGCTTGATCGAGGGAAGTGTGCAGCGTTCACTTTCCTCGGTTATTTCTTTTCTCATTGCGAACTTTTTCACGTTATGCCCCTCCAAACGCTAGTCGTTGGCAGGTTTTTTACATATATTCTCTGCTTGTTTATACTCGACGCGCTATGCACCGCAGGCACCGCTTGCAAAACGTACTGAGTGACGTGATTTGCCCTCAACGAGACAGTGAAGATATTAACTATGGGTTGGAAAAAAGCCGCCGTTGCCTCTCTAATGGCGATTGCCATTATGGGTTGTTCTTATGCCGAAAAACTGGTTTATCGTGTAGATATCAATCAAGGCAACTATATTGAAGAAAAGGCCGTAGACTCATTGAAGTTTGGCATGACAAAAGAGCAGGTCAAATTCCTTCTCGGCCCACCGATGTTGGTTGAGTCTGGCTACCCAAACACTTGGTACTTCGTACAGTGGCAACAGCCGGGCCACCAAGATCCAACGCAAAAAGATTTAGTGCTCTCGTTTGATGATAATAATCAATTAGTCAGCATGAGTGGTGACTATGAGCCGGGCGACCAGTTTTTTGAGGCTGTGCAATAAGCAGTGACAGCCATTGGCTCGTTAAAAGGCGCCGGATATCGGCGCCTTTACTGTGATTATTTATCGCTTGAGCAAGGCCAAGCATCGGTGTTCGACGGTTAGCGCTTACGCTTGGTATCAACCCGTCCACCTGTCACAGGATCGGCCTTGCCCTCTTGCTTCGCTCGTTCAGCTCGACGGCGGCGAATTTCCTTCGGATCAGCTTGGAGTGGCCGATAGATCTCAATCCGATCACCCTCTCTTACTTGCGCGTCAAGCTTCACCGGTCGGCTAAAAATACCCACTTTGTTGGTGGACAAATCAATGTCAGGGTACGCGCTCAAGATACCCGACTGGCGGATAATCTCTTCAACACTTGTATCAGCCTTAACGACACAATTAAAGATGCGTTGCTCATTCGGTAGCGGATACACCACTTCCACATGCACCAGAGTCTCTTCACTCATAAATCGCTTTCGCTCGCTCTGTAAACGCTTTTACCATACTGCTGGTTAACTCACTAAAAATGCGCCCAAACGCTGCTTCCACCAGACGGTTAGTGAATTCAAACTCAAGGTTTAACTCTATCTTACACGCATCACTCGACAACGGCGTAAATTGCCACCCCCCACTTAAACGCTTAAACGGACCGTCAACTAAGGTCATATCAATACGCGCATTGTCGGTTAAGTAATTTTTTGTTGTAAACGTCTTCTTTATGCCCGCTTTGGCCACGTCCAGTGAAGCGACCATGGTTGAGTCTGTGTGCTCTATCAATCGAGTGCTCACACATCCGGGCAAAAACTCGGGGTACGCTTCAACATCGTTCACCAAGGCAAACATTTGCTCAGCACTGAACGGCACTAAAGCCGAGCGGATGATTTGCGGCATAGGGACTCCTTAAAGTTAACCGCGAGATAATACCACTGAGGTCGCCTTTCACCAATGTTAGCGGCTAGCATATCTAAGAAAGTCATGCGGTTTGTCTAACAGCATGCGATAATCCTTTCATTCTTCGACACATCGCCTTTATAATGCGCGGACTATGGCTAAGAAAAACGCAAAGAACAAAGCAAATAGCAACACCATTGCGCTGAATAAAAAAGCACGCTTTGAGTACTTTATTGAAGATGACTTCGAAGCGGGGCTAGAGCTGCAAGGTTGGGAAGTGAAAGCACTTCGATCGGGCAAAGCCAATATCAGCGAAAGCTATGTGTTGCTCAAAGACGGGGAAGCCTTCTTGTTCGGGGCAACGATCACCCCGCTGAATGTCGCCTCCACGCATGTGGTCGCTGATCCACAGCGCACCCGTAAGCTCTTGCTCAAACGGCGGGAGCTTGATACCTTACTGGGTAAGGTTAATCGAGACGGTTTCACCGTGGTGGCATTGTCTTTATACTGGAAAAAATCATTTGCTAAGCTCAAAATAGGCTTAGCGAAAGGTAAAAAATTACACGATAAACGTGATACCGCGAAAGACAGAGACTGGCAGCGTCAAAAATCCAGGATCATGAAACACTCAACGCGGTAATCGTTGACGCGGCAGATCAATGTGTTAGACTCTGCCGCAACACTCTGGGGCTGATTCAGGATTCGACAGGATTGAGAAGGCCCGTGGAGCATGCCGAGGGGCGGTTGGCCTCGTAAAAAGCCGCAAAAAAATAGTCGCAAACGACGAAAACTACGCACTAGCAGCTTAATAACCTGCTGAGTGCCTATCCTCTCTAGCCTTCGCCTGTAGGACGGGGAATCAGGATAGTCAAAACCAAACAGGATCGCGTGGAGGCTTTGACCCAAGAGCTGAAGCGTTAAACATAAGTTGGGTATGTCTTTGTGTGGCGTGTTTGTCCGCAGCACTCTGACGAGACTAAAGACAAACTAAGCATGTAGCGCCATCGGTTAGACTGATTCTGGACGCGGGTTCAACTCCCGCCAGCTCCACCAATTTTATATTCAAAGACGTCCACGGACGTCTTTTTTATTGCCTCAAGTAAAGTAAAATCAATAACTTACCGTTCATTAAGGTCCATAGATGTCCACCAACCGCTTTGATTTTTAGGTACACCGAGGTGTACACTGATGAAAATGGAGGCTGAGAGGTGTACCCATTATGGCTAAAATCATAGCTAAGCTTACGGATAAGAAGATAAAAGCAGCAACGCCAGAAGGTAAAGAGTACCTACTCTATGATGGCGACGGACTCAGACTAAGAGTTAAACCAACCGGCTCTAAGCTTTGGCTTTTTAATTACCTGCGTCCATTCACCAAAAAGCGCACCAACCTCAGCCTCGGTGCCTATCCCACTGTTACCCTGTCTCAAGCGCGTAAAGCGACCATGGATGCAAGAGCCCTCCTCGCTCAAAACATCGATCCTAAGGAACACCGTGAAGAGCAACAAAGGCAAGAGATTGCGCTCACCGAACATACGGTAGAGAAAGTCGCCTACCAGTGGTTCGAGCTGAAAAAAGAGCAAGTGACTGAGGGATACGCGACCGACATATGGCGCTCTCTGGAACGTCACATTTTTCCAAAGCTTGGCGCTACTCCCCTTTCCAAAATCACTGCCCCTATGGTGATAGATGCCTTAAAGCCCATTGAAGCATCGGGCAGCCTAGAGACATTAAAGCGCTTGGTCCAACGACTAAACGAAATGATGAACTACGCGGTTAACTGTGGCCTTATCCACGCTAATCCACTATCGGGCATTGGTGTCGCATTTAAAAAGCCCAAAAAGAACCATATGGCAGCGTTAACTCCCGATGAACTACCAGAGTTAATGCAAAAGCTTGCTTACGCGAATATCAAACGAGTTACCCGGTGCCTAATCGAATGGCAGCTACACACCATGACGCGACCAGCAGAAGCCGCTGCTGCACGATGGGATGAAATAGACTGGGATAACGAACTATGGATTATCCCGGCGGAGAGGACAAAAAAAAGAAGAGAACACCGGATCCCACTCACAGAGCAGATGCTGGCGATATTAGAAGTGATCAAGCCGCTAAGTGGCCATCGTGATTTTATTTTTCCTTCAGATCGTGATCCGCAAAAACCTTGTAATAGCCAAACGGCCAATATGGCACTAAAACGAATGGGGTTTGCCGACCGGCTCGTGAGTCATGGTCTACGCTCCCTGGCAAGTACAACACTGAACGAGCAGGGCTTTGATTCAGATCTTATCGAGTCTGCTCTTGCCCACGTTGATGACAACCAGGTACGGAGTGCGTATAACCGGACAGATTACATTGAACGCCGACGTCCAATGATGTGCTGGTGGAGTGGGCACATCGAGCAAGCAGCTAAAGGTAGCCTCTCAGTGACTGGGACTAAGCAGCTTAAAGTGATTTAACCGTAGAGCCCGATAAAAACTCGCTACCTGAATACTCTGCCCTCCCTGCGTGAGAGGCCAAGCAATCTATCCACCATACCGAAGCCGGGTGTGGTTAGAGCGCATCAAATAAGGGTTTTACGGTCATTCAAATAAACCAAAAATCGCTCTGGATACGGCGTGGGGTATGGGGACCATTAAAACCCTCAAATCTCAATGCCACCCTGGCTCTTTACTTAGCCTGCACAAATGTACAAGTTTTGGGTTTATTGTAATCTTTTAGCTGATCAATGGCGATCAAGGTAATGATTCAACAAGCTGATCATTGATCTGCCCCGACAGCTTTCAGAGGCAACTATTCTATCTTTCATTTCTCAAGCCTACGGGTCGGCTCTCTGTAACGAAGTTATACTGATCATCCGTTCTATTTAGCATCTATCGAGCGTCAATTATTCTTCAGCTATACATGCCCTTACACCTACCCTGCCACACAGGACAGAGTAAGTGTGTTAGTGGGTCAATTTTGAACTGGCGTTGACAAGCCATCGCTCCAATCGGTCACACAGAACCTACCTAAATAATTCCTCTTTATGTCCCTAGCATTATTATTGGACCCAGTTCACAAAACATGGCTTATCTAACACTTTAGACAATAGCGCACGAAATCCAAAACAGCCCTTGGTATGCTACATCCAAAGCTGCCAACTCAGTGGTGTGTTAGCGATAGTGCGCTACGAACGACATGCCGCGAAGCTAAGTCCAAATCATTTAACAGTGTAGGGAGGCAATATGCCGATAGTATTTCAGCCTTGGGTAGGGGATCGTTACTGGGAAGCTAATCGATTCGGTGCAAGAGTTTTGGTACTAGGTGAATCACATTATGGAACTGAAGAGGAGGTAAGTCCTAACTTCACTAAAGATGTTGTACAAAATCTCGCTATAGATCACAGGCATGCGTTCTTTACCAAAATCAGCAAAGTTCTACTTGGTTTGGATAGTAACCAATGGCTTTCTGATGAAGAGCGTAGCGAAGTCTGGCAACATCTTGCTTTCTATAACTATGTTCAGGGCTTCGTTGGTGACACACCAAGAGTCCGCCCTAATCAAGATATGTGGCAAGATTCAAAAGAGGCCTTTTTAAGCGTGATTGAACACTTAAAACCGGATTTAGTGCTGGTTCTTGGAGTTGAGCTCGGTGGGGCTATACCTAGCCTAGAAAGTAATATAGATGTCTGTGCGATACAGCATCCATCAACTGGGTTTAGCTACGCAAAGTGGAATCCGGTGGTTTCAGAGGCGCTTAAGCGAGTAAAAAGTTAAGACGACTCAAAGGGACCGTTCACATGTAGCTTTAGCAGTTCCAATGAAAAGTGATGATTTCAGTTGTTGCGCTTGAGCTTGGTAACATGCATTTTCAGCCTTTGACATTTGGCGGTAAAATATAGCCAATAGTCCCATCTATTTCTGACAATGAGCGCACTGGCAGCAATTATCAGTGCCTCCCGCCCCACGACATGGACTTCTACGCTCTCGGTGAGAGGCGACCTCGCCCCTCACCTTAAGCGGTTATAACGCGTCGCGGTTTTCCACCAGCATTTTCAATATCAGCCTAGCGAACCCGTCTTTGACAGCAGGGTTCTCGAGCACTTCCATTGAGAGCTTTTCGTGGTCTTCCATCGAATCCACCACGCGGTCGATCAGCCTTTGTGGCAGCAGGCCGTGCATCACCTCTTTTTCGGAATGCTTGTTTACCTGGGCCATGACGTCGGCATCTTCCCGTAGGCGTCCGGCGATCCCTTCGGCGTAGCGAAGTTTGTGTTCGTCCCCCACTTCTGCGCCAAATAAATCGTTTAAGGCGTCGATGATTTCCTGCAGCTTTTTCTTTTCCGGATCATGGGGCTTAGCACTACCAACCGCTTTCACTGAACTGAGGTAGCCGCCATCTTCTTCACCCAGCTGCAACGCTTTTTCCGCTTTTTTGGTGGTGCGGTAATGCGTCAGTGTCATACCGGATATATCAACATCATCTTCATCGTCTAAACGCTCGATACTTAAGAGCGGGAGTAAGCTCTTGGCGTAGACACACAGGGATTCAAGCTCGTGATCGTTGTAAGGTGTAATTTGGGATAGAAACTCATACATCCGCACGTAGCTGTTGAGGTTCTTTTTGAATAGATCGAGCTGGTCGATCATTTCACCGGCGGCTTTTACTGAATCGTCCGCTTTATTGATGCTGAACTTATCCTCTGACGCTCGCGCCTGGGTCAGCATATCCTTGGCTTGCTTTAGCGTGTCGCGAGCGTGACGGTAACGCGCCGCAAAGCGCTCTTTTGCCGGTGCAGTGTAATAGCTTAATTTACTCGCCGGCGCTTTAGGGTCATAAAAAGCCTCGGCAAACTTCTCAACTTCTGACCATTCGTAGATCTGCTCGTCATCCAGTTTGCTCATAATGTCGAACAAGATATGTGGATCCGTCACGCCATCCAGCTCTGCGGTGGTGTAATAGGGCTTGAACGATTCCAGTATGTCTTCTTCGCTGTTGAAAAAGTCGAGGACGAAGGTTTGGTCTTTGCCTGGGAAGGTGCGATTTAAGCGCGACAGCGTTTGCACACACTCCACACT
>AQOF01000088.1 GCA_000565345.1 Salinivibrio costicola subsp. costicola ATCC 33508 = LMG 11651 | reverse complement strand
AGCGCTGTGTGGCGCGCGAATAGCGCTAAGCGTATCATAGCTAGGCCTTTTCCGGCGCTGGGCCAAACAAAAATAACCAAGCAACGCTGTTGCCATTATCACCTTCTAATAATTCGATGAGGCAACTTGGCTATATGCGATTTACATCTAGCGTCAACCGACAATCGAGCGCTACTCGAAAATTGATCGCCAACCGATAATAACGAGGGGAAAGCTCCCCCACACTGGATACCCGCTTTGGGTCCTGCAAATGACACCAGAGGCAATGATGACCACAATTAAACAGCAAGACGTGATCGAAAGTGTTGCAGATGCCCTGCAATATATCTCTTACTACCATCCCCTTGATTTTGTACAAGCCCTTGAAAAAGCGTACAACAAGGAACAAAGCCAGGCGGCAAAAGACGCCATTGCGCAAATTCTGATTAACTCCCGCATGTCGGCGGAAGGTAAGCGTCCTATTTGCCAAGATACAGGTATTGTCACCTGTTTTGTCAAAGTGGGCATGGCGGTGCAGTGGGATCGTCATGATATGACGGTGCAAGAAATGGTCGATGAAGGGGTACGACGTGCCTACACCAACCCTGACAATCCGCTACGTGCCTCCGTGGTTGCCGATCCGGCCGGTAAACGCCAAAACACCCGCGATAATAGCCCTGCGGTGGTGCACATCGATATGGTGCCGGGCGACGCGGTGGACATTCAAATTGCAGCCAAAGGCGGTGGTTCGGAAAACAAAACTAAGATGGTGATGTTGAATCCATCTGACGATGTGGCTGAGTGGGTTGAGAAAACATTGCCGACCATGGGCGCGGGTTGGTGCCCACCGGGTATGTTAGGTATTGGAATTGGTGGCACGGCCGAGAAAGCCGCCGTATTGGCCAAAGAATCGCTCATGGAGCACATTGATATTCAAGCACTTATCGACCGTGGTCCAAGCAATGCGGATGAAGCACTGCGGTTAGATATTTTTGATCGGGTGAACAAGCTGGGTATCGGTGCCCAAGGCTTGGGCGGCCTGACCACGGTAGTGGATGTGAAAGTAAAAACCGCGCCCACCCATGCCGCTTCTAAGCCGGTATGCTTGATCCCGAACTGTGCCGCCACACGCCATGTTCACTTTACGCTTGATGGCTCAGGCCCAGCCGAATTGGCACCACCAAAACTGGACGACTGGCCACAGGTCACCTGGGAAGTGGGGGATAACGTCCGCCGTGTTAACTTAGATACCGTGACCAAAGAAGACGTGCAGAGCTGGAAAACCGGCGAAACTGTGTTGTTATCAGGTAAGATCTTGACCGGGCGCGACGCCGCACATAAACGCTTACAAGAAATGCTGCGCAATGGCGAAGGCCTTCCCGAGGGCGTCGACTTTAACGGCCGCTTTATTTATTACGTTGGCCCTGTCGATGCGGTGGGGGATGAGGTAGTCGGTCCAGCAGGCCCAACCACCTCAACGCGCATGGACAAATTTACCGATATGATGCTGGCAGAAACCGGACTCACCGGCATGATCGGTAAGGCTGAGCGCGGTCCTGCGGCGGTGGAATCGATTAAAAACCACAAAGCGGTGTACCTCATGGCGGTCGGCGGTGCCGCGTACTTGGTATCAAAAGCGATCAAAAAAGCGCGCGTGGTCGCGTTTGAAGATCTCGGTATGGAGGCCATTTACGAATTTGAAGTGGAAGACATGCCCGTGACCGTAGCGGTTGATGCGCAAGGGCAAAACGCGCACCAGATTGGCCCGGATACCTGGAAGGTGAAGATAGCTGAAATGGATGATTAATCCGTCAATTGGACCTGTTCGGCTTAACGCCAGTTTGCGTTAATGAGAAGGCGTTGAGTCGGGCGGAGCCTAAGCGGATAGACGTCATAAAAAATGCGCCAATTTGGCGCATTTTTTGTCTACCGATCGATGTTGCCCGTTTGGACATCACTGCGTGGGCTAAGCCACTTCCTCTTCTTCCAGATCGAACGACGCGGCAATCAGGTTACGCGTGTATTCGTGTTGCGGGTGATGGAAGATTTCTTCTGGTGTGCCCGCCTCCATGACTTTGCCGTTTTGCATGACCATGACGCGGTCTGATAGCGCACGAACCACACTCAAGTCATGGCTGATAAACAGATAGCCAATATTGTGACGCTGTTGAATGTCTTTCAACAAATCAATCACGGTCAACTGCACTGAACGGTCCAATGCAGAGGTTGGTTCGTCGAGTAAGATAAACGCAGGATTCAAGATCAAGGCGCGTGCAATCGCAATTCGCTGACGCTGACCGCCAGAGAACTCGTGCGGATAACGGTTAATCGCGGAACTATCGAGACGTACTTCATAAAGGGCATCTTTTACCCGATCGAGACGCTCTTTTTTGTCGAGCTCTGGAAAGTGAGTGCGCAAGCCCTCAGCCACAATTTCACCGACCGTCATGCGGGGTGACAGTGAGCCAAATGGGTCTTGGAACACCATCTGCATATCGCGGCATAGCGCTTTATTCTCACTGTTTTTTATTTCGTGGATATCGTGACCTCGAAAACAGACTCGGCCTTCGGCAACGGGCAACAAGCGCATAATTGCGCGGCCCAGGGTCGATTTACCCGATCCAGACTCGCCCACGATACCTAAGGTCTCGCCACGGCGTAGCGATAAGCTAATGTCGCTCACCGCTTCAAAATAGCGTTTGTTGCCGCCAAAGAAGTCAGCACCAAGGAAATACTTGATGGTGACATTATCCACGGTTAGCAAGTTTTCTGAATCCTCGTTGACAGCCGCTTTGCGACCACGCGGTACCGCGTCAATCAGCATTTTGGTGTAATCTTCTTGCGGATTATCGAACAAGGCTTTGGTGTCGTTGGTTTCAACCACTTCACCTTTACACATCACCACAACGCGGTCGGCTAAGTGTTTCACCACGGCCAAGTCATGGGAGATAAACATGATCGCCATGCCCATCTTTTGCTGTAGTTCGCCAATCAAGTTCAATACTTCGGCTTGTACCGTTACATCCAGGGCCGTTGTTGGCTCATCGGCGATCAGCAAGTCAGGCTCATTCACTAGGGCCATAGCAATCATGATGCGTTGCAATTGGCCGCCTGAAAACTCATGCGGGTATTTTTGCAATGCGCTAGTGGGGTTAGGAAGGTGGACTAAATTAAGGAGATCGATAATCCGCTGCTTGGCCTTGTCTGACGTGGTGCGGTGGTGACACTGAATGGCTTCGGTTAACTGCTCGCCAACGCGCATATACGGGTTCAGTGAAGTCATTGGCTCTTGGAAAATCATCGCGACACGATCACCGCGCATTTTCTGAATTTGCTTGGTCGACAAGGTCAGAACATTGGTATCGTTAAAGCTTACTTGCGATTCAGGTTTTACCACAGCGTTATTGGGCAGCAGGCCCATCACGGCACTGCTAGAGACCGATTTACCCGATCCTGATTCGCCAACGACAGCCACGGTTTCACCGGGCATGATGTCAAAGCTTACGTTTTTAACAGCATCGACCATACCGTCGTTGGTAGTAAATGACACGCTCAAGTTTTTGACACTGAGCAGTGGCTTAGAAGCAGATGAAGACATCATCACCTCACTGGTTGATTATTCGACGTCCCGAGCTTGCCGGTGCCTTCTGCACGACAATAACGTGCATGATATGGACTGCGGCGATGGCTCGATGATTTGGGTTACGCCTGCTGGATTACCGAGCAAACGTGAGTCATTCATGTGGGGTCATCATTGCTTGCGATGGCTTTGCAATGTACGCCCTGATGCGGATATCAGCCAGCTGGTGCCTTTGAACGGCTTACGCCAGTGGAAGAGGTAGGATACGAGTGTCGCGATAACCGAAAGACGTTTAAGGTTACCTCTCCTTGCGAACACAGCTTTTCAACATCATCCGGTGTTGAAACCAAGCAGCGTGAATATCCATATATCAACAACACAATAAACGATTCGGATATAAAAGCAAATCGTTATTATAAGCAAGGTTTGTGATGTGAGAGTTTGACCGCGCAGGCAAAAAGAAAAGCGCGCGACGGATTCGTTTTGGTGTCGCGCGCGTATCAATTAAGGGTTACGTCGTTTAGCTGCGGTCGAACGCTAGACGCGTGGAGTAGCGCTTCTCACTGTGCTGACCGTGCTCAAACGCGACTTCGCCATTAACGAGAGTCATCTCAATGCTTGACCAAAGGTGTGGCCGTCAAACGGTGACCACTGGCACTGATAAAAGAGATTTTCTTGGCTGACTGTCTGAGTTTGGTTCAGATCCACCAGTACTAAGTCGGCCCAGTAGCCTTCACGAACGAAACCGCGCTCTTTCACCTGATAGCGAACAGCCGGCGCATGAGCACTTTTTGTACCACCAACGGCAAATCAAAAATCCCGCGATGATAAAATTCTAACGCCACTTGCAAGGCATGTTGCACTAAGGGCAGACCGGCTGGGGCGTTAAAGTAGGTATTTTGCTTCTCTTCAAAGGTGTGCGGCGCATGATCGGTGGCAATTACATCGATAACCCCGTCTTTCACCGCTTGAATGAGCGCTTGCTGGTGGTGCGCCTCTTTGATCGCAGGATTACATTTGATCAGTGTCCCTTTGCTGTCGTAGTCGTCGCGATTAAAAAACAGGTGATGAACACAGGCTTCGGCAGTGATTTGCTTTTGCTGCAAGGCTTCTAGGGTTTTAGCAGGCTCAAACTGGTACAGCTCGTCTTCGGTCGTCAGATGCAATACATGCAAGCGTGTCCCGTGTTTTTTGGCTAAGTTAACCGCCAGTTGCGACGATTTTAAGCACGCTTCTTTGGAACGAATATGGGCGTGCGCATCAATGGGGACGTCGTCGCCATATTTTTCCCGATATATGCCTTCCAGTTCATTGATCATTGGCGTGTCTTCGCAATGGGTTGCGATCAGCGTTGGGCAGTCGGCAAAAATCGCGTTCAGTGTTTCAGGATCGTTGACCAACATGTTCCCGGTTGACGCGCCCATAAATACCTTCACGCCACACGCAGCGTTGGGATCAAGACGACGGATCTCATCGATATTGTCGTTAGTAGCGCCAAGATAAAAGGCGTAATTGGCATGACTGGATTGTGATGCGCGTTGATACTTTTCTTCCAGTGCCTCTCGCGTTGTGGTCGGCGGGTTAACGTTGGGCATTTCCATGTAGGTGGTGATGCCGCCGGCAACCGCGGCTTTCGATTCAGTGGCAATGGTGCCTTTTTTCGGGAAGCCAGGTTCACGAAAGTGAACTTGGTCATCAATCATTCCAGGTAATAGGTGTTTACCGGTTGCATCAATCACGCGACAATCGGCGGCCGCAGGGGCACTGATGTCGCGAGCAATCTGGCTAATGCGGCCATTTTCGATCAGTACATCGGTCTCAACAACGTGTCCTTCGTTGACGACAGAAGCGTTTTTGAAAAGCAGGGTGGTCATGGTGTGATCCTTACATGTCAATGCATCGGTGCTATGGTAACGCAATCGATTACTTGATTCAGCCCCTGTTTTTACCGGGGATTGACGGATATTTCACCGCGCATTGACCGAATTGTTGCACATTCGTACCGTTAGCATATTGCCCTTCATTGGGGGCTGCCGCATACTTGGCCGACACACAATCATAAAAGGGAATCGACCATGGCGGAAGAAACTATTTTCAGCAAAATCATTCGCAAAGAAATCCCCGCGGATGTTGTCTATCAGGATGAACTTGTTACTGCCTTCCGTGATATTAATCCGCGCGCGCCGGTTCATGTGCTTATTGTACCCAACAAATTGATCCCAACGACCAATGATGTGGGGCCAGATGATGAGCTCGCGCTCGGGCGTATGATTACCGTGGCCAAGAAAATTGCAGCGGACGAAGGGGTTGCCGAAAACGGCTATCGTTTGATCATGAACTGTAATCAACATGGTGGCCAAGAGGTCTATCATATCCACATGCATTTAGTGGGTGGGCGAGCGCTTGGGCCCATGGTGGTGGGTTAACACATTAAATATGAATGAAACCATGAAAACCGCGAACCTTGAGTGGTCACGCCGATGGACGAAAAAATGGGGCAAGTTGCGCTTGCCTCAACTAATGGTGGGCGCGCTCGTGCTGTTACTCGCAGGGTGTGCGCCTCGCTACCAGTCGGTTAACCCGTCGCCAGACACCAACCGCGCAGCACGTTTATCAGATTCGCAGGTGCATAACGGCATTGATCGCGCCATGCGTGCTGCGGTGGAAGCCTTATTGGCGAGTGAGCTTTAAAGGTATCGCCGGTGACCTTGGTCCAACCGATCCAAAATAGCAGTGGCGATTATTTTCCTACCCCAAGGTATTCAACGCAGTTGCAAGCGGCTTAATCGAATCCGGTTGGATAACGCCTGTTCCTGAAGCGAGAGTACAGGCGGTCCGCGCCTCGTTAGGGTTGGCAGCGAATCAAGTGCTGGTGGATCCCGCGACCATTATGCAATATGGCCGCATGCTGGGTGCGCAGTATCAACTGAGCGGTAAAATCACCGGTCAGGCCCCTTATCAGCTAAGTTTGCAGTTAATGGACTTACAGTCAGGAGTGATCGCTTGGCAGGATGTAGAACGCTTTGTCAGCCGTTGAATGGTCTCCTGCTCTGGCGCAGACCTTATCTACCGCACTGACGCGCTATTATGGTGTCCCTACCGAGGTTACCGGTGTCGAGCCGTTGGCAGCGGGCCTGACAAATCGCTGTTTACGACTCACCGACTCACAGGGGGGGCGCAGTGTTTGGCGTCCCTATGGTCGAGCGGCGAATGCTTTTGCCATTGACCGTGCGCGTGAAGCTCAGGCGCAATCTTTGGCCGCTGAGCATGGGCTGGCGCGTCAGCCGGTTGTCCACAACGGCGAAGGATTATTGGTGCCTTGGGTGGATGGCGAACCGCTTTGTAATCTAAAAACCGATCAGGCATCGATCCTTATTCCACTTTTATCCCGTATTCACCAGCTGCCGACGGATCTGGAAACCGCGTCCGTCGAGGCACAATGCGCTCATTATGAAAAGCAACTGCCTGATGGTGTGGTAGCGCGTTTACACCGGCTCAAACATAAGGTGCTCACACACAGCCCGCTCCCAACGTATGAGCCATCGGCGGTGTGTCACATGGACTTGGGCGCTTACAATGTGGTGATCGAGCCGGATGGTAACCCGTGTGTACTTGATTGGGAGTATGCCCGCGCCGGTGATCCTTATCTTGACATTCGCGCTCTTTTGTCGTGCTAATGGCTGGTTACCACACACTGTGGTGCCGCGTTATTGTGCTCTGCGGCAACTAAAATCGGTGAATGTTATCCTCGCACGCGTCAACGCTTGGTTGCCGTTTACCGACTATTTAGCACTATGTTGGTATGAGGTGGGGGCGAATCTGTATGGATTACCTGCGTACAATCAAGCAGCGGACGTGCTGTATCAACAGCTTTCAGAGTAGACCGCCCGCTACATTCGGATAAATCCCTCGTAGCTGACGCATAGGCGAATAAGGATAAGGAGACAATATGGTCAAGGATTGCAAACGGCGGTGTCGAACAGGCTGGCTTGTGGGCTGTCTGTTGGTGCTTGCGGGATGTACCACGGAGCTTGCGTACAATACGTTGCCGTTTTGGATTCACTATTACCTGGACGATATTGTCGACCTGACCGCCACCCAATCGCGCCAAGTAAAAGCGGACCTCGATGCAGTTCAGCAATGGCATCGCGTGGAGGAGTTGCCTCGGTTAGCGGATCGGCTCACCTTGATCGCCGCGCAAAGTGCGGAACGGCAAACATGGGACCAATTGCGCGATCATCAAGCTGGGGTTAAAACTCGGATACAAGCCACACTCAATGCACTGATCCCGGCGACGACGCGTTTATTGCAAAGCCTGGATGATCGTCAGGCTGAGCGATTGACCCAATTTTTAAAAGACGAAATTGCTGAGGCACAAGCGCGCCGTGACCAGCAATCACCGCAAGAACGGCTAGCCGAGCAACAAGAAGAGCTTGAAGAGCGCACTGAGGTTGGGTCGGACACACCACAGACAGCCAAGCGCCATTCTACGCTGAGATGGCGGACTACCAGCAACGCGCGATGCCGACCTTCATTACGGTACGTGAGCAGTTGCAAGCGCGGCTATTTAACCTGATTGAGACACGCCAACGCGATGACTTGGATAGTCAACTGCGTCAATGGGTGGATGACCTCGTCGCCTGGCGCGGTGGTAGTGATACGCAGACAGACATGGCGATCTATCGCTCTCGGCGCCTTGACTGGTTACTCCGGTTCGATAAAAGCTTGGATGATGATCAACGCACGCACTTGATAGAAGAACTTGAGCAATGGGCGTCGCGTTTGCAAGGCATGGCTGGATAAAAATACCCTGATCCTCGCTAGGGTGATCTTGCTCATTTTTGCGTGTAAGCAGCTATGCTATTGATAAAGGCCATTACATTCTTAGCGCAATCAGCAAGGACCGCTTATGATCATCTATCTGCATGGCTTTGATGCCACCAGTCCAGGCAACCACGAAAAAGTGCTTCAACTTCAATTTGTTGACGACGATGTTCGCACCATTAATTACAGCACCCTGCACCCCAAACATGATATGCAGCACTTACTTAAACAGGTGCAAACGCAGATCGAAGCCAGCCAGGATCCTAACCCATTGATATGTGGTGTTGGACTAGGCGGGTATTGGTCAGAGCGAATTGGATTTTTGTGCGGGATAAAGCAGGTTCTGATCAACCCTAACTTGCACCCTCAGGAAAATATGCCGGGCAAAATCGACCGTCCTGAAGAGTACGAAGATATTGCAACTAAATGTGTCACTGATTTTCGTCAGCGCAACCAGCAGCGGGCGTTGATTATCCTATCACGTGAAGACGACGTGCTAGACAGTCAACGTAGCTATCATCTGCTTTCACCTTTCTATCCTGTGCGTTGGGATGAGGCGCAAACCCATAAATTTAAAAACCTTTCTACGCATCTACAAGCGATTGCGCACTTTAAAAAGTCTACCTGATGGTCACTTTCCCGTATCGAGCGTATAGCTACGCCATTGTTATACGCGCTTGGTGTTATTTTCCTACATTTTATCCGTAAATAAAGCACAGACAAGGGTCGAAGTGATCGCCATTTTACGGCAAAATGGACGGGCGTGCTGACCAACTACACAGCAATAAACCACACGCACTGATACAGATTATGTCGTTAGTCACTAACAAATAGAAAGTGGCGTACTTAAGACCGATTTTAGCTAGTGGCATGCGTGCGGCTAGCGAGTGTTTTTTAATTAAGGTAAGGATGTAGAAGTGACCAAAATTATCGTTGTCGGCGGTGGTGCAGGCGGGCTTGAGCTCGCGACCAAGCTAGGCCGCACGTTAGGCCGCAAACGCCGTGCTGAAATCACCCTCGTCGATAAAAACAGTAGCCATTTATGGAAACCCTTGCTGCACGAGGTGGCCACGGGATCGATGGATGGAAGCGTCGATGTATTAAGCTATCGCGCGCATGCTAAAAATCATGGGTTTGATTTCCAAATGGGCACATTGTGGGATATTGATCGCGAACGTAAGGTGATCACCCTCGCGCCCATGTATGACGAGAATAACGAGCTATTAATGCCCGAGCGTGAGCTCGAATATGACACCTTAGTGATGGCGATTGGCTCGACCTCTAATGACTTTAATACCCCTGGCGTGCGTGACAATTGTATTTTCCTGGATAACCCGAAACAGGCACACCGTTTCCGCCGAGAAATGAACAATGAGTTTATGCGCCTGCACGCGAAACACGGTGACGGCAGTGTTGATATTGCCATTGTCGGTGCGGGGGCGACAGGCGTTGAATTGTCGGCTGAGCTGCATAATGCGATTAAAGAGCTGCGCAACTATGGTTTCCGTGACCTCGAGAACTCTAAGTTGAATGTGACCTTGGTTGAAGCAGGCGAGCGAATCCTACCGGCGTTACCGCCACGTATTTCTAGTGCCGCGCATCAAGAGTTATTAAAACTCGGCGTAACAGTAAAAACCAACACCTTTGTGGTAAAAGCTGATGAAGATGGCCTAGAAACCAAATCGGGCGAACGTATCCATGCCGACATTATGGTTTGGGCTGCGGGGATTAAAGCGCCTGATTTCTTGAAAGATATTGCGGGTTTAGAAACCAACCGCATTAATCAGCTTGAGGTGAAGAACACCTTACAAACCACCCGTGACGACGATATTTTTGTGATTGGTGATTGCGCGGCGTGCACGCAGGAAGATGGCAGTAAAGTGCCACCGCGCGCGCAGTCTGCTCATCAAATGGCGAGCCTGTGCTTTAGCAATATTGTTGCGAAAATGAACGGGCGTGAACTTAAACCTTATGTGTTTAAAGATCATGGTTCGCTGGTTTCCTTAAGCCGCTTCTCGACGGTTGGCAGCTTAATGGGGAACCTGACCAAAGGCTCAATGATGATCGAAGGGCGCATCGCGCGTGTGGTTTATATTTCTTTGTATCGCATGCATCAAATTGCGTTGCACGGCTATGTAAAAACCGGCTTGATGATGTTAGTCGGCCGCATTAACCGTGTGTTACGTCCAAGCTTGAAGCTGCACTAAAGTGGGATAACGCGCCTAATCTAAAGCCGGGGCCTATCCCCGGTTTTCTTTTTGAAGATGGCGCTTTTGCGATAATTGTTGCTCAATGGCGCGAAAGTCGTCACAATGGCGCCGCAATCAAGATTATTGATATCACTTCTAGAGCAACCCTCCTGAACGCCGAGTTTTCCTCATACAACGATATTGATATTCATGCCCTTAAGCGACGGGTAGGGTGTCTACACGTGGCGACATTTTTTTATTTATTGAGATCAATTGATGAGTTTCTCCTCTTTAGGACTATCTGCACCACTCCTTAAAGCCGTGCAAGAGCAAGGCTATACCATCCCATCACCGATTCAGGCTAAAGCGATTCCGGCAGTAATTGAAGGCCAAGATGTGATGGCTGCCGCGCAAACCGGCACCGGTAAAACCGCTGGGTTTACGTTACCGATTTTAGAACGTTTGCAAGCCGGTAAACGTGCGCGCCCGAATCACGTTCGCACTTTGATTTTAACGCCAACGCGTGAACTCGCCGCACAAGTTCATAAAAACGTTGAACAATACAGTCAGTACACGCCGCTGACCTCGCTGGTGGTGTATGGTGGGGTGAAGATAAACCCGCAAATGATGAAATTGCGTAAAGGGGCCGACGTCCTCGTGGCAACGCCGGGTCGTTTATTGGATCTGTATAACCAAAATGCCGTCAACTTTTCGCAACTTGAAGTGTTGGTGCTGGATGAAGCCGATCGCATGCTGGATATGGGCTTTATTCGTGATATCCGTAAGATTTTGGCCGCTTTGCCTGCGAAACGTCAGAATCTATTGTTCTCAGCCACCTTCTCGGATGAGATCCGTCAACTTGCCAAAGGCATGGTCAACAACCCGGTAGAGATTTCGGTTAGCCCTGCTAACCAAGCGGCGACCAGTGTCGAACAGTGCATTTATCCTGTTGATAAAAAGCAAAAAGCACCGATGCTCTTATCGTTAATTGCCGATAACAACTGGCAACAAGTGTTGGTCTTTAGTAAAACCAAGCACGGTGCCAATCGTCTGTCGCGTTATTTAGATGAGTATGGCGTCAGTGCTGCCGCGATTCACGGTAATAAAAGCCAAGGCGCACGTACCAAAGCACTGGAGCAATTCAAAACCGGTGATGTAACGTGTGCTTGTTGCGACCGATATTGCCGCGCGGGGCATCGATATTGCGCAATTACCACAAGTGGTTAACTTTGATTTGCCCCATGTCGCTGAAGATTATGTTCACCGTATTGGACGGACCGGACGGGCCGGCGCTGTGGGTCATGCGATTTCGCTCGTCTGTGCCGACGAAGCTAAAGATCTCTTTGCGATTGAGCGTCTAACCAAGCAAGTGTTACCGCGCCTTAGCCTTGAGGGTTTCCCAGTGGCGAATCCGCTGCCGGAGTCGCGGTTAGATACGCGACCACTGAAGCCGAAAAAACCGAAGAAGCCAAAGCAGTATCAAGATGGCCAACGTTCGGGCGAAAAAGCACGAGGGCATAAACCGATGAGTAAAAATCGTCGCCATACGGGCAAGCCGGGCGCGAAACCGTCATCCTCATAGTCTGACTGGGGCTGTGAGCGTGAAACTAAAAAAGCCGGCTTGATGTGCCGGCTTTTTAATGCGATTTTTTCGATGAGCGGCTTTCAATAAACGGCTTTCAATGAGCGACTGTCGATTAACCGTTATTGACTTTGCGGACCTGAATAATCAATCCCATCATTGGATTATCGAGATAATGTGTTTCACCACTGCGCATACGGCGTTTGTGGGTAAATGCATAAGGCTGCAAGTAGCGTTCAACATGGTATTGTTTTTCTACTTTCTGTAGCCCTGCCACTTGCACATCGTTATTTTGATTCGCGGCAGCATCGGCGCGTTGCAGTGGCATATCAATGATGTCTTCAACTAAAGCGCGACGTTCAGTCGGCTCGCGTAACACCATATCGGCCTCGACATATAAGTAATGCTGAACATAGACACGTAGTGTGCCGTCAAGTTCATACAATCCCTGCGGTGTCGCGGGCTCGGAGACGCTTTGTTCGTCCCAGTCTTTGCGGCTTAAGCCATCGGTAGGGTCGTCAGCGGTCTTCGGCTCAGGTGTTGCTTTGATCGGCGTGCCGTCGGGATTAAAACTTGCGCGATAGTCTTTTCCTGCCATCACTCGCAGTAAAGGCAGTGCCGCTCGACCACTGTCATCTTGGCGCCATGCCACATGAACCATGGGCGTAAAGCCTGCATGGTTTTTTAATTTGTTGTAGCATCGTTAAGTTGCCATTGGTTAGGTGACAATGGCGTTAACCCGGCGTCTTGTAACGCGCGTTGATTGGTGACTGGCACGCCGCGGCTCACACTGCTCTCGCTGTCTTGCGATGGCCAGTCTTCTTCTA
>AQOF01000087.1 GCA_000565345.1 Salinivibrio costicola subsp. costicola ATCC 33508 = LMG 11651 | reverse complement strand
GTATGATACCGGGAGGCCTGCATGGATAACACAACGGCCTCATTATCACTCATGCTCAAGCAGCTAAAGCTCGCCACCATGGTTAAAGAATGGGACGCGCTGGGCAATAAAGCGGTTAAAGAGCAATGGAGCCCTCAGCAGTACTTATCCGAGCTCTGCCATATCGAGCTGGCAAACCGCGAAGATAAACGCTTACAGCGGTTGCTGAAAGACGCCAAGTTACCGGCTGGAAAAAACCTTGGCAATTTCGACTTTAAACGGGTCGACGGTATCTCAAAACACCAGGTCATCGATCTGGTTAACCAACCCGGTTGGTTGAAACTCGGCGCTAACGTCTTGCTGTTCGGAGCCAGCGGGCTGGGCAAAACTCATATCGCCAGTGGCATCGGTTACGGGCTTATCGAGCAGGGCTATAAAGTTAAGTTCATCGCGGCCTCAGCCATCGTGCAACAGCTACAACAGGCGAAACAACACCTTCGGCTGCAGGACGAGTTACTGAAGCTGGATAAATACAATCTGCTTATCGTGGATGACGTAGGTTACGTTCGCAAAACCGAGCAGGAAACCAGTGTGCTGTTCGAACTAATCGCGCATCGATATGAAAGACACAGCATGATCATCACATCGAATAAGTCATTCGAGCAATGGGACGAACTGTTCGACGACTCAACGATGACCATCGCCGCCATCGATCGACTGGTGCATCATGCGACAATCCTTCATTGTGAAGGTGAAAGTTACCGGCGCAAAATGGCGATGAGCAACGGTAGTTAAAAATCGGTATCAACCGGCCAGGATAATTGTCGGAAAACCGGCCAAGATAATTGACGCTACATACTTAAAGTGGAAAAGGGCGAGAAGATCGTTATCTGTGGGCCGTCGGGATCGGGAAAATCGACCATGATCCGATGTATTAATCATCTGGAGGAGCACCAAAAAGGTCAGATAACCGTTGCGGGTGTGCCTCTAAATGACAATATCAAGAACATCCAAGCGATACGGATGAAGTGGGCATGTGTTTTCAGCATTTTAATTTATTTCCCCATCTGACCGTTCTAGATAACTGTACGCTTGCCCCGATTTGGGTGAAAAAAATGCCAAAACCCGAGGCTGAAGAGATCGCTATGCAGTACCTAGAGCGGGTGAAAATTCCGCATCAAGCCTTAAAATTCCCGGGACAGCTATCTGGTGGCCAGCAGCAACGTGTTGCCATTGCACGCTCACTGTGTATGAACCCAAATGTTATGTTGTTTGATGAGCCACATCAGCCCTTGATCCAGAGATGGTACGAGAAGTGTTAGATGTGATGGTAGAATTAGCGGAAGGCGGAATGACTATGCTGTGTGTTACGCATGAAATGGGGTTCGCTAAGGAGGTAGCTGATAGAGTGATTTTTATGGATGCTGGAGAAATCATTGAACAAAACACGCCCGCTGAGTTTTTTAATACACCCCAGTTCGATCGGACTAAGCAATTTTTAGATCAGATTTTAAGTCACTAATGAACAGCTTGGCCCGCCTATGGCGGGCCAAGCTGTTTAAGCAACATTTTTTATAAAACCCATTTTCACTCACTGCCCTTAATACAATTCCGCCCTGCCTCTTTGGCTTTGTATAACGCCTTATCCGCTAATTTTAAGACGTCTTCGGGCGTATCTGCCTGCGAGGCATCGGCATATCCGATACTCACAGTAATGTTAACGGGCTTTTTATCGCTCGCTCGCCCGCGTTTTTGTCGGCCTTGTTTGTCATCATGAGGGCGAGATTGATCGCGTAGCACTAACGGGTAGTGAGCAATATCTTCGCGTAATGCGTCGAGAAAAGGTAAACAGTGCTCAGTGGTTTTGCCTTTGAACAATAAGGTGAATTCTTCGCCGCCATAACGAAAAGCACTGGCGCCTCCCTCACAGCACGCCATTTGCTTAGCCACAAGCTTAAGTACATCGTCACCGATTTCGTGGCCATAGGTGTCGTTAAATTGCTTGAAGTGGTCAACATCGAGCATGGCTAAAGTGTAGCGACGACCAAGGTGTTTTAGTTCATCTTCGAGTGCGCGTCGTCCCGCAATTTCGGTGAGCCCGTCGACGAACGCTAATTGATGGCTGAATGATACTTGGTTGGCAACCAACAGCAGGCCTGCGAGCGAAAATACGAGTGACGATATAAACGGCACATTAAAAAACACCAAGGTAATCGTGCTGCATAATACGCTAATGAAAGCCGCATGATCTTCAATGCTATTTTGCGCAAAAGGCGAAGAGTACTGATACAAATTAAAATAGAGAGCAGCACAATCAGCAGCACGGGCATGGGGCTAACCGACGCCGCCCTGACTAAAATAGGATGCTGCTGAAAATAGGAAGATAACTCGCCGAATTGCTGCACCAGTAGCGCACACCACCCGATTTCCATACCTATAGCGAGAAAAAAGAACACCCCAAACCGAGAGGTGAGCTTTTGGTCGCGTACGATGATCATATAGAGCAAATTAATGGGCAGCGCGACTGCTAAAAGCAAGTACTCAAGATAAGTCGTCCCTTGCTCAAGCGGGGATTGAAGTCGCGTTAGGATAATCGTGTATCCCACTAATAAGATAATGACCATCATGCCCACGCGTGCGCTTTTGAACAGATGGCTTAAAAGCAGCGCAGTGAGCAAAAGAAAATAGGGGGCAGCATAGATGAGGTTGTAATAGGGGGCGAGTGAGGTGACCAAAGGGTGATAACCTGCCGCGAGGAGTAACAATAAAGCAATCGGGGTCCCCATTCGGACCGCAGATGAACGTAAAAGCCCCATGAAACCTCTTCAACGGGTTGAGGTAACACCATTAGCTATCACTTTTTAACGACTCGCTAGGCACGTAGGCTGTGATAATTGCAATGGTTTAATGATAAACGTTATTTAATGATTAGATTATCATTCTCCAGGAAAAAAGAAAGCCAAGCAATGGCTTGGCTTTCTATCAAGTTACCAACAGTAATTAGCTTTCAGTCGTGTCCGAGAGCGTGAATATCTGTGTTGGTTTGGCAACAATCGAACGGGTGGTCTCTTTAATATCAGCAATAACCACTTCTAGGCTATCGCCAAGCTTGAACTCAACGTTACCGTCGATAGTCACTGTACCTGTCTCTTTATCACAGGCAATCCGGGTTTTGTTGTCCAAGATCAGTGAGCCAGGGATAAACGCCGGTGCACCATTTTCGAGTAGGCGGACACGCATACCCGCGCGGTTAATATCAAAGATCTCTGCGGTATACCGAGTCTGTGCTTCAACTTCTGGTTTGAGCAAACGGGTATAAAGCCAATCAGCCACGTCACGCTCGGCCATACGGTGATGTTTACGGTGGCCGGCAAGCTCTTCACCCACGGTATCGGCCGGGGCATTGGCTTCGGTTTCGCCGCGAATAATTGCTTTAAGCAAGCGGTGGTTGATCATATCACCGTATTTACGGATAGGTGATGTCCACGTGGCATAGACATCTAAGCCCATTGCGTAGTGTGGCGCTGGCTCATGACCAATCTCACTGTATGCTTGGAAGCGGCGCAAGCGGTTATCAAGATAGGTGGTGTCTAGGCTGTTTAACCAGCGACGGAGTGCACTGAAGCCTTCGACGGTTGCTAGGCTTTCGCTGTCCGCCTCGCCGTCGTGCGCTTTTACCAGCTCGACCACATCGTCGAGCTTTTCACTGTTAAAGCCAGCATGGGTATTAAAAATACCGAACCCAAACGATTCGCTTAGCTTACGACCCGCGCAAATGTTAGCGCTGATCATCGACTCTTCCACAATGCGATTAGCAATACGACGCTGATCCGTGTGAATAGCAATCACATCGTTATCTTCACTGAGTTCAAAACGATAATCAGGGCGATCTGGGAAGGTGACTGCATGGGTTTCACGCCATTGAATGCGTGCTAACGCAAATTGGTGAAGCTGATGAATCTGGTCAGCGATCGCCGGTGTTTGCGGTTGCCACTGAGCTTGCTCGCCTTGCTCGATGTAATCCGACACCTTGTCGTAGGCTAGCTGGCCATGTGATTGGATCCATGCGGAGAAAAACTCTGCGTCATCGGCAATGGTGCCATCCGCGGCAATATTGAAGGTACAACAAAGTGCAGGGCGCTGTTCGTTTTCACGGAGGGAGCACAAATCATCACTGAGATCACGCGGTAGCATCGGGATATTGCGCCCAGGTAGATAAATGGTGAATCCGCGATTACGTGCAACCTGGTCGAGTTCATCATCCGCATCAATATAGGCGGTAGGATCGGCAATTGCCACTGTCATGCTAAAGCCACCTTGTGGGTTGGCTTCCACATACAGAGCATCGTCCATATCTTTGGTCGATTCACCATCAATGGTCACAAAGGGAAGATCGGTGAGGTCACGACGCGTAAGCCCCTGCTCTAACATTGGCCATGCGTCTTTAGGCGCAGGCTCTTGGTTAGGTAGGTTGTGCTTGGCTAAGGTGACCCACCAAGGGGCAATTTTGTCTTCTGCGTCGGTGATCTTTTCACTGATTTCGCACAAAAAGTGGTCATCCCCTTTAAGAGGATGACGCGTCAGCGATGCAACGACCCAATCACCTTCTTTTAAACCGTCTTGTGACAGGCCGCGCTTTGTTTTCGCGCGTAAGGCGTCTTTCATTTGTGGATTATCAGGCACGACATTCAGACGGTTACGAACCCACTGCACGCGACCGATAAAGCGATCCAAACTTGGTTCAACCAGTGTTTCTGGCTCTGCCACTTCCCGATCTTTTTCAGTACGAACAATGGCTTCTACGCGGTCGCCATGTAGTACCTTTTTCATATACGGTGGTGGGATAAAAAAGCTGGTTTTGTCGTCAACTTCGAGAAAGCCGAAGCCTTTCTCGGTGGCTTTTACCTGTCCTTCTTTTTTGGGCAGGGTTTCCTGGATCTGTTGCTTTAACTGCGCGAGCAGGGGATTGTCTTGAAACATAACTTGGGTCTCGATTAACGGATCGCCACACTATACGTATTCACTGTTTCAAAACCAACCCGTGGCAATAAAATCCTGTGAACCACACCAGGCTCCTCGTGCTCTGTTTTGTTTGTGTTTTTTTTGTCCACTATTTGTTGGCTTCATCGACAATCTGCGAGATATATGTCCATGAGGTCTGTTTTTTGTGAACTTGTTCAACTTTTTCTGGCTTTTTTGGTGTAAATAGCGCAGAATATTCACCCTTAATGACTGAGGCCCGTAGCACTGGTGACTAACACTGTATAAAAGACAGTGTTTCATGGTTGAGCAGAACGCTGAAGGGCCCGCTTCGCTACACTCATAGATTGGATCCCAATGCAAGAATCTGTAACCAAATTTCGCCAGTTAGATCTGGCCGACACCCTTTTGTCTGCGCTTGACTCAATGGGCTTTGAAACACCAACACCTATCCAAGCCGCCTCCATTCCTGCACTCCTCGAAGGTCGTGACGCACTCGGTAAAGCGCAAACCGGTACCGGTAAAACCGCTGCTTTTTCACTACCGTTGTTGAACAAAGTTGACCTAAACCAACACAAACCACAAGCGATTGTTATGGCACCAACGCGTGAGTTGGCGATTCAGGTTGCTGCAGAGATGAAAACGCTGGCACAAAACATCAAAGGCCTCAAAATTCTTGAGATCTATGGTGGTGCGTCGATTGTTGATCAAATGAAAGCGCTAAAAAGCGGCGCGCACATCGTGGTGGGAACACCGGGTCGTGTAAAAGATTTGATTAACCGTGACCGTCTTAAGCTTGACGAAGTTCATACCTTTATTCTTGATGAAGCCGACGAAATGCTCAAAATGGGCTTTGTCGACGACGTCACTTGGATCATGGAGCAGGCACCAGAAAGCGCACAGCGTGTTCTTTTCTCTGCGACCATGCCGCCAATCGTAAAACAAATTGTTGATCGCTTTTTGCGTGATCCCGCTCGTGTTGACGTAGCCGGTAGCAACCGCACTGTTGAAAAAGTAGAGCAACAATTCTGGGTGGTTAAAGGTGTCGAAAAAGACGAAGCGATGAGCCGTCTACTCGAAACCCAAGACACGGATGCATCGATCGTCTTTGTGCGTACTCGCCAAGACACTGAGCGCCTGGCCGACTGGCTATCAGCTCGCGGCTTTAAAGCGGCAGCTTTGCATGGTGATATTCCGCAATCATTGCGCGAACGCACGGTCGATCATTTGAAACGTGGTGTGATTGATATTTTAGTGGCAACCGACGTGGTTGCGCGTGGTCTTGATGTAGCCCGCATCACCCACGTATTTAACTATGATATCCCGTTTGATGCTGAATCGTATATTCACCGTATTGGTCGTACTGGCCGTGCCGGTCGTGCGGGTAAAGCAATTTTGTTGGTCCGCACCAACCAAATGCGGATGCTGCGTACCGTCGAGCGTGTTACTCAGACTAAAATGGAAGAAATCCAACTGCCGAATCGCGATAAGGTCGCTGAGGCACGTGTCGCTCAACTGGCCAGTGAACTGGCTGAGAAGAAAGATGGCGATGCGATGGGTCCATTCGTTGAACTGATTGAGCAACTACAAAACGATATTGACGTTGATGCAACCACACTGGCTGCTATGTTACTCCAGCGCCAGCAAGGTAAACGTCCTTTGTTCTATAAAGGCCCAGACCCAATGATCGCGGCAATGGATCGTGAAAAGCAGCGTCGTGAACGTCGCCGTGATGAACGTCCAAGTGGTACTGATCGCCGTGATACCAACCCAGCTGACTGGGATACGTATCAGTTAGATGTTGGCCGAGAGCAAGGCGTACAAGTAAAAGACATCGTAGGTGCGATTGCTAACGAACTTGGCTTGAACAAGCAGAATATTGGTGCAATCAAACTCGCACCTGCTCATACGTTTGTGCAGCTGCCAAAAACCATGCCGAAAGAAGTCTTTGCGCAATTGCAAAAACTGCGTATTCGCCAAAAAGAGACCAACGCACAACGTGTTGAAGGTCAGATCATGCGTGAACGTCGTGGTGGTGACCGTAACGGCGGTGGCCGAGGCCGTAATGACCGTGATAGCCGCGGTGGCCGTGGTGAACGTCGCTTTAACCGCGATCGTGGTAATGAGCGTCGCGCGCCTGCACGCGGTGAGCGTCGTCAAGCACAATAAATAGTTTAAAGCCGAGCAGTGATGCTCGGCTTTTTTGTTTGTGTCTGCGATGTAATGCCTTGTTCGCAGGGTATTAACGACGTGGATATAGGGCTTTTCATTGATATTGCTATGATGAAACAAGGCCGATAGAGTTAGACGGCGAGGTGGACTCGCCATGCCACTGTTGTTACGCGTGGTAGGTAATGGAGCCTACACACCACGGCGTGTTAATGATGAGTTGCCCCTGTCATGATTAACTTTCAAAATACACTGCGTCTTCTTGGCATGCCTGTTTTATGGATGGGCATCGTGCAATTTGTTTTCGGGCTTTTGTCGTTGTTTATTTTTCGCGACGGTGTCTCGACACTCTTTTTCTATCCCTCCTTACTCATGATGCTGGCATCATTAGTGATTTCTTGGTTATTTCGTAAAAGTAAGCTCAATCAGGTCACCTTTCGCGATGCCTTGTTGTTTTCAACGCTGACTTGGGTGTTGGTGGGGCTACTTGGCGGAATACCAATAAAGCTAGTGACAGGCGTTAACTTTGCCGATGCAACCTTTGAGTCTATTAGCGCACTGAGCACCGCAGGAGCAACTATTCTCAGTGGTCTCGATGACATGCCAGCGGCATTTCTGCTGTATCGCCAATTTCTCCAGTGGATGGGAGGTTTAGGCGTCGTTATCTTTGTGGTTGCGGTGTTACCCATGCTCAACGTGGGGGGCATGCGGTTGCTTAAAGCAGAAACGCCAGGCCCGATCAAAGATGAAAAGCTATCGCCACGTATCGCTAAGACCGCGCACTATTTGTGGGGGGTCTATCTGGTGATTACCTTGGCCTGCGCACTGGCGTATTACCTTGCGGGAATGAGCGCATATGATGCGGTTGCACATAGCTTTTCTACGGTATCAACGGGTGGATTTTCAACCCATGACGCGAGTATGTGGTATTTTCAAAGTCATACGCTGCTTATGATTGCGAATGTCTTTATGCTATTGGGCGCGATTAACTTTGCGCTACATTTTCGTATTTTTCGCATCGGTTGGCGTGGTTTGAAGCTCTACATCGACGACGAGGAATCACGTGTATTTCTCATTGTCGTGACGTGCATGTCGGCAATACTTGGCTTGTATCTTTATAGTGAAGCACGCTACGACTCGCTGTGGGCCTCTCTTAGCTTTGCTGCATTTCACGTGGTGTCGTTTATTACCAGTACCGGCTTCGGTGCTGCTGACTTAAGTACTTGGCCGGCGGCTACGGCGTTGTTTTTGGTGTTTTGTGCCTATCTCGGTGGCTGTTCTGGCTCAACCGCGGGCGGGAATAAAATTATTCGTGACATCATTACGTTTAAAATTATTCGTTGCCAACTTCATCAATTGGTTCATCCGTCGGCAGTATTACCGATTCGGTATCAAGATAAAGTGGTGTCGAACGATGTGACCCAAGCGGTCATGGCGTTTATGTCGCTTGCCTCGCTGACGACCGGTGTCTTCACGCTATTAATGATGACAACCGGTCTCGATTTTTGGTCCTCTTTTACCGCTGTTGTGGCATGTATTAATGTCCTTGGCCCTGGGTTTGGCGAAGTGGGCAGCAACTTCCAGCCGGTCACAGACACCGGGATTTGGATACTTAATGTTGCCATGATCCTTGGGCGTTTGGAGTATTTCACCGTCCTTGCACTGTTTATGCCTCACTTTTGGCGTTGGTGAACCTGGCGTTTAAACAAGCTGTGTCGAGGACTCGGGTTGCAATGAAGCAACAAATTGCTCGATATGGTGATAGCGCGTATACGGGTTTAAAAATACAGCTTTTTCTCCAGGAATAAACAAACATTGCCCGTGGTGATCAAACTCTGTATGGGCAATGGATTCTACCCAATAGCGCCAAGTGCTCCATCTAAATCTAATGAGCCTAAGCGAAATTAATTTAGGTGGTGGTGAAAGGCGCACCACCACGAAGTGGTGGCTTTAATCAAACCCTTCTTGCTGATCTAGGTATTGCTTCACAATCTCAAGTGGCGCACCTCCGCAACTAACCAGACAATAACTTCTGCTGTAAAAAACTGCTTCCAGTAAACT
>AQOF01000086.1 GCA_000565345.1 Salinivibrio costicola subsp. costicola ATCC 33508 = LMG 11651 | reverse complement strand
GCCTGCTGCAGTCGTCCATCGCCTTCGGGCTGCATTGCTTTCTAAGATTAGCTGATAGTCGCCTCGAGGCTCGTACATAGACACACGCGCGCGCACCAGGACTTGATCCCCATTTTGTTTAAAGGTCACGCGACGATTGTTACCACGGAACATCGCACATTTGACTTGGCTTTGGTTATCTTTCAACGATAAATACCAGTGACCAGATGTTGCGGCGGTAAAATTAGAGATTTCCCCCGTGAGCCAGACGATACCGATGTTTTTTTCCAAGCAAAGACGTACTTCGGCATTTAAGCGAGAGACGGAAAGAATATTTCGGTTGTTAGCGGTCACGATCTCGGTCCCTTTCAATAAGCTTGTCAGCATACTACCTGTCGCATTCCGGTATGCCAAATAGACCTAGAGCAATCGGTTGCGAAAAAGTCTCGCGGATATATGTTGATAAATCAACCGACTAAATCTGAGTTGCCCAACAAACAGACATTCTTAGTAAAAATCGATAGCCAAACGTTTGCGCTGCACGTATAATTCTGCGGCAATATTTTGTTCCCCTTCACAACTTTTAGTGTGAGATATTGCAATGCTGAGAATCGCAAAAGAAGCGTTAACCTTTGACGATGTACTCCTCGTCCCTGCCCACTCAAATGTACTCCCTAACCATGCGGATCTGCGGACCCAATTGACCCGTTCAATTAGCCTGAACATCCCTGTGCTCTCTGCAGCAATGGATACAGTGACCGAAGCCCGTTTGGCCATCGCATTGGCACAAGAAGGCGGCCTTGGCTTTATCCATAAAAATATGACCATCGAGCAGCAAGCCGAGCAAGTGCGCTTGGTGAAAATCTATGAAGCGGGCATGGTGTCTAACCCGGTTACGGTGACGCCTGAGATGACCATTGCCGATGTCAAAGCCTTGACCGAACGCAATGGCTTTGCCGGTTATCCAGTGGTGAATAAACAAAAAGAGCTGGTTGGCATTATTACAGGACGCGACGTGCGTTTTGTCTCAGATCTTAGCAAGCGTGTTGAAGATGTGATGACCCCTCAGTCTCGTCTCGCCACCGTGCGTGAGGGCGCTGAGCGTGAGCAAGTGCAACAGTTGATGCAGCAGCATCGCGTCGAAAAAATTCTGGTCGTCAACCAAGAC
Organism: Salinivibrio costicola subsp. costicola ATCC 33508 = LMG 11651; assembly: GCA_000565345.1. Classification (GTDB taxonomy): domain Bacteria; phylum Pseudomonadota; class Gammaproteobacteria; order Enterobacterales; family Vibrionaceae; genus Salinivibrio; species Salinivibrio costicola. The sequence continues at coordinate 8,485 of AQOF01000086.1, read as the reverse complement.
CATCACCTCAGCGGCATGATCACCGCCAAAGATTTCCAGAAAGCGGAAAGCAAGCCTAACGCCTGTAAAGACGAACAAGGTCGTTTGCGTGTCGGTGGTGCCGTCGGCGCAGGGGCGGGCAATGAAGAGCGTATCGCGGCCTTGGTGGAAGCGGGAATCGATGTGTTACTTATTGACTCATCACACGGCCACTCTGAGGGTGTCCTACAGCGTATTCGTGATGCCAGAGCCTCGTACCCGCACTTACAAATTGTGGGCGGTAACGTTGCCACTGCCGAGGGCGCACGTGCCTTGATTGACGCGGGTGTGGATGCCGTAAAAGTCGGTATTGGCCCAGGCTCTATTTGTACCACGCGTATCGTCACTGGCGTGGGTGTGCCGCAAATTACCGCGATCAGTGATGCCGCTGCCGTCGCGCAAGAGTATGGTATTCCGGTAATTGCCGATGGCGGTATTCGTTTCTCGGGTGACTTGTGTAAAGCCATTGCTGCCGGCGCATCCTGTGTGATGGTGGGCTCAATGCTCGCCGGTACCGAAGAGTCTCCGGGTGAAGTCGAGCTTTACCAAGGCCGCGCGTACAAATCTTACCGCGGTATGGGCTCAGTGGGCGCCATGTCAAAAGGCTCATCTGATCGTTACTTCCAAAGCGATAACGCCGCCGATAAGTTGGTGCCTGAAGGCATAGAAGGGCGCGTTGATTACAAAGGCATGATGAAAGAGATCATCCACCAACAAATGGGCGGGTTGCGTTCAAGCATGGGCTTAACGGGCTCTGCACCATAGAAGAGATGCGCACTAACGCGCAGTTTGTTCGCGTGACCGGCGCGGGCATGAAAGAATCACACGCGCATGATGTCACCATTACTAAAGAAGCGCCGAACTATCGCCTCGGCTAAAGACATCACTACCGCGATGCATTTGAGAGGGGAGCACAGCTCCCCTTTGTTCCACTTAATTGAGAAAGCCAGATAATGACCCAGAACATTCATGCTCAACGTATTTTGATCCTTGATTTTGGCTCCCAGTACACCCAGTTGATTGCGCGCCGTGTCCGTGAAATTGGTGTGTATTGTGAGCTTTGGAGCTGGGATGTCGATGAGCAAGACATTCGTGACTTTGCTCCTAACGGCATCATCCTATCCGGTGGCCCAGAGAGCGTGGCAGAAGCCAACTCGCCACGTGCACCGCAATATGTCTTTGACGCAGGCGTCCCTGTGTTGGGCGTATGCTATGGCATGCAGACCATGGCTGAGCAGCTTGGTGGTAAGGTTGCGGGCTCTGAGCATCGCGAGTTTGGCTACGCGCAAGTAAAACGCGTTGGCCAGAGCGCACTGTTTGATGGCATTGAAGATGCTATTGCCGATGATGGTCACCCACTTTTAGATGTGTGGATGAGCCACGGCGATAAAGTGGTCGCCATTCCGGAAGATTTTGTCAAAATCGCTGAAACAGATACCTGTCCGTTTGCAGCCATGGCCAACGAAGATAAACGTTTTTATGGCGTTCAATTCCATCCAGAAGTGACGCACACGCGCCAAGGCAAACGGATGCTTGAGCAGTTTGTGATGCAAATCTGCCAATGCGAGCGTTTGTGGACACCGGCAACCATTATTGACGATGCGATTGAGCGTATTCGTGAGCAAGTGGGGGATGACGAGGTGATCCTTGGCTTGTCTGGCGGCGTCGATTCTTCTGTAGTGGCTATGCTGGTTCACCGTGCGATTGGCGATAAGCTCACGTGTGTGTTCGTTGATAACGGCCTACTGCGCCTTAACGAAGGTGAGCAAGTGCTGGAAATGTTCGGCGATCACTTTGGGTTGAACATTATTCATGTCAATGCGGAAGACCGCTTCCTTAATGCCTTGAAAGGTGAAGCCGATCCCGAAGCGAAGCGTAAAATCATTGGCCGGGTGTTTGTCGAAGTGTTCGACGAGCAAGCGAGTAAAATGGACAATGCTAAATGGCTGGCGCAAGGCACCATCTACCCAGACGTGATCGAATCGGCGGCTTCGAAAACCGGTAAAGCGCATGTGATAAAATCACACCATAACGTCGGTGGCTTGCCGGAAGAGATGGAAATGGGTCTGGTTGAGCCACTCAAAGAGCTGTTCAAAGACGAAGTGCGTAAAATCGGCCTTGAACTTGGCTTGCCATATCACATGCTGTTCCGCCACCCCTTCCCAGGGCCAGGCTTAGGCGTGCGTGTGCTGGGCGAAATCCAAAAAGAATATTGCGATCTGCTTCGTCGCGCTGACGCTATCTTTATCGAAGAGCTGCGCAATGCTGACCTCTACGAGAAAGTCTCGCAAGCCTTCGCGGTGTTCCTGCCGGTTCGCTCGGTAGGTGTGATGGGCGATGGCCGTAAATACGATTGGATCATTGCGTTGCGTGCCGTCGAAACCATCGACTTTATGACCGCGCACTGGGCACACCTGCCATACGATTTCCTCGGCAAAGTGTCGAATCGCATTATCAACGAAGTCGACGGCATCTCCCGCGTGGTTTACGACGTCTCCGGCAAGCCGCCAGCGACGATTGAGTGGGAATAAGACTCGCTAGATAGCGAATTAAGCTTTGCCAACGAACAACAGTGCCAGTCAGTTTTCTGACTGGCATTTTTTATGGTCATGTTATTCATCACTTTTGTCGTCATGGTTACACAACACCTAAAACAGCCCGAAGGTGGAAGCCATTGTCGAGAAAATGGCGATATTCCAAAACAGGTTGACCGCTCGTGCTTATAAGGACATGACGAGATCGGTCGATCAAATCGACAAAATGAGATGCTGGCCGTTTGGTCGACGCAAGTAGTTAGAAAGCACACGGGCCGGTGATGGTGCACTTGCCTGTATTTTCGCATACATCAAACCGATTGTGGTGAGGCTGTAAATTTTTCTATATAAACCATTGACAATGAGAGCGTTTCGTCCAGTAAACATCACCAAATCCGCATTATTCCATGAAGCCCGTTTCCACGGTATATTCATTCTTTGCTGATAAATTTGCGGAAACTATTCGCACCGAAAGTTAATTAAAAAACTGTGTTTCATTTCGCAATTTCGAGACATTTTTTAGATGCAATATGAAGTTGATTTTTATACTATATTGCGTAAATAAACACTAAAACTACAAACACTTACAGAGACATATAAACATGGACAACCAACGTCAGCAACACGAGCGAAAAGTAATATGTTCTATTCAACAAGGGTATGGAAATTCAGAAAGTGATATTGGTAAGTTACGAGCCTTTTTTGAAATCTTACCTACAAAAGAAATTGTCCCAATCAATAGTCCTGGAACAGAAATTTTTTGTGAAACAGAGCAAGTGTTTGTTACTGGGAGATTTTCAGAGCTAAAGGATAAGTTTGGAGATAAACTCTTTGAAGCCGTTTGTATACCAACTAACTTCGAAATCCGAGAAGGCGACTGTCGATATGTTACCCGCCTAGGCTCTTGCTCAGACATCAAAGGGCTAACTTGTTGTCAAATATTTGACCATCCATTACCATCAATTAACGAACAAATTGTAGTCCTACCATCTAAACCACTAACTAAACCTATTCTACTTAGAGACGACGACAATATCTACGGTCCATTTGACTATTCCTACCTAGAAGATTCATCAAAAGAAGAGTATATTCTACAAATCAAAGCTATTACGACACCAATCAACACCACTACACCTTCCTTCCATATTGGGAAAATATCTTCTCCACAATATATACAGTCACTGTATGAGAAAACCGGTCAACTTACTTTACTAGGAAACATCAAAAAATGTTTTGAAAATGCCGAGTTCATTGACTATATCTCGAATGATCAAATTATTTCAACCTATGGTTCTAAGATTGCGCAAAATGCTGAAATTCGCATGTTCAACAAGGGTACTATCGCACAGATTCGTAAGTCATTTTCTTCAAGCCATGAACAACGTAAATTTCCAGAGCGTTTCAAGAGACTATTTGAGGCTTTAGAAGTTGCAAATAGCTGGGAAGACACAAGAAAAGAACTAATTGATAGCTTCTTACTCACTAACGCTGGTAAAGAATTGATTTCCCAATACATAGATCAACATAGAGAAGCTTTCTTTAAAGGCGAGAAGCAAGCCTATATCGAAAAGCTTAAGGACGACCACTCAACTGAAATAGCCGAGCTAGAAGAGCTTCAAGAGAAAAAGGAAACCATTGTCTCAGAAATCAGGAAAGCTCAGAGACAACGAGAAGAAATGGAACTCAATAACGAATCAACAGAAGCACTTGAAGCTTTATCGAAAAAGCATCAAGAGCAATTCGATATAAAGATGGAGCAAAAGAAAAAAGAGTTGGATAAAGTAGACAGCCAGCTGGCTATACTCACCAGTAAACACTCTGAACTCGATACTGTTGAAAAACTTAACGATGAAATAAAATATCTTGAACGACGCAAGAAAAATGAGGAAAATTCCTGCGCGGAGATGAAAGTTGAGGTTGAAAGAGTTCGAGCGGAACTCAAAGCTGAGAATGAAAAGCTCACCACTCGACTCCTTAAGCTTAAACCAGATGTTGATGCTTTATCAGGTATCGCTCCAAGAAAGAGAGGAAATTCTATAAATTATTCGGTTCCTGTAAGAACTTCTGCTTCTAACGATCCTGATGAAATTAGAGATGGTTTGATTCAAGACACTCTAGAGGCGCTAAATAAGCTAGGAAGAAAAACGGACTACAACACAGTAACTAATATTATCACTACTGTTGCCCAATCACAGTTTACTTTGTTCTCTGGCCGTCCAGGTACGGGAAAAACGTCTCTAGCAAAAATGTTAGGAAACAGTCTTGGCCTGAAAAACCGGTTATTGAATATCCCTGTTGCAAGAGGTTGGACTAGCTCTAAGGACGTTTTAGGCTTCTATAATGCTCTTTCGAGTTCATTCAATTCGTCCGCTACTGGCTCTATGACTTTTTAACTCAATTAAATCGTGAGATAGAAGAGGAAAAAGAAGCTGCTCCTGCAATATGTTTGCTAGATGAATTTAATTTGAGTCAACCTGAACATTATTTTAGCCCATTTTTAGAAATGTCAGATCCTGAATCTAAGAGGATAGTTGCAACAGGAGACCAAGAAGTACCTTACCTTGAGGTTCCGCAGTATCTAAGATTCCTAGGAACCATCAACAATGATGAATCCGTTCAAGCCTTGACTCCTAGGATGCTCGATCGCGCCGCTATCATTAGCTTTGACGAGATTGAACCTGATTATGATTTATCTCTAAATACTGCGCCTAACCTAGGTGTGTTGGATATAACACCTATCTCCGGGAATCAGTTCATTGAAGCCTTTTCAGCTAAGTCTCTAGAGCTCCCTCAAGATATTGATAGAACTTTGAAAGTGATTATAGATACTTTAAGATATGACAAAGCTGAATTTGGAACACCAGTAAATGTGTCATTCCGTAAAGTGAAAGCTATTCGTGCTTACCATAACGTTACGTCATCGATGTATATAGATAGTAGATTGACAGCATTAGATTATGCAGTGATTCAGCATATTATTCCGTTGCTTAATGGCTACGGCAAGAATTTCGGTCAAAGGTTAGAGCAACTTAAAAATGTTATACCTGACGAAATGGAGCTGTCTCATAAGATTTTGAGAAAAATCATTGATACTGGCGAACAAAACATGTTCACTTACGGCTTTAACTTATGATTAACTGGAAATTAATCTCAGTTCATGACGAAGATGAGGTTGTGTATGACCTCACTTCAATCTCTGACGAACAAATCCATATTAAAGAAACTAGTAACATACAATTTCTGGTTACGATTGATGAGCAAGCTTTTGAAATATTGGGTCAACCCCATATTGTTTTAGCTGACATCCCATTAGAGTTAGAGTTTAGCCATTATGCTGGTACGGATAGAAACTTCAAAACTAGAGAGGAGTTAGATTCTCATTCTTCTCGTTATTTCTATAACTTTTTCGGTGAGAGTGAAGTAAGTCTTTTCTTTGATAAAGAAGACAGAGTATATTATTCTCAAGCTATCAATATTTTAGCTAGAAGGGATAATGCTAAATTAGCCAACGAGATGTTGAATTATATAACTAAATATTTAGATGATGCCGTTTCAATTTGTTTCTCTAGAAGCAAACTATATATTGGTTATGACGACTCAAAAAAATTTAATTTTAGCCGGTTAGACATAATTAATAAAGCTATTTCTTACCTAACAGAAGCAATCCCTATGTTTGTTAGAGAGCACAAGTATACATGGAAACCTGAACTTGAGCTATCTGAACAGGGGCAGCCAACAGGTCCAGATTCAGTTCACTGGGTTCTAACGAATCTAAATATAGTATCTCCTGCTAGCATTGATGAAGCTAATCTAATTTATAACAATAGAGGATATCGATTAGAATCATTACCTAAAGAAAATATAGTTAAGGACAAAGACGTTTTTGAAAATAGGGTTATTCATACCTTTCTTCATAACATCATGCACTTTCTTTATGAGATCAAAGAGCAACTATCAATAAGAAACAGTTTGGATGATGAAGTTGTAGATCAGGAATACGTTAGATTTGACCATACCATGCGGCAGTATACCCAATTAGCACTGGAGCACAAGGCTAATCAGATAGATAACTTAATATTGTCTGTCGAAAAAATAAAGCGAATCTTTTCTACGAAAATTCCAGCTAAAAATCAGCCTGGGATTCAACCTAAATTAACGCCGTATGTTCTAAGGCATCCCCACTATAGAAAAATATTTGGTTTGATCGAACAATGTTATAAGGCCCCTGCGCCGACATTTGAAGGCGCTAATTTACTAATGGGGCTAAAAAATCTTTCGATAGTATATGAAACAGCTTCACTTCTTATTATTCATGAAGCCATAAAACAATGTTTTGATTGTTCAACTTAGTAATAAATGCTACAAAGAGCATAGTGAACACTATCCCTTTGGAGGTATAGAGCGTCAAAGACCACAAGGAGAAACCAACAATCATTTTAGCTATGCAAGTGAGACCTTTCATATTGAACTTTTATATGAACCAAAAATATACCCGTTCTCATCAAATAGTACCTCTGGAGATCTGGTTGATACAAGTCCATCGAGACGAAATGAGTACGGGGCTCACCACTTCTGCCCTGACTTTGTTTTAAAGATAGAATCAAAATACTGGAAAAAACCTGTCACCATTATTCTAGATTCTAAATACAAAGAGGCTTCGACAATTAAGCGCTTTGATATCGACCAATTAACACGCAAGTACTTACTAAACATACATGAAGTAAATGATCAGGGCAAGTTAGGTCTATCTCCTGTTGATTTACTAATATTGATGTTTCCTCATGAAAAAAGTGGAAAAATAGTTCGAACAGTATCGTCACAGCACTGTTTGAAAGGCAAAAACCCTGTGCTGCCGCAAGCTACGGCTATATTAGTGAAACCGACAGAGCACGGGCTATTAAAAGAACACCTGCTATCAATTTTAGAGGTTATGAACTCTGAGAGTAGTATAATGATTTGAGTGAAAGAAAATATTAGTTCTGCACTTCCTGTAAAGTCCCCCTCACTTGATTTTGAAAAAGAAGTGAGGAGATTTTCTGGGATTCAGTTGTTAAGCTCGCTGGCCGGAAAGCAAAGCTATATCCCAAGTAACATGAAAACCGCCTCAAGTGAGACGGTTTCTTTATCACGCTGAGTTAAGGTATCAACCAGCTACTTGGCTATTTGTAACGCCTTGATCGGTGGTTGCGGGTGCTTCCTAGCTTGGGCCAGATCATAGTTCACCTGCATGGCGAGCCAGGCTCGGGCCGTGCTCACTCCTGCCATTTCCAGACGAAGCGCAAGGTCAGGGCTGATCGCGGCTCGGCTGTTCAGTACACGAGACAGAGCTACGCGGGACATGCCCAGTCGCTCGGCTGTTTCCTTCACAGACAGGCCCAGCTCACCAATAACGTCTTCGCGCAGCAATTCGCCAGGGTGCGGAGGGTTCATCATCATGGTTTATTCTCCCTAGTGATAATCCGTCATTCCGCAGCGAATTAATGAATTTAAATAGTGTGATCCAGCGATCATTTACAGCTTTTAGTGTCACAGATGTCTTGACCGTGATCCTTCGCTTTGATCTATTACTGCTATTTAACGGTCGCTTACTATGCCTACTCCTCAACCTGTCATCAAACGCCTCGATCATCTAGGCTAATCGCTGCTTTCTGTCGTGAAGTTGGCTTACCAGATATTATCGACCGTATCATTCCTAAGTACTCCGAGCACAAGGTTTCACATGGTGATGCCGTCTTAGCGATGATCCTAAATGGGCTGGGTTTTCACAGTAGAACCCTGCATATGTTTTCCGACTTTTTCGAAACGAAGCCTGTTTCCAAATTGCTAGCCAAAGACATTGAAGCGCACCATTTAACGGATGATGTCCTTGGGCGCACGCTTGATGCTTTATATGAAGCGGATGTGTCCGCACTTTATCAAGCGATTGCTGAGCA
>AQOF01000085.1 GCA_000565345.1 Salinivibrio costicola subsp. costicola ATCC 33508 = LMG 11651 | reverse complement strand
ATGCAATGCCCAACCAATGGTTCGATGAGCTAGGGTTAGTTAATCTTGAATACGTAAGGACAGGGCATGTGTTTAGCATTTATGCTGAATGGAAGTGTGCATGAGCCGTATACGAGGTCCGTATGTACGGTTCTGTGAGAGGGATGAGGCGGCAACGCCTCACCCTACTCGATATGTCAGCCTGCCGATTACCGGCTTTATTTTGAGAAGCAGATCAATAAATGTACAGCGAATAAAAAATAAGCGTATTTTTTCTTGATAAACGATAATGAGAATGGTTATTATTAGCTTACACTCAGGGCCAAGCCCACATGCTCAGCTCTGAAGGCACGACATTGCTCACATTGCTTCCAGTGTATTAGCGGGGCGCTTATCAAACAGTGATTAAGTTAGCCCGTTTTTTGCTAGGCGACACCTTTCGGGGTGTCGCTTTTTTCTTTTCTGGGTAATGGCTTTTCGAACGATGGATGTTGGCATTATGGCGGTGGATGCAATGACAGTTTGATGACAGCGAGAGAGTCTGAGCACAAGATCAATAAATGAAAAAGATTCTCAACTAAGTGTTGAAAATGGTAATGAGAATGGTTATTGTTAACTTGTCTTCAGGGCAAAGCCCACAAGCTAGGCGTTGAAGGCACGACATTGCTCACATTGCTTCCAGTGTATTGGGGCCAGCAAACTGTTACTAGACAGCTTTGTTTTTGCGCTCACTTGTTACAGCGACGCCCATCTCGGCGTCGCTTTTTTCTTTTTCTCTGCTGCGTTTCTGTGCGGATGAGCGTGTCTTAGGCGAGTTCTACCAATTTTTTCACCATCCGATTGATACCACTAGCTGCGTCCGAAACAGACGTTGCTAGCATATAGGCCGGTGTGGATAGCAGATGATGGCGCTGATCCAGCACATAATCCGATACTGGGCAGTCAATATGTTCCCCCCCCATACGATTAAAGGCGGCAGCGATATCAGGTTCATTGCCAATGGTACCTTTTACACCTTTTGGATAGATCTGCGGGATCATGATTGGCGCGATACACATATAACCGGCGGGCTTTTCTGCACGCATAAAAGCTTGGCAAACCGCAAACATATCTTGGTGTACCTGCACCGGATCGCCATTGTAAGCAAAGTCTGACAAGTTCTTGGCTGCACCAAAGCCACCGGGGACCAGTAAGGCGTCGAAGTCATCGACGTTTAAATCGGTAAGCGGAAGAATCTCACCACGAACAATACGGCTGGCTTCGGTGAGCACATTGCGCGTTTCGTTCATCGGCTCACCAGTACGATGATCGATCACATGGTGCTGATCGATATCTGGTGCGAAACACTGCCATTGCGCATCGTTTTGTTCTAGTGCTAGCAGCGATAATACGGTCTCTTGGATCTCTGCGCCGTCAAATACGCCGCAGCCAGATAAGATCACAGCTACCTTTTTCATCACGCTCTCCTTGTATCGAGATTAAAAATATCGCAATCAGTGTGGGCAATGCACAACGATCAACGACTAATATAGGCTACGTTTATCAGTGTCGCATTGGTACTGGGTTAGGCGAAAGCTTAGCGAACTTCGGCAATGAAATTGGTGATTATCTCCGCAGTTTATGATGACTTTCTCTGCAACCTTGAGACCTATAGCGATTTCTTTTTCCACACCACAAGATCCTTATTCGATCAAGATCAGGATCCTTTGTTTTTATTTATCTATTTGATTATTAAGGGTTAAAAATTTATTTTTCTTCTCTATTTAGACAAAGTAAAAACCCTATAAAATATTTACCAACAAAGTTATCCACAGATAGACGACGCGATGGGAAAAACCATGGTTAACAGGGGTCACGACTCGTGGCATGCTTAACGACTAACGTGTTTAACTGGCAATCAAGATACTGATATGGCAACTCTTCCCGATAACCCTCTCATCCTGGTGGATGGATCCTCTTATCTTTACCGGGCTTACCATGCGTCACCCAGCCTCACCAATAGTGAAGGTGAGCCGACGGGGGCGGTCTATGGTGTGGTGAATATGCTGCGCAGTTTATTGCGCCAATACCCGCATTCTCATGTCGCGGTGATTTTTGATGCCAAAGGGAAGACGTTCCGCGATGACATGTACGAACAGTACAAAGCGAATCGTCCACCGATGCCAGATGATTTACGTGGGCAAATAGCCCCCCTGCATAAGATCATTAAAGCAATGGGGTTGCCTTTACTTGCGGTAGAGGGGGTCGAAGCCGATGACGTTATCGGCACACTGGCCACTCAGGCCTCACAAGCCGGAATGCCGGTACTGATCAGCACCGGCGACAAAGATATGGCTCAATTAGTGGACGAGCATGTCACCTTAATCAACACCATGACTAATGTGGTGATGGACCCGGATGCGGTGCGTGATAAGTATGGCTTTGGTCCTGAGCATATTATTGATTATCTCGCGCTGATGGGGGATAAAGTCGATAACATTCCTGGTGTGCCGGGGGTGGGCGATAAAACTGCGACGGCGTTGATTGCCAACCTCGGCGGCTTGGATGATATCTACGCCAATCTGGATAAAATTGCTGAGCTGAGCTTCCGCGGCGCCAAGAGCATGGCAAAAAAGCTAACGGACAATAAAGAGGGCGCCTATCTTTCCTATCAGTTGGCTACTATCAAATTAGATGTGGCGCTTGATTTCACCCCGCAACAACTGATTAAGCAAGCACCTGATAATGATACCTTGGTAGCCATGTACCGCGATTTACAGTTCCGTCGTTGGCTAAAAGAGCTCGACGAGGGAGATGCGCCAGAGGAATCAACCTCTGATGAGCCTTTATCGCAGGCAGTCAGTATCGATCGTGATCATTATCAAACCGTACTCACGCGCGAGTCACTGGAAACATGGTTAGAGAAAATTCGTCAAGCTGACGTGGTGGCGGTGGATACGGAAACCGATAGCCTTAACTATATGGAAGCCAATCTGGTTGGTATTTCATTTGCGGTCGCGCCGGGCGAAGCGGCTTATGTACCGGCGGCTCATGATTATCTGGAAGCGCCTGAGCAGCTATCGCTAGAAGATGTGATCACTGTATTGCGTCCTTGGCTGGAAGATCCCTCAGCGGCGAAAGTCGGCCAAAATCTAAAGTATGATGCCAGTGTGTTTGCGCGTCACGGAATCACCTTAAAAGGGATAGCCTACGACACCATGCTGGAGTCGTACGTGTACAACAGTGTCGCGGGACGCCATGACATGGACAGCCTCGCTGAGCGCTACTTGCAGCACACCTGCATTAGTTTCGAAGAGATTGCAGGTAAGGGCAAAAAGCAGCTTACTTTCAATCAGATCCCGTTGGAACAGGCGGCACCTTATGCCGCGGAAGATGCTGACATTACGCTACGGTTACATCAGTATTTGATTGGACGGGTCACCAGTGACGAAAAGTTAAAAACCATTTTTGAGTTTTATGAAATGCCATTAGTCAGTGTGCTATCGCGCATGGAACGTCATGGTGTGTTGATTGACAAAGATAAGTTGGCGACGCAATCAGAAGCGCTGCATACCCGTTTGATTGAGCTTGAGCGTGAAGCGTTTGAGATTGCCGGCGAAGAGTTTAACTTAAGCTCGCCGAAGCAACTACAAGCGATTTTATTTGAGAAAATGGGTCTGCCTGTGGTCAAGAAAACCCCGTCAGGTAGCCCGTCGACCAATGAAGAAGTGCTGCAAGAGCTCTCGCTCGATTACCCGTTGCCTGCGCGTATCTTGGAGTATCGTGGCCTTGCGAAACTCAAATCAACCTACACGGATAAACTGCCACGCATGATCAATGCACAAACGGGTCGCGTGCATACCTCGTATCATCAAGCGGTCACAGCCACTGGGCGTTTATCGTCAACCGATCCAAACTTACAGAATATCCCGATTCGGAACGAGCAGGGTCGCCGTATTCGTGAAGCCTTCACCGCGGAACCGGATCATACGATTTTAGCGGTGGATTACTCGCAGATCGAATTACGGATTATGGCGCACCTATCCGGTGATAAAGCTTTGTTAGAAGCGTTCCGTGAGGGCAAAGATATTCACGCGGCCACGGCGGCGGAAGTGATGGGGGTGAGTCTTGATGAGGTCACCAGTGAGCAGCGTCGCCGCGCCAAAGCGATCAATTTTGGTTTGATTTATGGTATGAGTGCCTTTGGCCTCTCACGCCAGCTTGGTATTGGTCGCCATGAAGCGCAAACCTACATGGACATCTACTTCGATCGTTATCCAGGCGTGAAAGCATATATGGATAGCACCCGTGAGCAAGCCGCAGAAAAAGGTTATGTGGAGACTATCTTTGGCCGTCGTTTGTACTTACCTGAAATAAAATCACGCAATGGCATGCGTCGCAAAGGAGCCGAACGTGCGGCTATCAACGCGCCGATGCAAGGTACCGCCGCCGATATTATTAAGCGTGCAATGATATTAGTTGATCAGTGGATTCAGGCCAACGCCGCGGATGACGCGCGTCTGGTGATGCAAGTTCACGATGAGCTGGTGTTGGAAGTAAAAACGTCATCTATGTCCAAAGTTGAAAGCCAAGTACGAAAATTGATGGAGTCGGCGGCTGTACTTGATGTGCCTTAATTGCTGAGGCAGGATTTGGCGATAACTGGGGAGAAGCCCACTAAGTTTACGGTTTTTATCTATATATCGACCTTTTAGTATAAAAAGCCGAATGCGAATTCGGCTTTTTTTTGTTTAGTATCCAACTGATCTATGGTGGTTTTCGTTCTTTTTTGCGTATTTTTATGAAAAAAATTACGTAATATACTTTTCAAGGCTGGGTGATTGATATACAGTTGTCAGCGTAGGGTACAGAGGTAAGATGTTCTATCTTTCAGACCTTTTGTTTCACGTTATTGGATTTGGCTGATTCAGCAGCCCCAGTCAGGATACTGACTGGGGCTTTTTTTATTGGTTGATATGCCGCGACGCGAGCAGCCCTGCCACTGCCTTTTTAACTATTTTCAGCTGTGTTGATCCTGTATTCCAAAAAATTAGAGCAATTACTTTAATTTCACTGGGAAACCTGGTTATAATACGCACAGCTTCTTGTTCTTTATGTGTTTACAGGGTCTGATTCAGATCACGCACGCACAAAGATTCGCCGACCCTCGATGAGGGTCGGCTTTTTTTAGCTTTCGTCTTTTAGCGCCAGATCTGTGAGGGAAGACGTTGTGCGTCCCTTACGCCGATAAAAGGCGATTACTCGCTAGGCAGTGGTTGCTCTTCGGCAAGCAATGGCGGCGTGGTGTGATACCAGGCATCCAGTTTTTGACGTAATTTATCCACGCCAATGCCCTTGAGTGACGAATACAATTCGACCTCGACATCGCCGCAAAATGCCAGCGACGCTTCTCGAATCTTCATCAATTGCTGTTTACGTGCACCGGTTTTAAGCTTGTCCGCTTTGGTCAGTAACACTAAAACGGGCAATTTTGACTCAACGGCCCAATAAATCAGCTGCTGATCCAAGTCTTTCATCGGGTGGCGAATATCCATCAACACCACTAATCCGCCAAGTTGATCACGTTTTTGTAAATATTCTCCCAGCGATCGCTGCCATTTCTCTTTCATTTCTAGAGGGACTTGGGCATAACCATAGCCAGGGAGGTCGACAATATGGCAACCCTCGTCCACCTTAAATAGGTTAATCAATTGTGTCCGACCGGGGGTTTTACTGGTTTTCGCTAGGCTCTTTTGGTCACATAGACGGTTAAGGGAGCTAGATTTACCGGCGTTTGAGCGGCCAGCAAAAGCGATTTCGATTCCTGTATTATCAGGAAGATGGCGGATGTCTGGTGCGCTAGTAACAAACTGGGTGTTACGGTAATTAAGTGATTGCTCCACTGTTAACTCCGTCTCGTCTTGGTGTAGTAGACTGATTACTTTTGTGTGAATTTGTGTAAAATAACCGTGCTCGGTTTTTGATCGGTAATTGTACCATGACGGTAACTAAGTAGTGGTACTGGAAGCTTGATAATTATAAACGGAATGTCATGAAGAAATTAGCGCTAATATTGACTCTCCTGGCCAGCACTTCAGTCTGGGCTCAAGGAGATGCTGAAGCGGGCAAAGCCAAATCCAATACCTGTGTCGCCTGTCACGGTGCTGACGGTAACAGTGTTTTGCCTGATTACCCAAACTTGGCGGGTCAGCACGCCAACTACATTGAAAAGCAGTTGAAGGAATTTAAGCTTGGCGCGCAAAGCGGTGGTGAGCAAGGGCGATACAACGCGGTGATGGCTGGCATGGTGGCTCCTTTATCGGAGCAGGACATGGCTGACCTGGCTGCTTATTACGCAACGCTTACGCCCAAGCCTGGCACAACGCCTGAAGGCGCGGTTGAAATTGGCCGCCAACTCTACATGGCGGGCGATGCAGAGCGAGGCATTGCGACGTGTGTCGCTTGTCACGGTCCACGCGGTAATGGCACCCCCTCTTCTGGTTTCCCGAAAATTTCTGGCCAGTCCGCAAACTACTTGGCGAGTCAGTTGAAGATGTTCCGCGCAGAGGAACGTCATAATGATATGAATAACATGATGCGATCGGTGGCTGCCAAGCTCACTGACGAGGAAATTGATGCGCTGTCGAGCTATCTCGGTGGTCTGCATTAATTACCGAGCGTGACAGCAAAAGCGGTTGTGAATAACGCAGCCGCTTTTTGTTTCCTTCCTCTTCCTATCACTGCTTTGCGATTTGCTTGCATGGGTGTTAGCGCTGATAACGATAAGTGCGCTATCGGGTGTAAGATATTTGCTATTTTATGGCGAGAAAATCGCGACATCGATTGAAAGATAAAATAAAAAACACTATTTATTCAATCGCTTACCACTCACCTTTCTTTTTTAAACAGGATTTTTTTGTTTGGCATGCTAGGCAAATTAAGTGATTAGGATACGCTATCATCATCAACAGGACGTTGACGCCAAGAATAGGCCAACCGGCTAAGGACAGCTTGTCACCAGGAAGGTGTTGCCACAGGATGTGAACTCGCCAAGGTCGGCATGCAAGGATAGTCTCGCACAGGATGTGATGTGGATGTTATGACGACAAGGACGCAGGATGCGACCGTTAGGCAGGTAAGCCAACCACACTAACAGGATGTTAA
Organism: Salinivibrio costicola subsp. costicola ATCC 33508 = LMG 11651; assembly: GCA_000565345.1. Lineage (GTDB taxonomy): Bacteria > Pseudomonadota > Gammaproteobacteria > Enterobacterales > Vibrionaceae > Salinivibrio > Salinivibrio costicola. Next base: position 12,025 of record AQOF01000085.1, on the reverse strand, counting down.
AACCAAGGCGTAAAACGCTAGTGAGCAGGGATGAAAGACGTACCAGGACGGACGACACCCGCTTATATCGCCAAGGCGATACCGCGACAGGCATTATGCCTGTCGCTTTTTTATTGACCCACTTTCTGCTACATTCGCGCCAGCTTTTGGCATAGACGAATAACATGCAGCACTGCCTTTATGTGAGCATACCCAGACTCACCCTTACCATACCGATAAGCGCCGCGCCTATTTTCAATGTACGCGTTGTGATTTGGTGTTTGTTGATCGCCAGGCACTGCTGGCACCGCACGATGAGAAAGCCATTTATGACTTGCACCAAAATCATCCTGATGATGCGGGTTATCAGCGCTTCTTATCGCGGTTGGCCACCCCGTTACTTGCGCGGTTAGCTGAATCGCCACGCAACGGCCTAGATTTTGGTTGTGGTCCGGGGCCGGTGCTTGCAAACATGCTGCGTGACGCGGGACATTCAATCGCCTGCTATGATCCCTTCTATGCCCCTGATACACAGGTGTTGGCGCGTGGTTACGATTTTATCACCTGCACCGAAGCGATTGAGCACTTTTATCACCCCGCCGAGCAGTGGACACAATGGCTATCCATGCTAAAGCCGGGTGGGTATCTGGGGATCATGACCAAGCTGGTCCAGGATCCAGCGGCATTTTCACGCTGGCACTATAAGAATGACCTGACTCATGTCAGCTTTTTTAGCCGCCAAACGTTTCAATTTCTAGCTGCTCAAGCTGGCTTCGAACTGACCTTTTTGGGCAACGATGTAATATTAATGAGGAAACCATTGTTATGACGCGTAAAAAGAAAACGCGCCGCACAGGATCGGAAGGCCCGGCGCAATACGTAGATAAAAACCAGACCGAGCAAGATCGAATTGCTCGCATGCTGAAAAAGCAGAAAAAACGGAAAGGAAAAAAAGCAGGATCGCGTCATTCTGAAGAAAGTGATGTGCAAACGCATCGTCGCGGCGGCAAGAAAGACCCACGGATTGGCAGTAAAAAACCGATTCCATTGGGGCCTGAAGCTGCGAAACCGAAACAATCCACGTTGACCCCTGCGCAAGAGCTGGAAAAGCTCGAGCAAGACCCGCAACTGAATGTCTTACTCGATCGCATCGAAAACGGTGAAAAGCTCGGGGCAGGGCTGCAAAACTATGTCGATGAAAAACTCGATCGCATTGAAGTGCTGATGGATAAGCTAGGGTTGCTGAGCGACGAGGATACATCGGAGGATGATGACAGCGATCTGCTTGCCAAATTTGAGCAACAGAACGATTAAAGAGGAGTAGCAGGTGCAGGACGGGATCTGGATACTAGCAGGACTAGGCGCGCTGATTATTTTAGCGTTATCGGTATACGCAGGGACTTTGTTGGCAAGACTCAAGCGGCAGACGGCGCTGCAAGCGGAGATGGAAGAGGCGGCGATAAAAAAGCGGAATGATAAAATCATTGAAAGCGTTGATGTGATTGCGTTCGCAGCCTTGAAAGATCAATGTGATTTGTCCGAGGCGGCGATTCGTCTTTATATGATTATGGATCACCTCCAAGGGGAAAAGCGGATTGAATTTGATAGCCGCTACCCTGCGTTATTTGAACTTTATGAGGCGGTCAAAGACACCCCACGAGGTGGTGCCAGGAAAACCCTTAAAAAGAACGAACGGATGCGGTTGGACTTTGATCGTGCCAAGCATGAAGCGCGACTCGAGCAGGCGATAAAAGCCGAGTTGGCCGAGATTTTGGCCTTTACGGGTGGCCGGCATATCCCTGATCATATTTTGACCCACTAAGTGTACCTGCTTGGAATGCGGTTGCTCGCAGCGGCATTCCTTTATTATTTTGGCACAATACCCTTATAATTATTAGGCGAAAATCGATCTCGCCGACACTTTCACTATACCAATGCGGGTAGTGCTAAACACCTAACTTAAGGCTGTGGCACACTACACTTTGTTCTCCTTTCCTAAGCGCCTTTGCGGAATGTAAGCCATGTCATCACCACAAATCATTTGGGATCAAGCCTTGATCAATAAGTATAATTATTCAGGGCCCCGCTATACCTCGTACCCCACCGCGCTTGAATTCCATGAGGCATTTACGCCTGCGGAATTTGATATGGCATGTAGCCAGTACCCTGAGCGGCCGTTGTCGTTGTATGTGCATATCCCATTTTGTCACAAGCTCTGCTATTACTGTGGCTGCAACAAAGTGGTGACCCGGCATCAACATAAGGCGGATGAGTATCTGGATGCCTTGGAACATGAAATTCGCCAGCGTGCATTTTTACTGGGCGCCCGTCGGGTTACTCAATTGCACTGGGGAGGCGGTACACCCACCTTTCTCACCAAAGCACAGATCTCGCGTCTAATGGGGTTACTGCGCCAAGAGTTCCAGTTTGAAGACGATGCGGAAATCAGTATCGAGGTGGACCCACGTGAAATACCGCTGGATATGCTCGATCATCTGCGCAATGAAGGGTTTAATCGCATCAGTATTGGCGTGCAGGACTTTGATAAAAAAGTGCAACAGCTGGTCAATCGAGAGCAAGATGAAGACTTTATTCACGCATTGGTTGCACGTGCGCGAGAGCTTGGCTTTCGCTCCACCAATCTTGATTTGATTTATGGTTTACCCAGCCAAACCCCCGAGGGATTTGCCAACACGCTAGAGCAAGTGCTCACCATGCGCCCTGGGCGGCTATCAGTGTTTAACTATGCCCATTTACCTAATTTATTCGCCGCCCAGCGGAAAATAGACGAGAATGCCTTACCGTCACCCGACGCCAAGCTCACCATGCTGCAAGAAACCATTAACACGCTAACGGCGGCGGGGTATCAATTTATTGGTATGGACCACTTTGCCTTGCCCGATGATGAGCTGGCGGTTGCGCAACGTGAGGGACGCTTGCATCGTAATTTTCAAGGCTACACCACCCAGGGTGACTGTGACTTATTAGGATTGGGTGTGTCGGCGATTTCGATGATTGGTGATTGTTACGCGCAAAATCAAAAAGAGATGAAGCGGTATTACCACCAAGTGGATGCGGAGCGACATGCCTTATTTAAAGGCGTCATGTTGGAGCGCGATGATCGTATTCGCCGCGATGTGATTAAAGCCTTGATGTGTAACTTTACCCTTGAGAAGGCGGTGATCGCCGCACGTTATCAGATTGATTTTGACCGTTACTTTGCTGACGATCTCAAGTTGCTACAGTGTTTTATTGACGACGATTTGGTCCGTGTCACCGACCAGACCATCAGCGTGACCAAAACCGGTCGGATGCTGATCCGTAATATCTGTATGAGTTTTGATATTTATTTACGGGATAGGGCACGACAACAACAGTTCTCACGGGTGATTTAAACAAAAAAACCGCCAAATGGCGGTTTTTTATAACACCCACAGCCCATTAGCGGGCCGCAGCTTTGGCTATTAGCGCCGCTTTCTCATGGTCAGACAAGAAGGCAATGGTTAGGCCATTTTCTTGTAGTGTGTTGATTTGCGTAGCGGTTAAGCCCGCGGCTGGGGCCGCGACTTCATATTCATAGGGCAGCTCGATGCCTTCCACGGCTGGATCGTCGGTATTTAACGATGCCAGAATACCGTGGTCGAGGAATTGACGCACCGGATGCTGTGCGAGGTCAGCAATGGTACTGGTCTGAATATTCGAGGTTAGGCAGGATTCAATCCCGATACGGTGCTTGGCTAAATAGTCCATCAAAGCGGGGTCTTCAATCGCTTTCACGCCATGGCCAATACGGGTCGCGCCTAGCTCGTTAATCGCCTGCCACATACTCTCAGCGCCCGCAGCCTCACCAGCGTGAACCGTCACTTGCAAATCACTGGCTCGAACTTTGGCAAAATGTTCGGTGAATTGGTCTCCGGGCTGCCCCAGTTCGTCACCGGCTAAATCGATGGCAACCAGTTGCGATTTCTGTGTCAGTAGTGCATCCAACTCGGCCATACAGGCTTGGGTGCCGAAAGTACGGCTCATGATGCCAATCAGGTTGGTTTTCACGCTAAAGTCACGGCTACCGGCCTGCACGCCATCGACGACGGCTTCCACCACGCCTTCGAGGGGCAGTTGATGTTTCATCGCCATGTAGTAGGGCGAAAACCGTAGTTCAGCATAGTCGATGTGTGCATTTAGGGCATCCTCGACGTTTTCATACGCCACGCGCCGTACCGCGTCGAGATCCCCGAGTACTGCCACACCCCAATCAAGTTTTGAGAGAAACGCGACCAAATCAGGCGCGGTATCAACCACCTGCACATGGGGGCGCAGGCTTTCAATGTCATGTGCCGGCAGCGGCATCGAAAACTGCTGACCGAGCTCTAAAATCGTATTGATGCGGATGTTGCCATCGAGGTGACGGTGTAGGTCCGTTAAAGGAAAATCGTGTCTCATCATCGTTGGTTCCCAGCCGGTGAGTTGGCGCTCAGTATAGCGACTGTGGCGCCATGCGTCAGCTGTCGAAGCGCGTAGGACGTGAGCCTTATCGCGTTGGCAATTTATCCGTTACCCGTTCTGTTGGTTGTTCGGCCAAGGGTAGGGGCCTGGCGAACAAGAACCCTTGCGCATAATGGCAACCAATTTCACGTAACCTAGCCGCCTCTTCTTTGGTTTCAATGCCTTCAGCGACCAAGTGGACATCCATGCCACGGGTCATGGCAACCACGGCTTCAATGATCCTTTGGTTGGTGCTGTTTTCGGTCATCGAATGGACGAAGCTACGGTCGATTTTTAGGCTGTCGAAAGCCATCTGATGTAAATAGGCCAATGAAGAATAGCCCGTACCAAAGTCGTCAATCGCAATTTTAATCCCAAGGGCGCGGATTTTAGTGAGCCAGAGGTCGCGAGATGCTCATGGCTCATCAATTGTGACTCACTAGCGCTTCTGACTGGGTTCGGTTAGTGGTGTGGGGCGCCAGGACTGCAAATTCATCACCGCGAACGCGTGCGATTAGCATACTGGAGCCATCGGCTAAATCTGTTAATCGTTGTGCGATGGCACATAGCAGCACATCACCGCCGTCTTGACCTAGCTATCGTTAATATCTCGAAAGCCATTGACCCCTAAAATCGCCAAGGTATTCGGTGACCGATAACGCAGCCCGGCGGCTTGTTCGATCAAGCCTTCGCGCGTATACAACTGGGTTAAGTTATCTTGGCGGACTTGCTGACGTAAGCGGTTGAATGACTCTTGCATTTTGCCGGACATGTTATTAAACGCGTCTTTTAATATCGCAATCTCCCGCAGGTTGGCAGGGGTGTTAATTCGATAGGTGAGATTGCCTGAGGCGAGCTTTGCCGCCGCCTCTGCGGTGTCACGCAAGGGCCGAGTGAGTTGGCGAATAATTAAATAAACAATCACCAAGCCAATTACCGATATTGCGATCACTAAATAAATACTGATTTCTTGTTGGCTTAACAAGCTTTCGAGAAGCAGCTGATCAGGCAGGGCGGCCACCACATACCATTGATGCTGAAAAGGCGGCGGTAAGGCGATTTTTTTGACGGTGCCATAGAAGTGACCCTGTTTTTCATGGATGTCGAAATGAAACGATTTGCCGAGCTTTTCAGGTTCAGGAGGCCAATCAGCCGATATCTCATTGATGGTGGCGTTGAGTACTGAGTTATTGGTGATATTAGGGAAGTGTAAAATGTTGCTAGGACTACTGTTGCCGCTATGGGCGATCATCCTGCCTTCGTCATCGACAATAAAAAGCGCGCCGCCGAGTTTTTGCTGGCGCTCACTGAGAAAGCGATTAAAGGCGTTCAGCTTGATATCGCTGGCGACCACCCCCCAGACCTCGCCACTAACCTGCACGGGCGCAATGGCAGAGAGTGATACTTCGCCGATTTCATCAGCATCGAGGTATATATCGGTCCAGCGTGGTTGTTCGCGGTTAAAGGCTGGAATATACCAGGGGCGAACACGAGGATCATAGTGGCTGTCTTGGTAAACAATATTAGCGTTTAACGTTCGACCGTCGAAGATGCGTAATGCGCCTTGTGTGGCATCACTTCGCTCCATCAAAATCGACTGGCCTGCTTGATTTTTGCGATAGCCAAAATAATCGCCGTTCGCATCAATGCCAATGCTGAGCACTTGCATGTATGGCATGGCTTGATAAAGCGACGTGTGACTACTGAGTAAATAGTCTCGCAAGCCTTTATTGTTGATGGGGGCGGCTTGGAGGCGAGCGGCGAGACGCTCAGCGACAAATACGTTGGCGTTAAACGGGTGCTGAAGATACTGGCGTAAGTCTAATTCAATCCCTTGAGAGTAATCGTCCAGCAGTAACTTACCGAACAAACTGAGAGCTGGTGCGGTAGTGGTTGTTAATGGTCAGAATGATCACAATCAAGGTGAACGTGAGCACGAGAAACACGGGGAGCATTACAGCGGCTCGAATCGACAATGGGCGCATGTTTCTCATCAGAACAACAACATCACTTTTCTCATCAACTAAACACCATTGAAGTTAACACGATCAACGGTTTTTACTTCAATCTCTTTACTTAAATTTAGCAGAGGTTCAAATTGTGTTAGTTTTAATATTGCGTTAGTGCTCAATATTAAGCTCTTTCAGCTTGCGTGTCAGTGTATTACGCCCCCACCCTAAAATTTTTGCGGCTTCTTGCTTATGCCCATGAGTATGTTGCAACGCTGATTGTAGGAGTATTCGCTCCACGTTAGGCAATGCTTGTTGCAAAATGCCATGCTGCCCCTGAGTGATTGCGTCCTGAGCCCATTGAGTGAGTGCATCCTGCCAGTCTTGCGCTTCACTGTCGGTCACAGACAACGGCTGATTGACCAATTCGCGCGGTAAATCACCGGGGAGTACTTCTTTACTGCTGGCCATCACCGTGAGCCAGCGGCAGGTGTTTTCCAGCTGACGCACATTGCCAGGCCACGGAAGCTGACTCATCATGGCTTCGGTGTCCGGGTGAAGTTGTTTGGCCTCGACATCTAACTCTTTAGCCGCGCGGGCCAAAAAGTGTTGGCACAGTTGCGGGATGTCCTGGCGCCTGTCCTTGAGTGATGGAAGGTGGACGCGAATCACATTTAAGCGATGGAATAAGTCCTCTCGGAATGTACCATTGGTGACAAGGCGCTCTAAATCTTGGTGGGTCGCGGCAATAATACGGACATCCACATCGACGGCTGCGTGGCCACCCACGCGATAGAATTGACCATCGGCGAGCACGCGTAGCAAACGCGTTTGCACATCCAACGGCATGTCACCAATTTCATCTAAAAATAAGGTGCCGCCATTGGCTTGCTCAAACCGTCCTTGGCGAACGGCATTGGCTCCGGTAAATGCGCCTTTCTCATGCCCAAACAACTCTGACTCGATCAAATCTTTTGGGATTGCTGCCATGTTCAGGGCAATAAAGGCTTGCTCTGAGCGCGGACTATGGCGGTGAAGCGCTTGGGCGACTAACTCCTTGCCGGTGCCGGACTCACCGTTGATTAACACCGAAATGGATGAGCGCGATAACCGACCGATGGCGCGAAACACTTCTTGCATCGCCGGGGCTTCGCCAATGATTTCTGGCGTTTGTGCTTGTGGTTGCGTCGCCGTTTGCTGCTTTTGCTGTTCTTTAACGTGGGCTAACGCGCGCTCAACCAAGGCTAAGGCTTCGTCAATATCGAAAGGTTTTGGCAGGTACTCAAATGCGCCTTCTTTATAGGCATTAACCACGGCATCTAAATCAGAGTGGGCGGTCATGATAATGACGGGTAAGTCTGGATGTTGTGCTTGCACCACATTGAGCAGAGCAAGCCCATCGCTGCCTGGCATGCGAATGTCTGACACTAAAACGTCGGGAGTGCGCTCGTGCAACGCACTCATTACACTTTCAGCATCGCAAAATGTATCGCACGTGAGGCCCGCAGCACTCAGTGTTCGCTCCATCACCCAACGAATCGAGCTGTCATCATCCACGACCCAAATGGTCCCTTTATTCATGCGGTCTATCCTTTTCAATAATGGGTAATTGGATAGCGAAGCAGGTATGGCCCGGCCAGCTATTCACTTCAATTTTGCCCTGGTGTTGATCGATTAAGTGGTGGGTAATGGCCAGTCCGAGTCCGTTACCATCCGCTTTGCTGGTGACCATCGGATAGAACAAGGTATCTTGTAAGTGAGGGGCGATACCTGGGCCATTGTCGATGATTTCTATCTGGGCCACGACACGATGGCGTTGACCATGAATCACGGTTTGAAAACCGGTGCGGGTGCGCAGAGTGAGGCGTGCATCCTCTTGGCCACTCACCGCGTCGGCGGCATTGGTGACGACGTTGAGGATCGCCTGCTCAAGCTGCTCTGGATCCATATCAAAATCAGGCAAACTGGGATCATAGTCGCGCACAATATGCACCCCGTCATGATGATCAAGGCTGACCAGTTGACGGACTTTCTCCAAGACCACGTGAATATTTTGCCGTTGGCGTAATCCCGGGCGCTGCGGTCCAAGCAAGCGGTCGACTAAATTTCTTAAGCGGTCCGCTTGCTCGATAATGATTTGGGTATACTCCGCGAGGCTGGCATCGGGTAGCATTTTTTCCAGTAGCTGTGCCGCCCCGCGCAATCCGCCTAGCGGGTTTTTTATTTCATGAGCCAAGCCACGCACCAGTTCTTTTGCTGCTTGTTGTTGCGCTTTTTGGGTCAGCTCCTTGCTGATCCTTTGTTGCTGGCTCACGACGTTGACTTCAAGTAACAGACGGCCCTCATCCTCGGCGTCAAATAAGGGGCTTGCACTGAGTTGTACTTTTTGTGGTTGTCCATCAACCACCCAAGTGACATCACTATCCGTTAAACTTTGCCCTGCCTGAGTGGCGCTGGCTATGTGCGCCCAGTCAACACTGGCATGCTGAATTTGCTGTGTGAGGGGTTGCTGGCGCAAGCGCCTAGCACTTTGATGCATTAGCTGTTCTGCTGCTGCATTAACGTATTCAATACGCCATTGGCTGTCTACCACAATGATGGCGGTAAGCAGATGATCAAACAGTTGAGCTGGCGTCATCCGTGTCGCGTCCTTGTTTGCACTAGTTTGGTGCATTGAGTGTAATCGAGATCCTTGCATGATGCAGCCGGTACCACTGAGTTTGTGATGGTTTAGGTGCCGTGGTCGGTTAATCTTGGCGTCGATGGCGTTGATTAACGTGCGCGCGGTGTAAATACACGTGATGTATCGATGAGGATGCAATTACCTTGCCGCTTTCGAGGTATTGGACTTGAATCTGATGGGTGCCACGATCAATGGGCGCCAGCCGCCAATCCAGCTGTCGCTGTGATGCGTTCAAGCTAATGGTTGGGGGAGACGCAACGGGCTGGCCGTCTAAGACGAGCCGTGTTTGCTTGGCGGGGATGGAAAGCGGTGACACCGTGGCTGTCACGGATAGCTCGCCGGGATTACTGCGTAATGTTGCGCCATCATTGGGCGATACAAGGGTGAGTGTCACCGATTTGGGTGGTGTCAGGGCTGGCGCAGGCTGCTCAGCCGAAGACGAAGAGGCATCGTAGAGAGAGGGCGAAGACGTTAGGGATGCATACGGCCTAACGTGGTACGGGTGCGCCGGAGGTTGGTCGCTAAAATGCACTTGTCCGTTGTCATCGGTCCACTGATAGAGCATGCCCGCATGACTGCTAAAAGCCAATGTCAGTAACATAGCGCCTAGTAAAAGAGCGCCTCGCGAAAGAGCTCCTCGCCAACGAGCACCTAACTCACGCATCACAGCCCCCTAGGTTTGCGCGATCCCCTGCGGAGCATTGTAAGTGGGTACATACAGTCGCCAAGCATAAAAAAGCCCACCTGCGAGGTGGGCTGCATTTTCAATGTTCAGCGTGACGAGTCGTTACACCGAGTAGTAAAGCTCAAACTCAACTGGGTGGGTTGTCATTTGAATACGCTCAACATCTTCGCTTTTCAGTTTGATGTATGAGTCGATAAAGTCGTCTGAGAACACGCCACCTGCGGTCAAGAATTCGCGGTCAGCATCCAGCGCCTGTAGAGCTTCTTTAAGGGACTCCGCTACCGTCGGAATTTCTGCCGCTTCTTCAGCCGGGAGATCATACAAGTCTTTGTCCATGGCATCGCCTGGATGAATCTTGTTTTTGATACCGTCAAGGCCGGCCATCAGCATCGAAGCAAAGCACAAATAAGGTTCGCGGTTGGATCGGCAAAACGGAGCTCAATACGGCGCGCTTTCGGGCTAGGCACCACTGGGATACGAATTGACGCAGAGCGGTTACGCGCAGAGTAAGCCAGCATGACCGGCGCTTCAAACCCAGGAACCAGGCGCTTATACGAGTTGGTTGACGCGTTGGCAAAGGCGTTAATGGCCCGCGCGTGCTTAATCACACCACCAATGTAATAAAGTGCTGTTTCAGACAGGCCACCGTATTTATCACCTGCAAAGAGGTTTTGACCATCTTTGGCCAGTGATTGGTGAACGTGCATGCCTGAGCCATTATCGCCCACCAGTGGTTTCGGCATAAAGGTCGCCGTTTTACCAAAGGCGTGTGCGACGTTGTGCACCACATATTTATAGATCTGAATTTCGTCCGCTTTAGTGGTCAAGGTGTTAAAGCGGGTCGCAATTTCGTTTTGGCCAGCCGTTGCCACTTCATGGTGGTGCGCTTCAACCACTAAGCCCATCTCTTCCATGACCAATGACATGGCCGAGCGGATATCTTGTGACGAATCGACAGGTGCAACAGGGAAATAGCCACCTTTAACGCCTGGACGGTGGCCTTTGTTACCGCCTTCCAGTGCGGTGCCTGAGTTCCAGCTCGCTTCGACGTCATCGATTTTGTAAAAAGAGCCGGCCATATCGGTGGCGAATTTCACGTCATCAAAGAGGAAAAACTCGGGTTCAGGCCCAATTAGAACGGTATCTGCGATCCCCGTTGAGCGCATGAAATCTTCAGCGCGTTTAGCAATGGAACGTGGGTCACGATCATACCCTTGCATGGTAGACGGCTCTAGAATATCACAGCGAATATTCAAGGTGCTTTCTTCGGTAAAGGGGTCAAGCACGGCCGAACTTGCATCTGGCATCATGACCATGTCTGATTCGTTGATCCCTTTCCAGCCCGCCACGGATGAACCGTCAAACATTTGGCCTTCTTCAAAGAAGTCATCGTCCACTTGATGAGAGGGGATGGAAACATGCTGCTCTTTACCTTTGGTATCGGTAAAGCGCAGGTCGATGAATTTCACCTCGTTTTCTTGGATAAGTGCGAGCACATTTTCTACTGACATGTGAAATAACCTCCGGTGTCAAATTAGGTAAATAGCGAGTTGGCTCCTTGCTGCATGACAAAGCGAAAACTGTGCCAACAATTTAAAACCACGCCATAGCAGGCTCGGCGGGTAAAAATGCCGCTCAGTGCTCGTCAAACGAGAGCGGGTTGCACCATTATTGTGCGCACATGCTCAATCATGGTGCAAGGGGCGAAGGTGGTGCAGATGTTTGTGCACGACATGGGTGCAACCCCATCCCCCTCTTCTTTTTAGCAGACAATCGGTATTGAGAGTGTGGGCCGTCTTTAAAAATTCATGTTTGCTCGAAGACCGGTGAATCCTTGTATTTGCTTAACAAATGACCAACTAGACAGCAGTCAAGCCAATTTGATGGTGAGCTGATTCACAGAATAAGGTGGGTTTTGCGACAAAATCTGGTACATTACGGCCGTTTTTTTAATCAGATGGTGGCCCCGTCGTGCTAGTATACGCTGTCTCAGCGTGTCAGGTTCGACACGCGCCGCGTCTAACGAGTGAAAAAGAGAGTCCATGACCAAAATACAAACAGATAAATTAAGAAATATCGCCATTATTGCCCACGTTGACCACGGTAAAACCACGCTAGTGGATAAGCTGCTTCAGCAATCCGGTACGCTGGCTTCCCGCGGTGAGGTGGAAGAGCGTGTCATGGACTCAAATGATATTGAGAAAGAGCGTGGCATCACCATTTTGGCGAAAAACACCGCCATTAACT
>AQOF01000084.1 GCA_000565345.1 Salinivibrio costicola subsp. costicola ATCC 33508 = LMG 11651 | reverse complement strand
CGATAGTATATCGGCAGGAATACCGTCTTTAAACATACCGTTACACTTAAACCACTCATGGTGCCCTAGGATGTATTCTCGAATTCTCGACCATTCTTCCCGAACCCGAATCACCGCGCACAATGAAAGCAAAAAGCAGGTCGAATAGCGGGTAGGTTATCTTGGCACTCTGGCGGTTATCATCAACGGCGCTGAAGTAGTCTTTAAATGTATCGATATCCACGGTATCTATCCCGAACTATTTTAGAATCGGCCTATATGATCACAGCCAGAGGTGATCGTCAAACCGATCCTGTTTTGGTCAAAAAACGTTCGCGATCTCGCCCTGCCTACGGATATGAACATCTTTTGTATACGTCATGGTATTCGAATCGTCAGTCAATCCACGCCGTTTACCAGTGTGCGCGGTTGCAAGGCCATATTTAAACGCTACTGGCTGGCTGAACTCGATGCGGCACAAAGCGCGGTTAGTGTGCTTAATAGCTGGCGAGCCAAATGGGAAGTCAGGCCACCATCAAAGTGTAGTCGCAATCCCCTGCTAGCCGCCTTTCAGTCGAGAGCAACAATATTCGGAGAGGGAATATTATGACGAGTTTAACCAAGCATCCTGTCGATCACGCTGAGCTGGCGGATAAAGCCTTGTGTCAGCTAGAGAGCCTAACTGTCGTACTTAGTACTGCTCATTTTGAGGAGGTTGATAACCAGCATTGCAAGGGAGTGGTATGGGCACTTCAGGAGCTCGCGACAACGGCTAAGCGCCACTTACAGGCTAGCCGAGACGATATGCCCCTGCGCCGCTGATAGTAGAAAATCATTCAAACCAGTGGCTGTCAGTGTTGGCAGCCATTTTTATTGGCAATGACAAAAGCAAGTCACTGCCACCAGTTAAGCACCTGATTTTACGGGGTTGAGACGAGGTGAGATATGTTTTCCAGGTTTTTTAAGCAAATTTCCACTTAATTCGAAGCGCTTGGTTACTGAGAATGACCAGGCAGGCCGCAAGCCAAGTTGATAGTGGCCACTTACAAAAGTCAAGGAAGCATGTCGGGTTTTATTAATATCTTCTACTCAATATTCACACCACTGATAAGGGAAGTAAGGGCAGCACACTTTGGTTCCCCGACTTCCGAGGCGTGCGAAGCGACTTTAAAGCCGCGGACGGTGATGAAAAGCGAGCAGGTTAAGCAATGAAAAGGAGGTCAAGAATTGGCTTACTCCACTAATACGGGATTTTTCAAAACCAAAGACGGTCGCTGCTGGGGGGTCAATACTGGGCCAAACTTATCGCCGCTCTACACCGACATTCTTCGGGGTTTGATAAACCAGTTGGAGGCGATGGAGTCTCACTATGCGCGGGTGTTCTGCTTTCGTTTTGATTTGCACCTAACGGAATACACCGACAACAATGCGACAGTGAGCCGCTTACTCTCTCTAGTGGTACAAGCCCTAAAGCGGTACTACAACACGCCTAACATTGGCACGGAAAACGCATGAACATCCCCGTCATGAAAGGCTTCCCAGCACGGTCGCTAAGTACTCTTGGTCCATCGCACACATCATTCGCTTGCGTTGAATGCCGGCTTTGAAACTCTTCTCTTGCTTTAATAAATTCAAAACCATTTGCCTTATTCGTGCAAAAACTTCAGCTCGGTCATCTACCCTAATTCGGCATGCGTCTTCTTTTAATCCAACATCGAGTTGCCAGTGCATTGATTCAATTAACCAGTGCGAGCGAGTGGCATCATGAAGCTCTTTCGCTGTCAGTGCTTTTGAACTTATATAATAGCGCACAGAAATATCGGATTCGTCGGCGTGCTTGCCTTCTTGTCGAACACTCACCATGATGCCCATCGTTTTTAGTTCAGGCCAATCATAAGCCAAATCACCTAATACACTTAAATCGGTATTGATGAGTGCACATCGTGTTTCTAAACGTCCATGAGATTTCTCTTGTGATGCGTAGCTATCACCATCAAAGTTTTGAAGCATTGAAGGCCGGTAATAATTATCAAACGCTTTGTCTAACTTACCTTGATTTCCTTTAACAGCGAGCAAATAATCGGCATTTTTATTAATGATTTTCTGTGCGATTTTTCGCTGACAACCCATGGCATCTATAGTAATTAAACATCCAGAAATGTCGAGCAATTCTAGCAACTTAGGTATTTCAGTGATCTCATTGGTTTTACTATTTACTTTTGACTGTCCGAGGCATACACCATTTGCGGTTGCGAACGCATTAACCATATGAATCGCAGCTTGGTCTGTTGCTCGGTTATATGAACCCCTCAGTGTTTTTCCATCAATGGCAACTACTTCACCATCCGTTAATTCATGACACGATTTCATCCATTCTATGAAGGCTTTTTGTAATGCTTTTGTACTGATGGTTCCCATCACTCTTGCAATCGTATCTGCCGAGGGTGATGTTTTACCTGAGAAGCCGAAGCGTAATAAAAAATCACGCTGCTTACGTCCATAATCACTAATACCTTTCCAGGTATCATGACCAGACAACACCGCACAAATCGTTATCAAAATAATATCTGATAACGTATGTTCAACTTTACCTTCTTGGCGAATGTCTTTAATGGAAACGAAATGCATAAATGGACTTTTATCTTCTGTCATTTTTAATCTCCTAAACGTTAGGAGACCATTAAATCGCACTGAAAATGATCAACAAATTGATCCTTTATTTTCACTTATTTTAATTAATAAATATGGCATAACGCACGGTTTTCAGCCTAAGTGACAACTTAGTCATTAAGTTGCTAGCCCAGGCGTGGCGCGGATCTTCATGCGTTTTCCCTGGCTGGGCCACAAAGTATGGCGCGTATTAAGCGAGAGTAAACTGGTACACCATCATTAATAGGAGTAACCAAAACACCAAAATTCGCCATTGAGTTAATGCTACTAAGCCAAGCGCGATGGGCACTAAATCCAAAGGTTTTGTGTAGGCGGAAACCATACGGGTTGATACAGCGCGGCGGCGAGTAACCCCACGACACTGGCATTAATGAGGCTGATAGCCCCGGCCAAGCGAGGCTGAGTTTTAACCGCCTCCCAAATCGGCAAAACACCGAACATAAGTAATGCACCAGGCAAGAAAATCGCAATCGTTGCAATGATACTGCCCCAAATGGGAGCTAACCCTTCAACACTGGCACCCAGATAACTCGCCATGGTGAACATCGGCCCCGGCACTAGCTGAGCCGCCGCATAACCTTCAATTAACGCCGAATCAGTGACAACGTCACCGATAATGGCTCGAGCAATGGCAAAACCACATGCCCGCCACCAAAGACAAAACTGCCCGCTTGGTAGAACAGATTAAACACCTGTATCCATAAAGTTTGATTAAACAGCCAAGGTACTGTGAGCAATAGTAAAAAGAGACCCAGGATCACGCTACTGCGGCGCCACGCAATGTTAACTGGTGCATGATGTGATTGGGGCTTCGCAAACCCAATAGCTCCTACAATGCCTGCAATGACAATGGGAAGTACTTGATATAATACGCCCGATGGCGTTAGCAATAGCCATAACGTTGTTGCCACCGCCATTGTCCCAGTCGCTAACGAGCCGATAAATTTTCGGCCCATTGAGACAGTGGCATCAATCACTACCACCACCGCTAATAATTTGGCTGCGCTAATGATGCTTGCGACCCAATCAGAAGCTTGCGCACCGCTGTTTAATACCGCCGCCGCTGTCAACAAAACAAAAGAAGGCAAGGTAAACGCGACAAATGCGCCAAACGCACCTAAATAACCCGCGCGTTGATAGCCAATATACATACCGAGCTGACTGCTTCCTGGGCCAGGTAGAAACTGGCTGATGGCTAAACCAGAAGCAAAGGTATCCGCACTCAGCCACCGCTTTTCTTTGACGAACACACGCTCAAAATAGCCGACATGCGCGGCCGGCCCACCAAACGACATGCACCCTAATAAGAAAAACTGTTTGATTAATTCAATCATCTATCACCTCCTCGCTAAATTTTATGCGATATCAATCATGAATAAAAACAGCCATTCCAGTTTTCATGGTCGATATAAACAATAAATAAGCCGATATAAGAATAAATGAAAGATGGCGTGAAAGTTTACAACCGTTTTAAAAGTGAGCACTTACATTTAATGTTTTCAGTGTATCTCACAGGAAACAATAATGTATTAACATTAAAAAAAACAATAAGATAGAAAAAAAAAGGAAGGGGTTTACGGTGCTTCTCTGATAGCTTAGTGTGACGTTGTCACTATTAATTCCAGAGGCAGGGAAATATGTGGTAGTCTCACCCTACTGAGAACATGGAAGCACAGACTATGCTCGAACATCTTCAACAAATTGTGGTGTTGGCTGCCGTTGCACAAGAGCAGCATTTTACGCGCGCCGCTGAACGACTTGGTATTTCCAAATCACAAGTGAGTAAACAGGTTCGTTACCTCGAGGATCGTTTGGGCGTCCAACTGGTACAGCGTAACACCCGCTCGGTATCGTTGACCGAAGTGGGAACTCGATATGCGGATTATGGTAGCCAGTTAATGGCAACCTTAGATGAAGCCGAAGCCATGGTCGCAGGTTATCGGAATGAGGTAACCGGTAAGCTAAAAATCGGCGTCGCGCAGTCATTCGGTAATACTATAATGACGCGCCATTTTGCCAAATTCCGACAGCTATACCCTGATCTTAATCTCGACATTAGTTTGTTCGACCATCGCCCTAACCTGGTCGAAGAAGGCTATGACTGTTGGGTAGCGATTCATGAGCACCCTCCTGAGGGAATGGTGGCGAGAAAATTAGCAGACTGTCAGTTCAAACTGGTTGCTGCCCCAACCTACCTTGCAAATAACGGCATCCCGCAACAACTTAATGAATTACGTCATCATGACTGTATTACTTATCAAAGCCGTGAACGTCGTTATGACCAATGGCCCTTCACCAAGGCCAGCACGGAACAAGTGGTTCATGTCAGCGGTCAATACACAATCAATAATGCCCCAGCGGTGCTCGAAGCAGTCAAAGCGGGATTGGGGATCGCCTATCTCGCGACCTATCTATTAAACGATGAGTTAGACACGGGTGAGCTGGTTGAGGTACTTCCCGACTGGCAGCCTTGTCTCGAACTGCCAATTTATATCGTTTACCCACGGCGTAAACATCTTGCGCCCAAGGTCAGAGAGTTTGTCGATTTCATGCGTGATGAAATTGGCGATCCACCGCCTTGGGATCGCCAATAAAGTGACAAGGTCACTCGGCGTTTTGTTCTCCTACAACGTCGACGACGTCATCATCTGAAAGAACAGCACCTACTGTCTGTTGGTTGAGGACTGGATTGGCGTACATTTGTTGCAAATATTCACGCGCCGCTTCAGGCGCTTGAGCAATTTTTTGCTCGTAAAGACGGCGTTCGGCTGGTGTGACACTGTCATGTTCTACCCCAGCCGCAATATAGTTGGCCGGATACAGCCGATACAGCTGATGAATTTGGCTATCGATCTTCGCCGCCATGGAGTCAGGCGTATCTTGTGACAATGTCACTGGCTCACCAAAGGCGACATGAACATGGCGCTTGTTGCCGACGATACCTTTGACGATGGTCTGAATGTCTTCAAACTCACTCTTTTCGTACGCCCCTAATCGTTTAACCGCATCCAATTCCGTCGCTTTGTCCAGATCACAAGGGTCGTTTTGATACGATATTGCTACAGGAACCACGTTTAAGTTGCCCATGTACGTATCAAAATCTTGTTTACGTTTTCGGCCTTCCATAAAGAACATTTTTAAGATCGCAGGATCAGTGATGTCTTCGCCGGTTTTTGCTCGCCCTTCTCGTTGCGCTATCCATATAGACTGCCCTTCATCGAGAGAAAGACGTAAGTAAGCGGATAATTGTGATAGCGATTTCATCATTTCACGGGGGGCTTTAGCAGAGCGCTTAACAATAAAACTTTTATTCAGTTTCATCAGCTCCGTTGCACACGGCTTACGCAACAAGTTATCACCAATGGCGATTCTTACCGTATCTAATCCGCGCTGATGCAAACACCAATTCACTAAGGCGGGATCCATGGCAATATCCCGATGATTCGAGACAAAGAGGTACGCTTGGCTTGGGTCGAGATTTTCAACACCGGAGACCGTGACTTTATCGCAGCTTGTTTTGATCATCTTGCGCATATAGCTGGCAACATGTAGCTGCACATCCTGTACGGTTCTGATGTTATTCCACTTTTTGGTCAGATACAGTTTTAGCGCAGGCTTGAGTAGCCAACCGAGCGGGCCGGATGCGTGTGGATAGCGATAAGACAGAATCGCATTGATAAATTCATCATCTTGAATAAGACGCTGAATCGCACCTGGAACTTCTTCGTCATAATAAGGACGAATCTCTTGATAGGGATCGTTAACTGTCTGCACGTTCTTCCATTATAGCTAATAAAAACCGCGCTATTTTACGCAGCCAAACAAGGATTCAAAGTGAATCCACCGATATTTTCCACAGGTTGGAGGTCAGACCTTATTGTACCAAAAGGGTTCCCTTTCGGGGTGTGTACTTGACCTTAACAGCAAAAGTGCTCACCATTGCCGCCTTGTTACATTGAGACGCCATTATGAAGTACACCAGCGAACATACGTTTTACCAATCATCATCACTGACTTTCACGCCTCGTAAGCGTCGTTACACGGCTAATTTGCTGTTTGTTGAAGACGGCGTCGTATTTGTTCGCTTAGGGAAAGCCGACATCCCTGTGCATAGTGGTCAAGGGTTTTGGCTTCCATTTGAGTGTTTGCATGCCCTGACCATCACGCCAAACACTCGAGTACATCAACTGGCCATATCGCCACGTGTCACGCAGAAGCTGCCTACACAAGTTGGCCATGTCGAGGTGTCCCCCCTGCTTGTTGCCAGCCTTTGTGCACTGCTTACGTCAGGATATCAGCCGCCATCATCAGCGCAAGCACGCCGGCTTCAAGCTGTCGCATTAGATCAGGTTTCACTCATGACACCGTCACAAACACTCGACCGACAAACCCAAAGCTTGGCAGATTGTGTGACACGAGCGCAAGCAGGTCAACCGCCCGCAAACGCTGAACAACACTATCAATTACAAGCACTCACGCAACTGACCATGGAAGATTTACACGAATATTTTATCGTGAGACAACTCCGTGCAGCCCTTAAATCGGGGCAAACATTAACCAAGGCGGCGACAAATATCGGCATCGCGCACGCGCAAGCAGAATCACTGTATGCGCGTTATACCGACACCTTCGAGGCGTGATACACAAGACGAATCAATCTATCATGTGCTAATACGCCTGAACGCTGAATCGGTTAGCTGTGCCGCGACGTTCGGGGTGGTTAACTCACTGATGGGTAGTCCCTGCTGGAGTCGTTCACGTATGTGGGTACTTCGGACCACCACTTTTTCTGGCATTCCTAATACAGACCAGCGCGCAAGGATCTCGTCACTGTTCGCGAATTGACCAAACTTAACCAAGTTGTCTGGTCCAACAACAAAAGTTAACGCGGCCTCTGGATAATCTTGCTGTAACGCACTCAGCAACATAAATGTTGTGACAGGGTCACCTTCAGCGCCAAGCGATGCCTCGCGTTGACATAGTGTCAGGTTCGAGAGCGCGACATCATCGATAAACGTCCGCACCCACGCACAGCGAGTGTCATAAGGCGCCATCGCTTTCCCCCAAGCATGCTTGTAGCTAGGGACCAGCAATACCTGATCAAAGTGGTTCAGTTGTGCTAATACCGACGCATGGCCTTGCGTCGGCGGATTAAAAGCACTACCAAACACTGCAATTTGCTCTGTCATCGTATTCTCTTAGCCGAACCATTCTGGATGCGGTGGATATCGCGCATAATGATGCCATGAAACCAATCAAAAACCTAACACGTAACCAGCAACGCGAAGGGATTGATTTGGCTATACCCAACGCGCCAGAGATCATGCACAATAATACGCAGCCAAACCTTCATTAAAGTCGCATGCCAGAGTTAAAAAGAGGAACACAACATGGAACACCCGATCCGCGAAGAAATGCGCGTGCAACCCACGATTGACGCAGCACTCGAAGTACGCCGTCGCATTGCGTTTATCAAAGCCATGCTACAACGTTCAGGGACCCGGAGTCTTGTATTAGGCATTAGTGGAGGCGTCGATTCTTCAACATGTGGAAAACTGGCACAATTAGCCGTTGACGAACTTAATCAAGCCGCAGGCACCGAGCAATATCAGTTTATCGCGGTACGCCTACCCTACGGTGAGCAAAAAGATGAGGATGAAGCCCAACTCGCGCTATCATTTATCCAGCCAAGTAAAACCGTGACCGTCAATGTAAAACCCGGTGTCGACGGTACACATCAATCGGTACTCAATGCAGTGTCGGAAGTCGGCCTATTGCCAGCAAACGAAGGGCGGATTGATTTTGCCAAAGGCAATGTTAAAGCACGCGCCCGAATGGTTGCACAGTATGAAATTGCCGGTTTAACCCAAGGTTTGGTCCTCGGCACCGATCACTCAGCAGAGAACATCACCGGCTTTTATACCAAATTCGGCGATGGCGCCTGCGATCTTGCCCCTTTATTTGGTCTCAATAAACGCCAAGTGCGTCAACTTGCCGCCCACTTAGAGGCGCCGGATGTGTTAGTTCATAAAGTCCCTACCGCGGATTTGGAAGACTTATCGCCACAAAAAGCCGACGAAGACGCATTACAACTCACGTATGAGCAAATTGATGATTTTCTTGAAGGTAAGCCAGTCGATAATGCGGTGAAAGAGAAGATTATTAAGGTGTACCAGGCAACGCAGCACAAACGACAGCCCGTCCCGACTGTGTATGACTTAGATAACTAACGACTAAGCATTAACCGCGTCGTCGAAAACAGCGGTTAAGAGATCGACGCGTGGAGCTGATGATCAGGATGTCGGTCTGCGTGTTGGCCGGCATCAATCAAGCCATCTAGCTCTTGCCATAAGTTGTCACACAAACCGGGGCGATATACAGCAACGCGAAAGCCGCCGTGTTCGCGTTGATATTGCTCAAACCGTTTTGGGCTGTGTTCACTACTGGCAATGACGTTCGCGAGTCGATCACAGGTTTTTACCACCAAGGCAAGCCAAGCCGCCTCATCCGTGACATCAAGCACAATCAAACGCTGGTTTAACGCGCGTTTTCGCTCTTCGCGATTGGGTCGGCGCGGATCGGTCACCAGCATCACAGCGCGGGCTACCGTGGGGCCGAAAAGCGCAGAGATCTCATCCACACGCGTCGCGGTGTCTTCCAAAATATCGTGCAGTTGCGCCACAATACGTGCTTGTTCACCAAAAGGCGTGGCAATCCGCTCGACATGATCCAGGTGACAACGATAGGGCTGAGCGCCATACCGCTGGAGGCATGTCGTACCCTCGCCCACTCTCGCGCTTGTTCCAGCCGACTACCCATCCAACACTCCTTTACTGACCTACTTTAAATTAATCAGGGATTGTTGGAATTGTAAATAAAAACACAATATGTTTGCAGTGTGTCTCACTCTTCAGACGAAGAGGCTTGAGCCGCTTGCGCTGCTTGCGAACGTATTTCATTGGCAACCTGCATAATCGCCTCACCGCTGCTCATGCCTTTTGCCATCAGCGCGTGAATGCGCTCTGCCGCTTCTTGTTGTTGCTCGTGGTTTAGCGTAACGCCGTCAAACATTCGGTTACTCTCTTGATGATCAATGATTGGTAAGTGATGATTAAAAAAGGCAGGCCATTTTAGGGCCTGCCCAATCATTTGTCATGCAGTAACTGATTTAAAACGTAAAGGCCAGCTGAGCAGAACCACCATAGCTGTTGCTGTCGATGATACTCGCAGCGATATCAAGATTGGCGACACCAAAGGGGGATAAACCGAGACCGAGGGTAAAGGCATTATCGACATTGTCCTCTAGATCCGCACGATAGCCGGTGCGTAGTTGCGCATGGCCAAAGGCGTCAAACTCTGCCCCGACTCGGAAAAACTGGGTGTCATCATCCACATTAAGCGTACCTTTAAAGCCGCTTTTCTTGTTGAGATCTAAATCGGCAGCAACGGTCACAAAGTCAGACACAAACGCCGAGCCCAGGGTAAATTGCGGCTCAAGCTCATAAGTGAAACGGTTACCCGTTCTTTTAATGGTTACGGTATCGACATCTTGGCTAACCAAATTCTTACCAGCAAGGCCGACCCGGTAAGGGCCCGATTGCCACACGGCGCCCTAATCAAGATTGAAAGCATTTTCTTCTTCGCGGTAGCGGCTATCATCCCAATCATCCGTATCGTAGTCGTCAACCGCGACGCCGTAATTATAGGTGGTAATTCTCTGTAGTTTCGGCGTCACGCCCACCGCAACGCGCTGGCCGGCAATATCAAGGTTGGTTGCCAGTGCCACCCCTAACTCACCAACCCCGGCGGCAAGAATGGTTGCTGAGGATTCTGGTGTAAAGTTACCAGTTGATTGATTAAAGTCATCGGAATCGATATCTGTTAAGACTGCTCCCTCAATTAACCCAGATGTATAGAGTGTCGCCGAGATAGAGCCTGTGGGAATCCCCACCGCAGCACCAACACCGGCATTGACGTAGGCTTTATCGCCTTGCACCGCTCTCAGTGAAGATTCAATTTTTGTTGAATCTTGTTGGTCAAACGCATCGGCGACATCATCGAGGCCGTCAATAAGCTCATCGGGATCTCGCGCTTCGGCACCAATATACGGGATAAGCACCCCAAAGGCGCTATCAGGATCAAGCGCAGCCAAAGCTGGGTTATGAAAGCCTGCGGAAAGATAATCCCCCGATGCCACGCCTACCCCACCCATGGCATTGGCACGGGCATCGGTTGGGTTAGTCGCCGCCAACGCACTGGTTGAGCATGCAGCCAGTGCCACCACAAGCGCTTTTGTTTTAAAGGTCATTGCGTTACCCCTATGTTTTGATTTGCTATTTAAAAGGCAAGCATAGAGGTAAAAGTGAAAAATTGGACCGATCTCACTAAAAAGGTGTGAACTTTATCAAATTGACCATAACGCAAATGTCTATTTATTCGTCACTTTGTTTGTCCGAGCGGCTCGGCGCTATCCTATTTAAAGCGTCAGGATCCAAATCCGGTAAATCAATCGCCCGGCCGATACGCTGAACTTCTTCAATTGACAGCGCGCCCTGCCAGCGCCGTTCAATCAGGGCAACACTAAACCAGTATTGACCATTAGGCACATCTAACATTGGCAGCTGGGTAGGAAGCCGCTTATGCTTTTCAGCAGACCAGATCGGGGCACCATCCGGTTGATTGTGCGGATACAGGTTGAGGCTCAGAAAGGGCCGTTGACAGGTTGAGTTAAAATCATCAAAAGGGGCAATGTGCCAGCTTCGGGTATCTTTCCAGCTCAATGTTTGACGTGGCTGAGGCTGGGTCAGAAGCAACCAACTCGACCACGTATGGCCTGATACTGACTCTGCTGTGAGTTGATAAAGACCTTGGGAAATAGGATCGGAAAGGCCATCTTTGATCAAACGCCAACCGTGTTGCTGCGCCGGAGAGAACTCACCATGCATCACCGTTTTATCCGGCCATTTTTTTAACGTGAGTGCATCCACCCCCGTTTGCGACTCCCCTGACACTTGGAGCCGATAATACACCCGACTCGTGGTTTGGACCGTTTCGCGACGCACAGATATATTGCTCAACCAATCAGGCAATGTCTTTTGGCTTAAACTGCGCCCACAGTCTTCCGTGATCGCGAGCGCAAGCAGCTGAGCAAGATGATCCTGCTTGGCAGCAGAAAGATTGGGTTGCTGCCAGGCTTCAATCATGGCCTCTACACTGGCTGCGGTTTTTCCATTTAATAGGCGCTGATGGGCACTGGTTAACGCGTCATTGCCGTTAAACCACGCGGCCTGCGCGCCACCAGCACCCAGCATAGTTGCTAATAGTCCAAAGAGAGCGCGCTTTTTCATCATGCCTTCATGCGATAGCCGACGCCACGTAGCGTCTCGATATTCACCGAGGGCAACTTCTGGCGTAGTTGTAATATATGGGTGTCAACCGTACGCGTGGTAGGATAATGGTTATACCCCCACACTTGATCGAGCAATTCATCACGCGTAAATACACGCCCTGCGTTTTTGGCGAGGAAATGCAACAAGTCAAACTCAGTGCGTGTCAATGTCATCTCTTGGTCACCACAAAAGACTGCACGACTCGCGGTATCGATTCTCACCTCATTGATCACGAGATCGTCACTCGATATTTCCGCTTCTCCGACAGGGTGACGAAGATGAACACGCACGCGCGCGAGCAGCTCTGCTTCGGCAAAGGGTTTAGTGATATAATCGGTAGCGCCCGAGTCTAACCCGCCAACGCGATCACGCACGGACACCATGGCTGTCAACAAGATCACTGGCACGGTTTTGAGTTTATTCCAATCCGCGAGCCATTCGATTGAGTCGCCTTCAGGCAGTTGGCGGTCCAAGATGACAAGATCCGCATCACGCCATAACTCAGCAACTTTCGCCGCACTATCAGCATATAAACACTGGTAGCCCGCTTGCTCCAAACTTGCCAATAAGCCGTCTGCTAGATTGGCATCATCTTCAACCAGAAGTAACGTCGGTTGCGTCACAATGAATCTCCAAAGTAAATGTGGTGGGTGGACCAGAAAGGATTAACTTGCCCCCCATTCTCTCAATCATCGATTCTACGATCGTCAGCCCGAGCCCAAGACCGCTTTGGCTGACAAAGGGTTTACGTATGTGCTTCCAATCCTTGGCGGTCAGATCGCCTTGGTCGCATATTGCAATGGTGAAACGATCCGCTGATACCTTTGCATGCACTTCAACCGGGGCGACACCATATTTGACCGCATTGGCAATCAAATTGTTCAATGATGTCGTCAACCAATAGACATTGGCCCGCACCGCGCCATCTTGACTTACCTGAAGCGTCACTTGATGTTCTTCACAAATGTATCCTAACCATTCTTCAATAGACGGAATCGTTTCTTTGCCCAATGGCTTTTGATTCGACTGCAAGTAATCCTTACTCGCTTCCGCCAGCTGTTTTAGACGCCTTGAATCTTCACACAAACGACGAAACTCATCATAAAAGGGCTCTGGTAACGTATCGAATTTACGCCGAAACCCCTCAACCGTCATCGACAAGCTGGCAATGGGGGTACGTAACTCGTGCGTCAATATTTGTAATACCAGCATACGCTCTTGCATCAACCGACGCTGTACCGTCCATCGGTTGAATCCCCAACCACCGAGGCAACCAGGTTGATGATAATCAGCGCACCGACAAGATAAGGCCAATAGCTAGGCGCTTTTTCTTCATTCCAACAAATGTTCCCCACACGGGCCAAACAAAAATCTTGCTCCCCCCGAGGCGTAAGGTGTAAATCAAGTTCAGCGACAAGAGGCTGCCATTGCTGCGCGGCATACAAATGGTAATAGCTGCCAACACGGATCCATCATTTCATTTTGACTGACCAAGGTTTTGGCGCCGCTATTCAATGCCTCAACGGCTGATGAATCCATTCTTTGCAGTCGATCGAGTAAACTGTCAGGTTCGGCTTTTGGTCGCTCTTGGATATGAAAAAAGCGCACAAGCTCGCTGCGTCGCGCGGGATATTTCTCCGCGTATTTGGCCGCATAGCTCCCGCCACCTGGATGAATAAACCCAGAGCGAGAAAACCAAGCAACCGGAAGCTGAGTGTTATTACACATGGCACGAGTAAACACCAAAGGCTCTGTCACTTGCGGATTCACTGGCCAAGGTCCTTGACACTTTTGTCGCAGCCTGATACAAGCGGCGAATATCTTTTAACGGGTAGCGCGCCGTCTGTGGCAATAGGCTGTCTGGACTGAGCAACACACGTGGAAAAGCACGGTTAATACCGATGTGGTTATAACGAGCAACAGGGTCCGCCAACAGCAACTGAGCCCGGAACGCAGTCATTTGCTCTGAAAATGTACTCGCCGCCATCGCTGGCCAAGCTGTCAACGTAAAAATAATTAGCAGCAAAATTCGCATAGTGACAGCTTACCACCAAACCTATAAATAATGTCAGTGCATTGTAAGTTCAGACTGTCAGGATGCAAGATAGCTTTTACGCAAGATAGCTATTAGGCAAGATAGCTTTTACTCACGTCCTGCGCCGGCGATCGTATATAAAAAAAGAGCCAGCTGAATCACTGACTCTTTTGAAAAACGGGCTCTTTTAAACAAGAGCGCCTTAAAGTTCAACTATAGTGCCTTTGAATTTAACTATAGCGCTTTAGAAATAGCCTCGACACTTTGTTTCGCATCGCCAAAGAGCATGGTGCTGTTGTCTTTAAAGAACAATGGGTTTTGCACCCCAGCATAGCCGGTATTCATTGAGCGTTTAAAGACCACTACATTTTTAGCATTCCAGACTTCAAGTACGGGCATGCCCGCAATGGGGCTAGACGGGTCATCCATTGCGGCGGGATTAACCGTATCGTTGGCTCCGATCACCAGTACCGTATCCGTATCTGGGAAATCATCATTAATTTCATCCATCTCTAATACGATGTCATAGGGGACTTTCGCTTCTGCGAGCAACACATTCATATGCCCAGGCAAACGCCCTGCAACGGGTGAATCGCGAATCGCACGTCAATGCCCATATTACGCAGTTTTTCTGTTACTTCGTAAACAGGATATTGCGCTTGCGCAACGGCCATACCATAGCCGGGTGCGATCACAACACTGTTGGAGTCTTTTAGCATTTCTGCGACTTCTTCAGCGGTACTCTCGCGGTATTCACCGACCTCTTCATCACCCGATGACGCGGTGCCATCTGAACCAAAGCCACCAGCAATCACACTAATGAATGAGCGGTTCATGGCCTTACACATGATGTAAGACAAAATGGCACCCGATGAGCCAACCAATGCCCCCGTGACGATCAGTAGATCGTTCGCCAGCATAAAGCCTGCCGCTGCCGCTGCCCAACCGGAATACGAGTTCAGCATAGACACCACAACCGGCATGTCTGCGCCGCCAATCGAAGCGACAAGGTGATAACCAAAGGCTAGCGCGATGAGCGTCACTACAATGAGTGCGAACGTGGAGCCTTCGGCATTGACGAAGTTGATCAACAGCAAAAAGGAAACCACGACGGCGGCAAGGTTAAGCTTATGACGATGCGGTAACGCCAGCGCTTTCGATGAGATCACGCCACGCAGTTTACCAAAGGCGACAATCGACCCGGTGAAAGTCACTGCACCAATAAACACGCCTAAGAAGATCTCAACTAAATGAATATTAAGCATCGCACCAGTCAGCGGTGGATGATCAATATAGGTGTTAAAACCGACTAATACCGCCGCCAGGCCGACAAAACTGTGCAGCATCGCCACCAGCTCCGGCATTTCGGTCATCTCAACCCGTTTGGCGTAGTAAATACCAATCGCGCCACCAATGATCATCGCGAGTATAATCCAACCAACGCCTTGAACATCGGGACCCCAAATCGTCGCCACCAGCGCGATGGCCATCCCGGTAATCCCGTAGTAGTTGCCGGCACGCGCAGACTCTTGCTTTGAGAGCCCAGCCAAACTCAGAATGAAACAGAGTGCGGCAACAATATACGCAGCTTGTACCAATCCTTCAGACATTCTTTCTCCTTACCCTTTACGGAACATTTCAAGCATGCGCTTTGTAACAGTAAAGCCGCCAAAAATATTGATACTGGCGATCAACACGGCAATGAAGGAGAGGAAGGTAACAAAACCGATCCCTTGTCCTACTTGCAATAGCGCCCCGACGATAATGATGCCTGAAATCGCATTGGTGACGGACATCAGTGGCGTATGTAGCGCATGGGTTACATTCCAGACCACGTAGTAGCCCACAACACAGGCAAGCACAAACACGGTCAAATGAGAAAGGAACTCACTTGGGGCGTAGTTGGCTACCCAGCCAAACGCCCCCAACCCGACGGCCATTAAGCCATACTTGGTTGCCCGTGACGTTTTTTTCGCCTCTGCTTTCGGTGCAGGTTCGGGTTTAGGTTCCGCTTTCGGTTGTGCCGACACTTGAATCGGCGGTGCAGGCCACGTCACTTCGCCTTCTTTAATAACGGTGACGCCACGTACGACTACATCGTCAAAATCAATGGTGATATTGCCGTCTTTTTCTTTGCAAAGCAGTTTGGTGAGGTTAACCAAGTTAGTGGCATACAGTTGTGATGACTGAGTCGGCAAGCGCCCTACCATATCGGTGTAGCCAATCACTTTGACCCCATTTGGCGTGGTGATGACTTGGTCTTTTTCGGTGTACTCACAGTTGCCACCATTGGCGGCTGCCAAATCAACAATCACACTCCCGGATTTCATGCTGTCTACCATCTCTTTGGTAATCAGCGTTGGCGCAGGTTTACCAGGGATCAGCGCCGTGGTGACGATAATATCGACATCTTCTGCTTGTTGCGCATAGAGCTTTTGCGCAGCCTGATTGAATTCATCCGACATCTCTTTGGCATAGCCATCACTGCTGCCTGCACTGTCTTGTTTGAAATCCACTTCAAGAAAGTCAGCGCCCATGCTTTCAACTTGTTCTTTCACCTCTGGGCGAACATCAAAGGCACGAACAATGGCACCTAGGCTCCCGGCAGCACCAATCGCAGCCAGACCTGCCACCCCGGCACCGGCAACAAATACCTTGGCAGGCGGTACTTTACCGGCCGCGGTGATTTGCCCGGTAAAGAAACGGCCAAATTCGTGGGCCGCTTCGACAATAGCGCGATAGCCCGCAATGTTTGCCATCGAGCTCAGCGCGTCTAAAGATTGTGCACGAGAAATCCGCGGCACGGCATCCATCGCCATCACATTAACATTGCGCGCCGATAATCGCTCAAGCAGCTCTTCGTTTTGGGCAGGCCAGATAAAGCTGACAAGCGTGGTGCCTGCTTGTAGTCGTTCCACTTCATCTTGACCGGTTTGTTCAATCACACCCGGTGCGTTGACTTTAAATATGACCTCAGACTGCCAAACGGCATCCGTATCAACAATGGTCGCCCCGGCAAGTTCGTACGCAGTATCTTCGAAGCTTGCTTTTTCGCCCGCTCCCTTTTCTACCACCACGTCAAAACCGAGTTTGATAAGCTGTTCCACCGACTTTGGCGTCGCAGCTACCCTCGTTTCATTAACGAGCCTCTCTTTTGGAACACCAATCTGCATAGCTATTCCCTGAATGTTGGCTTATAAGAAATTTTTTAATGGTCACAGGTGAGTACCACCTGAGAGACATTCACTGACTAAATTCGTATTGAAAACGGTTTTACCCATTATTCACTCAGTTGCGGGGGTCAGTAATTTTGTGCTTAGCAACGCAACAGCCTTAACTTAACGAGTTTATTCCTTAATCACCACAGGGCGAGGATCGCCATTAGGGTATAAATGTGATCCAATCGACACTTTATCTGTTTTTATTGTTCATAGTTATGCATTAATTTTGGTATCACTCAGCATCGCCTAACCGCCACGCGCAAAAATCTTGTCGCCATTCTGGTCAATCATCATTTTGGCCTTTGTGATCATCAAGCTATTTGCATCATCTTGATTTCCCAATAGATCAGAACGGATAAAGTGATGGGTCATCACCTGTTCATCGATTTCTTTGCAAATACGCCCACATACACGGTACTGTCCGCTTTCTGCGGTCGCTTCGGGATAAATCAAATAGCCTTTGTAATCTGTTGGGGTCACAGTCGCTTTAGCTTGTTTCGATTGACCACCAGAAAAAAGTGCGGAAAACCATCCCATCTTTCTTTACTCCTTTTTATCTTTCGGCTCGGACAAATCAGGCAATATATGATTGGTTAATGCCAAGGGTGATTAAACCACAAATAAAAAAACGCCACATCTCGATGATGTGGCGTTTCGCGTTCTGTCTACGTTTTTATCGTCTTATCGGTTTATGCCGATATCACGCTGCAAATGCGCCGGTAAACGGCTTGCATCATAAGCAGGTGCTTGCGTGCTGCGGGTAAACAACACATCCATGGCATGAGCGATCAGTCCTTTGATAGTTACCGCGTAAGATCGACGTGAACGTGTCATATTAACCGTTGCAGTCGTCATACGATCCTCGCTTTATTTTCTGAATCACTCGGCGCGTAGTATAGGCGGCTAACCCACAATGATAAATTGATGAAAATTAAAGCATAGGATTAGTTTTTATAATCCGAAAAGCAAGTAATCGCTAATCAGAAAACTATGTTAACTTACGGTTAAAAAAGCGCCTATTTGCTTTTATGTGCCCTTGAGCTGTCATTATATTTATTTTGTTTGAAAGCCGTCTCCACACCTATGCGATACCTTGTCACTTGCACATGGCCGTGTCTTACTTATTAAAAATGGCGATTTATCGCTCGATTATCGATTAAAACCTGATAACATCAATGTTACACATGTCACTAAGGTGTTGACCATGCTTGCGTTTCTAGCCCGACACTCTGCGATCTTTCTTTTTATTGCTGCGCTGATTGGCTTTGCATTTCCAGCGGTATCGCTAGCGTTGTTTCCTTTTCTTCCCTATGTTTTATTTGCGCTGATGCTATTTACACTGCTTGGCATCCACCAAGGTTTACTGGTAAAAGCACTCGGCCAGTGGCAAGTGTGGGTATATGCATTTATTCATGCGGTGGTATTAACGCTGATAACCTGTTCGATCGCTTGGTTATTGGGTGCATCGACAGGGTTATTACTCGCGATTAGTGGGATCTGCGCAACCGGCTCCTTGTTTGCCACACCCGCCATTATCCGTTCGTTAGGCATGGACGCGCTGATCGCCATGGCCTACACCATCGCTTCAACGTTGCTGATGCCAGTTGTCTTATTCGTCAATTTAACAATATTCAGTGGTGATGCTTTTTCACTGGATTTACAAAGCTACGTGATTCGATTAGTGGTATTTATTTTCGGGCCCATGGCGTTCGCCGCGATTTTTCACGCGCTGGTCAAGCCCGAAAAACTCAAACGCATTCACGGCAAGCTCGCACAGTTTACTATTGTGCTGGTGTTTAGCTTTCCTTTGGGCTGGTGGGGCCATTTGGAGAAACCTGGCAAAACGATCAAGCGTATGCCCTAGAACTGTTAGCAATTTCAGTCGCAATTTGCATGCTTTTTTTTACCATTGCCTTCGGTTTATACCGGCGACAAGGACAAGCAGCCAGTATGATCGCCGCGGTGACCGCCGTAAATCGCAATGTATTACTGACCTATACCGTTGCCGGCGTCGCACTTGGCCCGGTATTTTTACCCTTAATCGGTGCCATTCAGTTACCCATTTACCTACAGCCTCTTTTGGTTCGCTGGGCCATACGTCACGCGCATCGCGCTGACACGCAGGTACCCTAGCGCGGCTCGTTTATACAACCGGTACAAAATAAACCAAAGATGCCCAAGCTATCAGCCAAAAGCTAACCAACCCCACATCAAACCAATCACGTTTTTCCATCACCTTCACCTTTCGATAGTATGGCTACATTCAGGTCACCTATTACGGTTATCGACAATAACGATCCAAACTTAATCTAACGGCAACGTTATGCCGAACGTGCAACCTATCGATGAATAAGCAAAGGATGGGCCAAGTTATTGACCCCAACAGGTTTGAGTCTGATCGGGTGTACTCAAATAACACACTAAAGGCTGGCTCGGGAGCGCGAGTGCGTTTTGCTGCCGTGCATACCGAATAAAACACTCCGCCATTGATAAACCAATTGAGCGACGACGGCCTGTTTGCAGTGCGTCATAGCCCTCTTTTCCTTGTGCCGTATAAGATGAGGACACACCGGTATATCGGTGCGCATCGTCCATCGCCACCCAATGCTCACCCCGTTTGATTTCTAATTGGGTGATGCGCTGCCCCATCGGGCGCCACGCTTCATAACGATAACGGATAGCAGCACAATACGGGAAACTACCGGTCCCAAGGCCAGCAACGCCATTGTTGGTCGCGTTGTTGATTGCCCCTTCTAACGCGTTGCGGATTTGTTCACCTGTCACTCGATACGCGATCACGTCGATCGCAAACGGCAGCAGTGTACCGGCAATTAATGCAGCAGAAAGCGGGCCAGCGTTCAATCCAACTCGAACCCCTCCCGCATTATGTATCGCAAACTCCGCATCAATCCCTTGCTCACGCGCCGCCCAAAGAAAACTCTCGGTGACCAAAGGGGCCACGTCGCTACTACCTTCGCCGTCAGGGACGCGAACATGGCGTAAACGCTCGGGCACATGCGTGACAATATCACGCTCTAATTGTGCCACTTGTGGACGATATGTCTGTTGCAAGTGGCGTTTTAGATCTAAATCACTCGGCAAAATGAGTACATTCGACTGACTATTCAGATAGTCGCGCGCCGCTTGATAAGAGGTGTCGGTTAATTGCTGCTCGCGCGACGCATCCATCGCCAAACTGCGTCCAAGCAGCACGTAATTTTGACCATTAAAGGCTGTTGGCCGACCTTTTTCATCGATGGATAACGTAAAACGGCCAATAGATTGCGCATGGCACCCGGCTTGCACAATCCAAGTATCATTCACTTGATACCCGTATGGATCTTGGGCCTCGAGACCAATATTTTGAAAATCGCCTTGTAAGACATGTGTGTGCCCTCCCACAATCACATCAATGCCTTTGACTGCTGCTGCGAGTGCCTTGTCTTTGTCATAACCAAGGTGGCTTAACAAAATAATGGTGTTGACCCCTTGAGCACGCAAATACGCCACCGTATTTTTAGCTATCTGGGTGGCAGGCAAAAACGGCGTATCGTGATCGGGATGTGCCAGTGCCGCCATTTGCTCAACCGCTAAGCTAAACAGACCAACCTGATGGCCCGCGTAGGTTTTGATCAGGGTGCTCGCACGTGCGTGCTCTGGCAGGTATGGCATCAAGCTAGGCTTATCGCTTACCCGTTTTTGCTTGTCTTTTGCTTCATCATCTACATGCCAATTACCGGCAAGTAAAGGAAACTTAATATCAATCGAGAAAATCGGCAACGGGCCCATTACCTTGATCCAGTTCATGATTACCGATGGCCATCGCGTCGATCCCAAGGCGATTAAGCATGTCGGCATTTGCTTTTCCTTTAAACAAGGAATAATACAGCGTGCCCTGGAAGCAATCACCGGCGTGCAGAAACAGAAAGCCGTGCTGATTTTGTTCAGCCTGATGACGAAAGTGCTTCACCGCCGATGCAATGCGTGCGAATCCACCGCAATTGGCATATACCCGTGTGTCTTCGCTATGTAAGCTGAGCGAGACAGGCGTAGACTCAAAGTGTGAGTGCGTATCGTTAATATGCGCGATGGTTAATGAGAATGGTTGTCGTGCTGTCATAATAATCCGTGCCACAACACAAAAGAAGATGATACAAGCTTAACATTGACATATACAAGAAAGGTTAAGTTTTTGATAGATTACTACCTAATCCACAACAGGGAAGCGTGACGACATGCAAGTGAACAAGACCAAAGTGGCTTTTATTGGCCTCGGCGTGATGGGATTTTCGATGGCCGGCCACCTGCAACGTAACGGCTACCCAACCCGGGTTTACAACCGAACCCCCGGCAAGGCCGAAAGCTGGTGTACAACCTATCAAGGACAGAGTGGATGTACCCCTGCTGAGGCAGTCACTGACGCTGACATTGTCTTTATGTGCGTAGGTAACGATGATGACGTACGCAGTGTGGTCTATGGCGACATTGGTGTGCTGGCCAATATGAAAAAAGGCAGTACCTTGGTGGATCACACTACCACCTCTGCAGAGCTGGCGACTGAACTTGCCGACGTGTGTAACCGACAAGGTATTCACTTTTTGGATGCGCCTGTCTCCGGAGGTCAAGCGGGCGCCGAAAACGGCAAACTTACTATTATGGCGGGTGGCGATCCTGCTGTATTTCGTCATGCTGAACCTGTGATGACTGTTTACGCCAGTGCGATTGAGCATATTGGGCCAAATGGTAGCGGCCAGCGCTGTAAAATGGCCAACCAAATATGTATTGCCGGCGTCTTACAAGGCTTATCCGAGGCACTCACCTTCGCGCAATCCGCTGATCTCGATATCGAAAAAATGATCAATGCCATTAAGCATGGAGCCGCGGGCTCCTGGCAAATGGATAATCGCGCATCGACCATGGCACAGGATCAGTTTGATTTTGGCTTTGCGATTGATTGGATGCGTAAAGATCTGGGCTTTTGTTTAGAAGAAGCCGCCAAATTAGGCGTGAACCTTCCCTTAACCGAGCAAGTGGATCAACAGTACAGGCAGCTGCAACAACGCGGATACGGTCGAAGTGATACCTCAGTCCTGATCAAGCAGTTTGATACGGATACTAAACCATCTTCATCAACCTGACCTAAAAATATGGCAATCCTCGACACTTGAGGCCGAGGAAAGGCTAAACAAGGTGTATACTAAAGTTAACCAATAAGGAGGGGTGTAATGACAGCTATCTATGTAATCTGCGCCATCGCCATGATCATTGGCCTGTTCACCTTATACGCACCCTCTATTGAAAAATGGTGTAATAAGCAATTAAGCCCGAGAAAGAAAGATACGTAGTTATTATTTAGTAGCATACCCCAGCTTTTCTCATCGATACCGTTAAGTGGTATGATGCGCGCCATTGTCGCGCCACTGACTTGTATGACGTTGGCGCATTCGCATCAGCAAGGTTGTACAAACATGGTTAACAACAAGATCCAGTGGTTTCCGGGCCATATGCACAAGGCTCGCAAAGAAATCGAAGAAGTCGTCCCTAAGATCGATGTGATCATCGAAGTGCTCGACGCACGCATCCCCTTTAGTAGCGAAAACCCTCTGATCCGCACACTGCGTGGCGACAAGCCAGTGATCAAAGTACTGAACAAACGCGATCTTGCCGATCCGGCCATGACAGATATTTGGATGGCCCACTTGGAGCAAGAGCAAGGCGTTTCAGCAATGGCAATCACCACGCAGCAGCAAAGTGAAGTCAATCGAATCATGGAGCGGTGCCGCGCACTGGCCCCTCATCGCGAAGCCATGGGTAAAAATATTCGCTCGATGATCATGGGGATCCCTAACGTAGGCAAGTCCACCATCATTAACAGCCTTGCTGGTCGAGTGATTGCAAAAACAGGTAACCAGCCCGCCGTGACGCGCCAGCAGCAACGGATTAACTTGCAAAACGGCGTGGTGCTCTCTGATACACCGGGAATTTTATGGCCAAAGGTTGAGAATCCACATAGCGGTTTTCGTCTCGCAGCAACCGGCGCTGTGAAAGATACAGCAATGGACTACGACGAAGTGGCTTTTTATACCGTGGAGTACTTGGCGAGTGCCTACCCCGAGCGGCTACAAGAACGCTATCAGCTTGATGTATTACCCGACACAGACATTGAGTTGATGGAAGCGATTGGTGCCAAGCGCGGTTGTCTGCGCGCGGGAGGGCGGGTTGACTTGCACAAAGCCTCGGAAGTGCTGTTGCATGATTTACGCGCCGGTGCGCTAGGTGGCCTCACGTTAGAGAAACCGGACATGATTGAAACCGAGCTGGTGCAGGTTGAAGAAGACAACGCCCGCCGAGAGGAAGAAAAAGCCGCTAAAAAAGAGGCCCGCCGTAAGCGTTACCTCAAAAATAAGCGTTAACTTCGAACAACACGGGGCGCGTATTGTGAAGTACAACAAGATTGACTATGATTAACTTTGAATCACAGTGATTAGGAGTACATCATGAATACTAAGGTTGTCACTGCACATGTTCCTTTACAGCTAGCTGATAAAGTTGACGAATTAGCGCAACGTCTAGAGCGCTCTAAAGCTTGGGTTGTGAAACAGGCTCTGACGGATTGGGTCGTCATGGAAGAAGAGCGTCACAAACTGACACTGGATGCGTTGGCTGATGTTGACAATGATCGGGTTACTGATCATCAGTCTGTTCAGGCCTGGGCGGAAAGCTTAGGGAGTGAGTCTCCTAAGGACATACCAAGGTAATGGAAATAAAGTGGACCAGTAAAGCCCTTTCCGATTTAAACCGACTTTATGACTTCCTTGCGCCCGCAGATGCCACTGCTGCGGCAAAGATAATTCGTTCATTGACCAGTGCGCCTAACATATTGTCAGATCAGCCAAGACTGGGGGAGCGACTTGATGCTTTTGAGCCCAGGGAAGTTCGCAGGTTCTTGGTTGGCAGCTATGAGATGAGATATGAAATACAAGAATATACTATGTATGTGCTTCGTATCTGGCATACTCGAGAGAAACGCTAAAAAAGAGGCCCGTCGTAAGCGTTACCTCAAAAACAAGCGTTAATACAGCCAGTGACATGACAACCAGTCTCATGCCAAAGGGGCATTCGGCCCCTTTGGCAAGGATGCAGCTAGACTTTAAATTGCCCCACTAATTGTTGCAACGCCGTATTTGCCGCTTGTAAATCATGTGCACGCTGTTCGGTAGTTTGCCCATGTTGATGCAGCTTGGCGACGATATCACGGATAGACGTCATGGTTTGACTAATATCTTCAGTGACCTGGCTTTGCTCGGTGGCAGCCGTGGCGATTTGCGTGCTTAGCTCGTCAACCTGCGTCACTGATTGGGTCATGGTTTCAATCCGCTGCTCAACCTGTTGGCTACTCTCTGAGGATGAAACACACTGCTCTCTCGTCTCCTGCATAGATTGACTCGCCTGTGTCACAGCGTCACTGACCTGTGCCAACATCTTATCGACTTCACCGGTGCTCTGTTGCGTCCGCGAGGCGAGGTTTCTCACTTCATCCGCGACAACCGCAAAACCGCGTCCTTGGTCGCCCGCCCGAGCCGCTTCAATCGCCGCATTCAAGGCCAGTAAGTTAGTCTGTTCTGCAATATCACCAATCACGCCGAGAATGGATTCAATTGCTTTAGTATGCTCTCGCATTTGCGCGACTTTTTGCTCACTGGTTTCCACGTTATCGACGAGGGCTAAGACACTGCGTGTCGATGCCTGCGTCTCTTCACGCGCTTGCTGGGCTTCTGATTGCATCTGACGCGTGACATCATGGCTTTGATTAACGTTTTCCGCGACATCAGAAGCAGAGGCACTTAGCTGATTAATCGCGGTAGCAACGCCTTCTGTTTCTCTTACATGGGCATCTAATGTCGATAAGGTTTGGCTAGCATCATGACTGATTTGCTCAACATAGTTCGAACAGGTTTGATTTGCGCTCATCACTTTCTGTACTAAGTCTTGCAAGTACGCGATGAAATCATTCACTGAATGAGAGATGCTATCCAGCTCATCATTACCTTTTGTCGGCAATCGTAATGTGAGATCCGCATCGCCTGAGGATAAGCTATCCACATTTTGCTTAAATGTCGCAAATCGGCCATGAAGTCGCTTAAACGCAATGAGCATGACCACGAGCAATAAGCCGATCAGAGGTAACTGGATCCAAGCAAGGGTGGTGAGAATTTTATCGCTCAGCGCCGTGAGTGCCGAGGTTGGCTTGGCAACGACCAGCGTCCATGGCGTACCAGAGACTGGCGACAGCAATAAAGTTTGCTCCTGGTCTTTACCTTCAAAGATCAAACGCTGCGTCTGTTGATTTAGAGCCGTATCAATAGCCTTGGCGAAAGGCGTGTTGAAACGTGAGACCGATTTAAGTACATCGTCACGCGTGAAACCACCACGGCTCTGACTCAGGATCTTGCCATCGGATTCCACAATGGCAATGTTGGCATCTAAGGCTTTTTGCTTTTCCGCGACCAATTGATTAAAAAAACCAAGGGTGACATCAATGGTTGCTACACCATATAAATTGCCTTGCTGATAAATCCCCATGGCACAATTGGTACGAGGCTGAGCGCTGGCACCATCTTTATAAGCATTGGCCCAAACGCATGCTCCCCGAGGCGCATTTTGACCCGCACGGTGCCAAGGTTGGGTGTAATAATTTGGGGCCTCGTCGCTATTCCAGTAAGTATTCTCAACTAATTGTCCGCTGTCATCACGGTGATAAAAGGTGGAGGCGCGATCAACGCCCGCGAGGCGTTTATTAGGTAGTGGCCATATACCGCCTCCAAATACCAGAGGGTTGCCGTACTGATCAATAAGGTGCGGTAGTTGGGTATCGATTTGGGCGCTGGTTAAGGTTGGGATAAGTTGCGTAATGGCGCGCTGCTGCGCTTTTACTTCACGAAGGGCGAAGGTAATATCGCGGCCCACTTCATTCAGGTTAAGCTTAAGTCTTTCTTCTCCCTCTTTTTTTAGCGTCGGTGCAATCCATGTCTGTATGCTAAAAACAGTCAGGATCGTCGCGATCAGTAAAAAGACGATCAATCCGATACTGTATCGACCTTGTATTGTGGCAAACGGTGATCGAGTCGGTTGCATGAACATTCCCTATTTATTTACAACTTAGAGATATGAGTATAAGACACCGAACTCTTGTGTTGTAAAAAAAGCGTGGGGGGACATCACATTATGTGTACGCAGTTATAAAAAACCCGTCGTACCGAAGTACGACGGGCGTATGCTAATGCCTTTATGTGATTATCACTGTTTATGACGTCACATCCACCAGCGCATCGGCCAACCTATCGATGTGTCGCTCTGCCAAGCCAGCAATGTTGATCCGGCTATCTCCTACCGCATAGACGCCGTGTTTGTCTCGCAACTGATGGATCTGCTCACCAGTCAAACCAAGTACGGAAAACATGCCGCGATGGTGTTGGATAAAATCAAAATAACCGTCACCTGTGCGATCGCGAAGGGCTGACGTCAAGCCTTCTCGTAAGGCATTAATGCGGGTGTTCATAGCTTTAATTTCATTGCGCCATTGCTGCGTAAGCGCATCATCCGTCAAAATGGTTTCGACAATGGCGGCACCGTGATCCGGTGGCATGGTATAGGTGCTGCGCGCCAGTTGCATGATGCGCCCTTTCGCATTCTGCGCTTCTTGGGCAGATTTACCCACCACAATCGCCGCGCCTGTACGCTCTCGATACAAACCAAAACTCTTAGAGCAAGATGTCGCAATTAATAGCTCTTCAACATTATCGGCTAAAAGACGCAAACCCCGAGCATCTTCTTCTACCCCATCACCAAAGCCTTGATAGGCAATATCGACAAAGGGGGTAAATCCGTTGCGATTAGCAAGCTCTGTGATCGCTTCCCATTCCTTCAGGCTAATATCAGCACCTGTGGGGTTATGACAACAACCGTGTAACAATACCACATCGTCTGCGCCCGCCTTTGATAACGCATTCAGCATGGCATCGGCGTCCACCATTTTGGTCTCACGATTAAAATACGGATAGAATTTCACCGTC
Organism: Salinivibrio costicola subsp. costicola ATCC 33508 = LMG 11651; assembly: GCA_000565345.1. Taxonomy (GTDB): domain Bacteria; phylum Pseudomonadota; class Gammaproteobacteria; order Enterobacterales; family Vibrionaceae; genus Salinivibrio; species Salinivibrio costicola. The sequence goes on along the minus strand of AQOF01000084.1, from coordinate 6,741 downwards.
AGGCCTGCCGCTTCCATCACCGGCTTGTGATTCACATAGCTGGGGTCTGTCAACCATACGGTGGTCACCGGCTTCGCGAGATTCATCAGATCGGCCAGCATACGCAGCGCCCCACTTGCGCCTGGTGTTTGCACGGCGGCACAACGGTCATATGCGTCCGTCCCTTTGAGTAAGAGATCGACCATAGCTTGGTTGAAGTTTTCATTGCCGGCCAGGCCAACATAGGCTTTGGTTTGCTGAGTTTGCGCTAGGGATTGTTGTGCCGCTTTAACGGCTTGCATAATTGGCGTTTGACCATGACTATCACGGTAAACGCCAATGCCTAAGTCCATTTTATGCTCACGCGGATCGTCACGATAAGCCAGTGACAAAGAGAGAATGGGATCCTGCTGGGCAGGCGAGAGCAGATCTAACATAGTAATACGTCCTTTTAAGCCTGGATGCTCAAGATACGTTATACCCTACCCCATGCGGGAAAATTGGCAACCTCTTACCCGCGATTCTCTTGTCGATGTTGCGCACGCTCGGACAGAAAGTGTACGCATTGGTTGGCACTCCCCCGCCATACGAGGTTTGGATCGGCCTCTGCTTGGATAAATTTGCCGTCGATCAACACATCAATCAACGCCACCACCTCTTGCTGCTCAGAGGATAATTGTTCCAGCGTGTAGCCTGTCCACAACCAAATGTCTTTATCCGGGGCACTTAACACCACTTCTTGTAACAATTCTTTTACACTGTCGAGGTTAGCAGGATGCAAAGGATCGCCACCACTTAACGATAAACCGCGCCGCGGGATCCGTGTATCGAGAAGATCACGAATGATCTGATCTTTAATCACATCAGTGAAAAGGTGGCCACTTTTCAGCGGCCATGTGGCTTTGTTATAACAGCCCCGACATTGATGCTCACAACCTGAGACAAACAAAGTGCAGCGCGTGCCAGGCCCATTGACAATATCGACCGGGATATACTGGTGATAATGCACGATATACTCCCTACATATGTTTAACGCGGCGGATCACTTCTTGCTGCTTACCTGGGTTAAATGGACGTGTATCCGGGCTACCCAAATAGCCACAGACGCGACGAGTCACCGACACGCGCGCTGGGTCGTGATTACCACATGCCGGACAGGTAAAGCCTTTGCTGGTGCAATCAAATTCGCCGGTAAACCCACATTCATAGCATTCATCGATCGGCGTATTGGTGCCATAGTACGGCACGCGATCGTAGCTATAATCCCAGACGTTCTCCAACGCTTCTAAATTATGCTGGATGTTGGGGTACTCGCCATAGCAAATAAAGCCACCATTGGCTAAGCGTGGATAGTCCATTTCGAAATCGATTTTATCGTAAGGTGTGACTTGTTTTTCCACGTCGAGGTGAAAGCTGTTGGTGTAATAGCCCTTATCCGTCACCCCTTCAAGCACACCAAAGGCTTGCGTATCAAGCTGGCAAAAACGACTACAGAGGTTCTCACTCGGGGTGCTATACAAACTAAAGCCATAGCCTGTTTCTTCTTTCCAGCGTTCGGTCGCATCATGCAAGTAGGCGACAATCGCTTTCGCTTTCTTTTGCTTGACCACGCTGTCGTAAAGATGCGGCGTGCTGCCATAAAGGGCATTAATCGTTTCGTGTAGGCCAATATACCCTAGCGAAATCGATGCTCGGCCATGTTTGAAAATCTCACTGACTTCATCATCTGGGTTAAGGCGGATCCCACATGCACCTTCCATATATAAAATGGGCGCCACGCGGGCTTTTACCCCTTTAAAACGCGCAATTCGAGTATCGAGTGCCTGGCGAGCAATATTTAACGTTGCATCGAGGCGCGCATAAAAGGCGTCTTCATCCCCTTCTGCTTCAATCGCCAATCTGGGTAAATTGACACTGACCACGCCCAAGTTATTCCGCCCTTCATGGATCAATTCGCCGTTTTCTTCATAGTCACTTAAGAAGCTTCGGCAGCCCATCGGGGTTTTAAACGAACCGGTGACCGATACAACTTGGTCATAATTGAGAATATCGGGATACATTCGTTTTGAGGCGCATTCAAGCGCAAGTTGCTTGATGTCATAGTTCGGATCGTCAGGCTGTCGGTTTAAGCCCTCGCGAATGCAAAATACCAATTTAGGGAACACAGCGGTTTTGCGATTTTCGCCCAAACCGGCAATACGGTTGGCTAAAATAGCACGTTGTACCGCACGTGCAGACCATGATTCACCGAGCCCTAACCCAAACGTAACAAACGGGGTTTGCCCATTGGCCGTATGTAAGGTGTTTACCTCATACTCCAGCGATTGAAACGCATCAAAGCACTCTTTATCGGTTCTTGCTCGCGCATATGCCTCGGGCTCAGCAATGGCCCACTCTCGCGCCACAAGTAAATGTTTTTGGTAGCTTGCTTCAACGTAAGGCGCTAACACCTCATCAATACGATTGATGGTGGTGCCACCGTATATATGACTCGCCACTTGCGCGATAATTTGTGCCGTCACCGCTGTGGCGGTCGAAATCGACTTAGGCGGGGCAATTTCTGCGTTCCCCATTTTAAAGCCTTTTTGCAACATGCCGGCTAAGTCAATCAACATGCAATTAAACATGGGGAAGAAAGGCGCATAGTCTAAATCGTGGTAATGAATTTCGCCTGATTCATGGGCGCGGACAACGGCGCTCGGTAGCATGTGCTGTTTGGCGTAATGCTTCGCCACGATGCCCGCGAGTAGATCGCGTTGCGTCGGAATAACTTTGCTGTCTTTGTTGGCGTTTTCATGCAGCAACTCGGTGTTCGTTTGACCGACCAACCCTTGTACCTCATGATTCAATCGCCCTCGGCGCTCTCGTGCAATGTCTCTATCGTGGCGGTATTCAATGTACGCGCGCGCGACCGCTTTATGCGGGCCAGCCATAAGCACATCCTCTACCGCATATTGGATGTGATCGATATCTACTTCGGCATCGCCAGCAAATTGCGTCGCAATGGTATCCGCTAAACGACGAATCGTCTCATCAGTCAATGGGCATGATTCAACGTCACGCAGCGACTGCGCTGATTCTCGCGCACACGTCACCGCCTGAACGATACGATCTGCATCAAATGGGACGCGTGTTCCGTCGCGCTTAATTACCGCTGGCATATGCCCTCCACACCATATATAGGATTATAAAAACATCATAAACACAAGATGTGGCATTAGATAGCAAATGCGGGATCGATTGTGTTGACTCAGATCATCGAACTTTCGAATAACCAAAGTCGGCCGTTCAAACGCCTATCTGTTCTCCAATTTGCTGATCTGTATTGTTGCAATTGTTAGCGAAAATCAAACCTTGTCCGCAATTTGATCGCGAACTCACCTACACGTTGAATATTTGCAGTAGGATCACGGTGAAAAGCAAATGATTAAGGTAAGGGGCAATCGTGCTTCGACGCGTCGGACTGTTGGTGCTGCTAGGGCTATATGTTGCCCCAAGCTATGCACTCACGGTAGCAACATGGAATTTTGAATGGCTAACCTTAAAGGCCGATCAACGGGCTGGTATTCGCCATGAAGAGGATTACCTACAACTCGCGGCCATATTGGCGCAGATCTCTCCAGACGTGTTGGCATTTCAGGAGGTCGATAGCCCTGAGGCGCTAGCCCGTGTGGTACCAAAAGAAAAATATAACTATTACTTTTCCGACCGTTACGCCGCACTCAAATCCTCTTCTCACAGTCAGCAGCTGACTGGCATCGCCGTGCGCAAAGGTTGGCAGGTGGACGATCGGAAGGATTTTCGTGAGATTGCCTTACCCGGACTGTTTGGACCCCCTTCTTTGCGTTATGGCGCCTATGTGGTGGTCACGCCTCCTGGCCATGCACCTATTCACTTGTTATCCGTTCATCTCAAGTCGGGATGTTTTCACCAACGCCAAGGCACAAGCAGCTGTAAAAAACTGAGTCAACAATTCAGAGCGCTCGCGGAATGGCTGTCGGATCGTGGTGATAAAAACGTTATCATTGCCGGCGACTTTAATCGCTACATCGGGGAAAATAATGATCCATTTTGGCATACATTTAACGCTCATCGCCTTGAAATCGAAGCCAATCCCCCCAACATCGTCAACGTCACCAAAAACGTGCGAGCACGCTGTAAAGCACGGCGTTACAACTGGCGTACTCAAACCTGGAACCAGGTGATGTACAGCCGCTTAGTGGATCATGTTTTGGTCTCTGAGCCTCTTGCCAAACAATGGCAGTACAGTTTTCAGTATCAGTTTGACTACCACAAAGTAATGACATACCGACTCAGCGACCACTGCCCGATTGTTGCGCGCTTCGACATTGAGTCGGCGTCGAAATAGATTGACCCAATCGCAAAAGGTTGAGAAGGTCTTAATGCCGCTAGGAATGTCATGGTATTGACACAGTGAGCCGTTAGCCTTGCTATATGTGATGGGTTAACGATCACTCAAGGAGAAAAAATGAACAGTTTACAGCATCAGGTTATCCCAACAGATGATGACCTGTTAGCCGATTATCTTGATGATACATCGGCGTATCATCGCCCCAACATAGCGGGCAACAATGATGTCTTTAGTGATGATATTGAAGACGCCACACGCTAATCTGATTGCCTCAGCGTTAATTTAACGTCACGCTGACAACGCGTCATCCTACCCTTGTTACGTTGTCAGCAAATCCACCGACGTGTCGATATATTATGAAAAAAGCTCTCTCTGCGGTGCTGTTATGCGCCTCTTTTCTGTCTTTTCAAGCCCTTGCGGCCCCCGAACTGATAGCCAAATCAACCCTTGATTTTGGTGACTTCGAAAAAACAGCGAATGTCGAGATCGAGGGCAATATTCAAGACGATGTACTTCGTCTTGTTGAGCGTGGTGTCAAAGAAGAAGAAGCTGACTACTTTGTGATTAACCAAGTCAGTGAAGATACCCACAAAGAGGTATTGATCGTGTCGGTGACCCTCTACCGTGAGTTCACTACTGACAATAAAAAACGCTTTGAGAATCGGCTCGGATAAGCATGAAATGATAAGAGAGGTAGGTACGAGTGCGTCCCAGCGTCGACCTACCTAACGCTTTAGGCTTTCCTTTGTTACACTTCTGCACTTTATAACGATAAGAGCAATGTTGTGATTGGAACCTTAAATAAAATGCGCACCGAAGCAGGCGCATCCGTGCAGTATTTTCTCCGTGTCGGTGAGCAAGAACTACACCTGAACCCGCTACTGGGCCACACGCTCACCCTGACACACACTGGCAATATCTTTTGTGATGCGTGTGGTCGAAAAACCAAAAAAAGCTATTCACAAGGTCACTGTTATCCCTGCATGAAGAAGCTAGCGCGCTGTGACATGTGTATTATGAAGCCTGAAACCTGTCATTATGCACAAGGGACATGCCGGGAGCCTGAATGGGGCGAGCAGTTTTGCATGACCGACCACATCGTGTATCTCGCCAACACGTCTGGCTAAAAGTCGGGATCACACGCGCGAACCAAATGCCAACCCGCTGGCATGATCAAGGCGCCACGCAGGCCCTGCCAATCTTCCGTGTGAAAACCCGCCATGTATCTGGCCTGGTTGAGGTGGCAATCGCTAAACACGTTGCCGACAAGACTAACTGGCGTGCGATTCTCAAGGGGGACAACGACGTACTTGATTTACCAACAGAAGCGGAACGCCTCACCCAGGCCATTGCATCCGATCTTGCTGATATCCGTTTACAATTTGGTCAAGACGCCATTGTGCCGGCTGAGCAAGACGCACTGACATTTAGTTACCCTGTCACTGAACACCCAACCAAGATAAGCTCCCACAACTTTGATAAAAATCCGCACGTAAGCGGTATATTGAAAGGAATAAAGGGCCAATATTTGATTTTCGATACTGGCGTGATCAATGTGCGTAAATTTACCAGCTATGAAGTCACGGCTTCGCACGAGTAACTGACACTTGGGGTTCCCCTATAACCGTGCAAGGCTACCCACAGACTTGCACGGCGTCTGCTTTTATCGGTGTGCTTTATCAGTCAGCACCGCCATCGTAAGACGGCTCACGCATATATCGCGGCCGCGTTCATCTTGGAGGGTAATACTCCAAACTTGCGTGGTTGCTCCAAGATGAATCGGGCGTGCGACCCCCGTCACTGTGCCTTGTCGCATCGCGCGTAAATGATTGGCGTTAATATCGAGGCCGACGCAGTATTTCCCTTCAGGCACACACATATTAGCGGCGAGTGATCCCAAAGTTTCAGCCAACACCACCGACGCACCGCCGTGCAACATGCCCAGCGGTTGATGCGTATGCGCGGCAACCGGCATGGTGCCTGTTAAGCTGTTGTCATCAAACGCCGTATAAATAATCCCTAAATGCTCAACCAAGGTATTCGCCGATGAGGCATTTAGCCCCGCGAGCGACATGTCTTTTTTCCAAATGCTCACCATGTCTCACCTATTATTCATTCAATAACCGCTAACGGTTGCCCTGATGATCAACGTCGACTAGCGCAACACGAAGAAAGCAGCACCATGAACAACTCCCACTAAACGCTGCGCGTTTTGAAGGAGTTTCAAAAAGAAAGCCTAAGCCGCCTTTTTAGGCTGGTTCCCAGCCTGAATACCTAACGCCCAGTTTAAATTAACTTGCGCACTGGCTACATCACGAGGCTTCTCACAGCCACATTCGCATGAGTGCCACCGTTCAGCTAAGGTCTTTTTCTTCTTAGCTCCGCAGTCT
>AQOF01000083.1 GCA_000565345.1 Salinivibrio costicola subsp. costicola ATCC 33508 = LMG 11651 | reverse complement strand
TGCTACCACCAGCGCCGCCGGCCACACTGCCAGATTGATTGGCTCTGGCGGCAAGTGCTGAACGGGTTTGTGGTGAGAGAGTCCTTTCAGTATCTGGCGAGAGGGACCAGAGCTTATTCGTATTATCATGCACCATCGCGGGCCGCATTGGGGTATCAGTCAACAGGGCAAATTCACCGCTATCAAGCTTTTCTTTAAATTGTGAAAAGCTCACTCCATCGGGCATCATATTACCAAGGTCTCGCTCATTCAGCGCCTCAATATCGCCCTCTACTTGCCCAAACTCATACGCCATAAGTTCAGTTAGTCTAATGAGTTTATATCCCACCGCATTGTCCACCAATCAAGAACCATGGCGATGTATTCTACTGAACAGACCAGATTTTTGGATAGGTTTGTTGTCATCGTTAGGTTAGCACTAGCTGAAGTGTGAAGTGCGTGCAACAACGGATAACAGGAGGGATCCCTCCGTGGAGGGCGTGGCGCCCAGGAAGCACAGTGCATCATCGTTGACATCTTACCGGGGCTTGTTTCACCTACGCCAATGGCACCACCGACGTTAAAGTACGCGTAGGTCGGTATAAGCGCCAACTCGATCGCGCAAGCTTAGTGTGATTTGCGCCGCGCGCCATCCGACATCAAAGCCAAAGATTAACCTCGATGTCAAATTGGGCACCGATCGTGACAGGCACCCGTTGACAATGTGCACATACCCATCATCGTGCTGGGGCTTGTGTCATCTACGCCAATGGCACCATCGATGTATAAATTTTGTCATTGTATGCATTCCCACGCAGGAGCGTGGGAACGAGCAATCGTCGCCGATGGCACCACCGATATAGAAACCAGGCGTAGGTCGGTATAAGCGCCAGCACAATGCCAATCATTATCACGATATGGCCGCGCGCCATCCGACATCAAAGCCAAAGATTAACCCCGATGTTAAATTTGGCGCCAAACGTGACAGGCGCCCAGGTGGCATAGTGCATCACAGTTGACATCGTGCCGGGGCTTGTGTCACCTACGCCGATGGCACCATCAATGTATAAATTTTGTCATTGTATGCATTCCCACGCAGGAGCGTGGGAACGAGCAATCGTCGCCGATGGCACCACCGATATATAAACCAGGCGTAGGTCGGTATAAGCGCCAACTCGATCGCGCAAGCTTAGTGTGATTTGCGCCGCGCGCCATCCGACATCAAAGCCAAAGATTAACCTCGATGTCAAATTTGGCACCGATCGTGACAGGCGCCCGTTGACAATGTGCACTTATCCAACAATGTCCCGGGGCTTGTGTCACCTACGCCAATGGCACCATCGAAATTAAATATGACCACCGATATATAAACCAGGCGTAGGTCGGCATAAGCGCCAGTGCGATGCCAATTATTATCACGATATGGGCCGCGCGCCATCCGACATCAAAGCCAAAGATTAACCTCGATGTCAAATTTGGCACCGATTGTGACAGGCGCCCGTTGACAATGTGCACTTATCCAACAATGTCCCGGGGCTTGTGTCACCTACGCCAATGGCATCATCGAAATTAAATATGACCACCGATATATAAACCAGGCGTAAGTCGGTATAAGCGCCAGCACAATGCCAATCATTATCACGATATGGGCCGCGCGCCATCCGACATCGGGKTCAAAATTGGCACCAATCGTAACAGGCGCAGTGCAACTGGCGCCCGTTGACAATGTGCACATGCCCATCATCGTGCTGGGGCTTGTGTCACCTACGCCAATGGAATCATCGACGTTAAATATTAACGCCTTGTGGCATCGTCGCCAATGGCACCACCGAAACATAAATTTCGTGTAGATCGGGCAAGCGCCGGGGCGATATTAATCTTGTCACTCGGTGTAGCCGGCGCGCCCGTGGCATGGCGCCTTCGACATTTGAGCCAAACGATTAATAAAACTCACAACAAAGTGTCAACACGCTAGTCCGTATCTCTATCTATTCGCGCCTGCAGGGCATCAAACTTGTCGTGCAGGCGCATTAGCTCGAGCTCGAGTTTTAGGTTGATTTCGTAGGTGGCTTTTTGCTCCATCCTATCTTTTGCCGCTTGGCGGTTTTGCGACATCATGATGATAGGCGCTTGGAAAGCCGCCAGACTGGACAATCCTAGGTTAAGCAAAATAAATGGATAAGGATCAAAAGAAGTGTCCCCCACCAACCAAACCGTATTCACGACAATCCAGCCAATAATGAAAGCGAAGAAAAGTCCGATAAACGACCAAGAACCACCAAATGAGGCAATTTTATCCGCCACCATTTGCCCGGGTGTCAGACTTTCGTGAAAGGACTTGTTAACGTTTTCAGAGACAGACGTATTATTGGCAATGCTTTCAATGACTTTTTTCTCACCTGAACTCAGGCTACCAAACGGCTGGCCGAGCAAGGCTTTTGCTAAATTCTCAAAATACTTTTTCATTTTCCACTCCGTGTAAATACGCGCGACACGAAAAACGGTGTCGTGCGTACCTCTTCAATTAAGCGATTGAAATAGAGTAGGTTAATTTAGCAGCTTAGCAAGCTAATCTATAGCTTACGGTAAAAACTAAACCCGGCGGGCGCGAATGGTGCGGCCTTTCACTTTTCCATCATTCAACTTACGCAACGCGGCTTTAACGCAAGATTGTGACACTGCAATAAACGCCACATTATCGAGCACATTGATTTTACCCACCTGTTTACCGTCAATACCATCTTGACCGGTTAGTGCGCCTAAAATATCGCCCGCGCGTACTTTTTGCTTTTTACCCGAGTCAATCATCAAGGTTGCCATCTCAGGCTGGTAAGGCGCAGTGTCAAGCAAGTGCTGCGACGGCAGGGCTTCGGGGAGAAAATCGCGGTCATACTGATCGCCAATCATCGCCAGCTTATAGTGCTCAGCATCGTTATACAGCGAACACGCCACCCCTTTTTTGCCAGCGCGACCGGTACGGCCGACGCGGTGCACGTGAGTTTGCGGATCGTGGGCGAGTTGATAGTTGATCACCATATCCATGTCATCAATGTCTAAGCCTCGCGCGGCGACATCAGTGGCCACCAGCACGGACGCACTTTTGTTGGCAAATTTTACCAAAGTGCGCTCACGGCCACGCTGTTCAATATCGCCATGCAAGGCAACGGCGCTAAAACCATCATCTTCTAAGTTATCGCACACTTGTTGTGTTTGGACTTTGGTCGTACAGAACACCACACAACTTTGCGGCTGAAAGTGCAATAACAGTAGTTTTAACGCTTGGTAACGCTGCCTGTTGTCATCAACTTTATAGACGTGTTGCGAGATTGTACTTTGCGTTTGCACCTCATCCACTTTAACGGAGACAGGGTGGCTCAGCACTCGCTGGGCAATCGCATTGATCGAGCGCGGGAAGGTGGCGCTGAATAATAAGGTTTGGCGATGAGCGGGAACACGCGCAATGATAGCATCCAAGGTATCTTGGAAGCCCATATCCAGCATCTGATCGGCTTCATCCAACACCAAGGTTTCAACATCATCGAGGCGCAATGTACCCTTGCGTAAATGATCGTCGACACGCCCTGGAGTGCCGACAATAATGTGTGCACCATGCTCCAGTGAGCCAATTTGCGGGCCAATCGATACCCCGCCACACAGCGTCAGTACTTTGACATTATGGCGGCCACGCGCCAACTTGCGCATCTCCTCAGCGACTTGCTCGGCCAACTCACGGTTGGACACAGCACCAAGGATTGCACGCGAAAGCGCTTCACGTTCAGTTTGGCTAACACGCCAAGGCTAAACGCCGCTGTTTTCCCTGAACCTGTCTTTGCTTGAGCAATAATGTCTTTACCATCGAGCACAGACGGCAAGCTCTGCGCCTGAATCGGTGTCATTTCGGTGTAACCCAGCGTCGCTAAGTTATCGAGTAAATCAGCAGGTAACGCGAGCGAGGAAAAAGCGGTATCAGTCAAAGTCGTATCCACAGCAAAAGTAAACAAAGCCGCGCCCAAGCACGGCCAAAAAGGGGGCGTATCATACCAGAATCTGGCTGCTGCCACATTAGTCGATTATAGCCACACGCTTTGCTCCCTACTTTGCCACTTTATTCATTCTGTTACGCAATTGTTAGACCAAGCTCCGTATTTACACTTGCCCAGCTTGTCTTGTCATTGTGCTTGGTGTGCAATCAAGGCACACAATAAAGGAGGATTGTCTTGTGGCAAATATCCCAGTAGAAAACTACCCACTCTCTCATACGCAGGCGATTGTTTGGAACGACATGGACGCCCTGCAACACATCAATAACACCGTGTACTTTCGCTATTTTGAAGATGTGCGCGTGGTGATGCTTGAAAAACTGGAAGTGTTCGAGCTAGCCAAACGACTGCATGTTGGCCCGGTGGTCGGCTCGACGCGCTGCGATTATCGCGCCCCTTTGGTGTATCCAGATACCATCACCACCGTGGCTTGGGTGGAGGATATTCAAGAAAAGCGCTATGCGATGAAGTATGAAATCTACAGTCACAATCAAGAGCGCTGTGTGGCCGAAGGCGAGGCTTTGATTGTCTATTGCGATTTTAAAACCGGTAAAAGCTGTCCTATCCCAGCCGAAACGCTCGAAGGGTTAAAAGCCTTTGTGGCGAAATAGTAAGCATAGAGACGAGCACTGCGCGTTGCCTGACGTGACGCGCAGTCAGTAATCAATAGAGAACTTTTAAGTGTAATGACAAATTTAACGCGATAGTAAGAACTTACGTAGATCCTGCTCTGAACGCATAACGAATAAGATAAACACCGTGTCTTCTTCTTGTTTATAGAAAATACGACAAGGGTTCACCACTACCTCTCGGTAATTCAAGTGCGGTAGTTCAGGTGGCACCCGACCAGAATCAGGAAAAAGCACTAACCGCTCCACTGCGGTAAAGGCCGCTTGCACTAGCGCTTTAGCTGCAACCAGGTTGTCCAGTGCAACATATTCAGCAACGTCATTCAGATCTGCCAACGCAGGCTCAGTCCAAACTATTTGAGCCATCTGGACATTTGTTCCTTGGCATCATGGTGACTCAAGAGCTTCTCTTCGGTAATGGCGCGCTCGCCACGCGCGATCCCTTCTAAGATAGCAAGACGGCGCTGCATTAATTCGTAATCATCCACACTTAATAAGTATGCTGAAGGCTTACCATGTTCGGTGATCAAAACAGGCTCTTTATTCGCCTTCAATTCAGACAAAATTTTGGTTGCCTGACGCTTCAGTGTAGTCACAAGTTCTACTTTCATCGCTCGCCCGGATAGTGACATTAAAGTATCAGTATTATAGCACTTAAGTATCACTGAAAAAGTTTTTTGATTCGCCTTACCAGCGACCGTCATTTCAAACTAATCTCTTCAGGCTCGCCCACTCTAGTCACAGCCGGCGCGCCTGGGGCGTTCCAGCGAAACAAGGTGATATGCCAAGTGCTGGGATCTTTTCGCGACGGGTCAATCAAGCCAATTTCATTACCACTTCTCAGTTTATCGGCCACCCACCAACTGGATGGTGATTCGCCTTTTGCTAAGGCCGCTTGCCAATCAACGCTGGATAAGGTTTTGTATTGCTGGAGTTCAGGATGACGCAAATCTACCAGCTCACAGGGGTCAACCTGATACCGCACAAGCACGCGTGGCGTTGTGATCTGGCTGGCGTACTTTTGCATGGCTACGCGCGCACTCTCTGCACTCTCGGTTAAATACAGCGCGCTTTCACCCTGACGATTATACCGACCGTTCGGTCTGTCTTTACTTTCTCGCATCAAGACAGCGTCGATGTGCTCAGGGTGACATACTCTGACAAAAATACCCGAGATAGGCGTGCGGCACAGGCTGGGGATAGCTTGCGGTTCAAGTCCGTCCATGACTTGTGAATGTCCTTTATAAATCAACCATCAAGGCGTAGCTTAGCAAACAAAGAGGGGACAAATTGCGTGCTGACTAACGGATTGCATCATCGCATCTGGCTTGCTGTCGATACCACACAGGGGTACCATCCGTGCTCTGTGTAACACTGGGTGAGCAGCACCGCCAGAGGACAAACCGATGAAAAAAGCCGTTGTGGTATTTAGCGGAGGACAGGACTCAACACCTGTTTGATTCAAGCGCAGGCAGAGTACGACGAAGTGCATTGCCTCACTTTCGACTATAACCAGCGTCACAAGCAAGAAATTGACGTTGCCCGTGAGATTGCTGCAAACCGCAAAGTCAGTGCGCACAAGGTATTAGATGTTGGCTTGCTCAACGAATTAGCGATTAGCTCGCTCACACGCGACAACATTCCCGTTTCTAACGCGCTTAACGAAAACGGCCTGCCCAATTCTTTTGTGCCGGGACGGAATATCTTGTTTTTGACTTTGGCCGGCATCTACGCCTATCAAATTGGCGCTGAGGCAGTGATCACCGGTGTCTGCGAAACCGACTTTTCTGGCTACCCAGATTGTCGCAACGATTTTATTCAATCAATGCAGCAAGCCCTTGAGCAAGGCATGGATAGACAACTCGCATTAGTGACGCCGCTGATGTGGCTGAATAAAGCCGAGACCTGGCACTGGCCGATCAGTATCACGCCCTCGATTTTGTACGCGACCACACCCTAACCTGTTATAACGGTATTAAAGGCACTGGCTGTGGTGAATGTCCAGCCTGTCACTTGCGTCAGCGTGGCTTAGATGACTACCTTGCCAATCAAACGGACGTACAAGCCGCACTGCAACGCAAACAAGCCGAAAACGCGTAACAGCGCGCATCCTTGGTAGCAACAAGAAATAAAAAACCGCCTCATCGCGAGGCGGTTTTTGTATCGAGCATACAACAGCGGCTATTTACGCGGATCATCATGCGGATGGGTATCAAACTCACCATGACTGGTCCGATGCACGGTTTCCACTGCCAGCTCTTTATCTAATTGCTGCGCCACATACTCAGGCGAATGGGTATGTACCGAGAGCAAGCGATACATCGCTGGGATCACCAGCAAGGTGACAAAGGTCGCAAAGGCCATGCCGGTGAAGATCACCGTCCCAACCGCGATACGACTCTCTGCCCCCGCCCCGGTTGACAGGATCAGCGGGATCATCCTGCCAAGGTGGTAAACGCCGTCATCAAAATCGGTCGCAAGCGACGGACTGACGCATCGATAATCGCTTTTTCAAATGCAATACCACGATCACGCAATTGGTTGGCAAACTCCACGATTAAGATACCGTTTTTCGTCACCATCCCAATCAGCATGATCAAACCAATTTGGCTATAGATATTGATCCCTTGGTTGGTCAGCCACAAACCTAAAAAGCCACCTAGCATCCCCATGGGCACCGTCAACATCACTACCAAGGGGTTGATAAAGCTTTCAAATTGCGCCGCTAACACCAAGTACGATACCAAGAGGGCTAAACCAAACACCACCAGCACACTGGTTTGGTTGTCCCGAAAATCTTTCGACTCGCCCGAGTAGCCCACCGAGATATCAGCTGGAAGCGTCTCGGCCGCCGCGGAGTCGAGATAATCGAGTGCTTGGCCGAGCGTCACATCCTCACCTAAGTGCGCCGATAAGGTAATCGATTTTTGCTTGTTGGTATGGCTTAGACGCTGCGCAGAGGCGGTTTCTTCCACCGTGGTTACCGCATCCAGCGAGACCAATTGACCACTACGACTGCGCATATAGATACGACTCAGATCGCTCTTGCTGCTAAACGCATTTTCATCGCCACGGACATACACATCATATTCTTCACCGCGATCCACATAGCTGGTCTGCGCGCGACCACCTAACATGACTTCCAAGGTGTCGGAGACGTCCCGTACCGAAATGCCAAGTTCAGACGCACGACGGCGGTCTACTTTGACGACTAGCTCAGGCGTATTTTGGCTGTAGTCATAGTCTGGACTATCAATCATGCCCGCATCACGACTCATTTCACCCAAGGTCTCAGCCAGCGATGCAACTCAGGGTAGTCTGGGCCGCTGAGTACAAATTGCACCGGCTCAGAGCTTCGACCGCCAAAACCAGGGGCAAACGGGAACACTTGCACATCTGGCACGCCATTCAGTACCTGACGCACTTCTCCGAGAATGGCTTGTGCTGAACGGTCGCGCTCATCCCAATCCGGTAAAAGCATGATCACAAAGCCGGTTTGATCGCCGGCACGACCACCAAACGCGGGCGTCTGCAAGCTCACCGAACTCAAGGTGCCCGCTTCCACCAGTGGCATTAAGCGCTGTTCAATTTGCTCAATGTTGCCCACCATGCGGTTATAAGCCGTCCCTTCAGCGCCTTTCACAAAGGCTAACAGTACACCACGGTCTTCTTGCGGCACCAACTGAGACGGTAAAGATTGCATTAACGCCCCACTGCCACCAAGCAAAGTACAGGATTACTACTGGGCCATGCCAACGACCAGCGCAGCACCTGCACTAAAGCGCGCCGATAATAGCTTTCAAGCCGCTCAAACCCACGTGTCACAATGCGGTTGACCGGACTGGATGAAACATTTAAGCGCAGTAACTTACTGCCCAGCACGGGCGTCAGCGTCAGAGCAATCAAGGATGAACACAACACGGTCACGGCCAGCATCACCGCAAATTCTGTGAATAGCTTGCCTATCATGCCGTCCATATAGGTAATGGGTAAGAACACCATCACCAGCACCGCCGTGGTCGCAATCACCGCAAAGCCAACTTCTCGCGCCCCGCGGTACGCGGCCACCAAGGTTTATCGCCTTGCTGTAAATGATGGAAGATATTTTCGACCACCACGATGGCATCATCCACCACTAACCCAATCGCTAAGATCAGCGCCATTAAGGTAAGAAGATTAATCGAGAACCCCAATGCTGAGGCAACGATAAAGGCCGAAATCAATGACACAGGCACGGTCACCGCGGGAATCAGTGTCGCACGCGCTTGGCCGATAAAGATATACAATACCAGCACCACCAACGCACCAGTAATAAAGAGCGTGCTGTACACTTCCTCTATCGATCGCTCGATAAATATGGTGGTGTCATAATCGACCCACAGACGCGTGCCTTCAGGGAGAAACGCCTGCATATCATCCACGAGCTTATGGGCACGATCAGAGATATCAAGCGGATTGGCATCGGATTGTGGGATCAAGGCCAAACTCAGGTTGTTGATACCATTGTTTTTATAGGTCGCATCTTCATTGCGTGAACCAATCGCCACGTCCGCCACGTCCGACAAATAAATCGCGGTGCCATCGGCTGTGGTTCGTATCACCAGCTGTTTAAAATCTTCCGCATCACGATACAAACGATCGCTACGCACCGGCATGGTCATCACGTCATTGCGGATTTCCCCGCCCGGGCTTTCTAGGTTTTCCTCCCGCAATGCATCGAGAATATCTTGGGTCGTGACGCCATGTCCTGCCATCTGCGTCGGATCCAGTTTCACATACATCACTTTATACAGCGCACCGTATAAATCGACCGAGCTTACGCCGGAGATCAAACTGAACCTATCTTCCAGGGTGCGCTGGGCGTATTCGGTGAGCTGGTTGCGATCCATTTCCGATGAGGCGAGATTAATGTATATCGCGGCCTCACCGGTGCCGTTATCTTTATACACAATCGGATCATTGGCATCATCGGGCAGTCCACCTTGCGCACGCGCCACCGCATCGCGCACATCACTCACGCCTTCAGTCAGTGGATGATCGAGATTAAATTCCACCGTGATACGCGATGAGCCATTACGACTGACTGACGTAATTTCATCAATACCGCTGATCCCGGACAGCTCATCTTCAATCAACTGTGTGACTTGGCTTTCCATAATGCTTGCCGACGCGCCCGAATATCCGGTGTAAATACTCACCACAGGGCTATCAATATCCGGCATCTCACGCACAGAGAGCGTCGAAAAAGACACAGCACCAAACACACATAGCAGTAAACTCAAAACCACCGCCATCACCGGCCGCTTCACCGACACATCAGATAACCACATTAGCTGGCCTCCGTCTCAGATGCGGTCTCATCGACACGGCTTTGATCATCAGCTTGATGTTTAGGCGCTTCTGCATTTAACACTGATACTTGTGCGCCATCGCGCATGTTCACCAAGCCTTGTATGACGATGTTTTGCCCCGGTTCAAGTTCCTTTACCTCACTACCACTTGGTTATCAATGCGTGCACCGAGGGTAATTTCGGTACGATGGGCGATACCTTCATCATCAACACGAAACACATAGCGACGGGTGCCGGAATACTGCAGCGCTTGCACCGGGACAATCACCGCTTGCTGTTGTGGTAAGGCCAATTTTGCTTCCATCAGCATACCAGGTTGCAGTTGGCTTTCAGGGTTACCCAACGCGACCCGGACACCAACAGATAACGCGTCTTGATTGATACGAGAGTCCACGACCCGAATCTCACCATTGAACGTTTTGTCCGGCCAAGCTTGGGAGGTCACTACCACTGGCATATCAGGATATAAGCGGCTGAAATACTGCTCTGGGACTTGAATATCCAGATTCATACGCGACAGATTATCGAGACTGAACAAGGTTTCACCGATGTCCACACGCTGACCGACGCTAAGATCAAACAAACCGATACGCCCGGAAAATGGCGCGGTTAGGCGATGATCATCTAAATCAGATTGCGCCGACTGCAGACGGGCTTTGGCAATGTTGACGCTGGCTTGTTGTGCTTCCAACTCGGTTTGCGTCAATGCTCCACGCTGCGCCAACTTATTGTATTCTTTAAGTTTACGTATTTCATCATTCAGATAGGCCGACGCTTCCAGCACAGCCGCTTGGGCTTTGGCGCGGTTAAATGTCACCAAAGGTGCGTCCTTTTCAACCGTTTCCCCCGGCTGCACATGGACGGTTTCAATCCGTGCCGACACTTCCGATTCAATACTGATCTGTTGATGAGCTTTGACGTTTCCCACTAACGACAGAGACGGTGAAACAGACTGGGTTTCTACCGGCGCGGTCATCACATCCACAGAGCGAGCGCCTGGTGGTGGCGCAGATGTCTCGTCGGTCGATGGCGCCGAGTCACCAAACTGCCAGTACGCGATCCCCGCCAACACAGCGACGCCCAATAGCATCCATTTTTTCATTGCATGACACCTTATTATTTGAATAGCACCAGTGTACTGATCTACTTTTTTTTGTCCTTAAAGAATTGTAAAGACGTTGTTTTTTATCGTTATTACATCCAAATTCGAGATTTAGCTACATAGCATTCAGACTGTGAAAACTCAGGCAGGTTTCAAAAAGCGATAAAAACAACGCTTATCGCTGATTTTGGACGCAAGACGTTGAAAAAAACACCAACCGCATTCTGAGATTAAGAAAACCCTTTACAGCTCCAATCGGTTTGGTAAGATTCGCCTCAATCGCGTGGTGGAGTTCCCGAGCGGTCAAAGGGATCAGACTGTAAATCTGACGGCTCAGCCTTCGAAGGTTCGAATCCTTCCTCCACCACCATTTTACAAAGCAAGACTCCGTGGTGGAGTTCCCGAGCGGTCAAAGGGATCAGACTGTAAATCTGACGGCTCAGCCTTCGAAGGTTCGAATCCTTCCTCCACCACCACTTTTAAAGCTAAGATCAAGACTCCCGTGGCTGGACGATTCCCGAGCGGTCAAAGGGATCAGAC
>AQOF01000082.1 GCA_000565345.1 Salinivibrio costicola subsp. costicola ATCC 33508 = LMG 11651 | reverse complement strand
GGTGACGACGTTGAAATCGTAGGCATGAAAGACACCACCAAGACCACTTTGTACGTGGTGTTGAAATGTTCCGTAAGCTTCTAGACGAAGGCCGTGCGGGTGAGAACGTTGGTGTTCTTCTGCGTGGTACTAAGCGTGACGAAGTTGAGCGTGGTCAAGTACTGGCGAAGCCTGGTTCAATCACTCCGCACACCAAGTTCGAATCAGAAGTATACGTACTAGGTAAAGACGAAGGCGGCCGTCATACGCCGTTCTTCAAAGGTTATCGTCCACAGTTCTACTTCCGTACAACTGACGTGACCGGTACTATCGAACTGCCAGAAGGCGTTGAGATGGTTATGCCTGGTGACAACATCAAGATGGTTGTTGAGCTGATCGCCCCTATCGCGATGGACGAAGGTCTACGCTTCGCTATCCGTGAAGGTGGCCGTACTGTAGGTGCGGGTGTTGTTGCTAACATCATCGCTTAATTTGATAGACATCTAGTCTTATCAATAGAAGGGAGCGCATTGCGCTCCTTTTTTTTTCCTCTTTAATCGCCCGATACAGATATAAATAAGTCTTTCATCAATAACCAAGCGTTATATAAAAAACCTTTACCTTAAACGCAATGCAAACTATTCTCGTTATAGTTCATTTTTTGAGATGACTGAGATGTTAGTTTGTATTTGTCACAGCGTATCAGATAAAACCATTAAGCATTGGGTGCGCCAGCAAGGCGTCACCAGTATTCGCGAACTTCGTCAACTGACGCCTCTTGGATCTCAATGTGGTAAATGTGTGCGCCACGCTAAAGAGGTGATATACAACGAGAGTCAGCTGATCACATTGCAAAAAGCGAGCTAATAAGCGGTCAATATTTGACAGCCTCCTTATGGGTTCTACATTTGTAAAGTAGAACCCATAAGGAGGCTATTGCCATGAAAGGCGATCCAAAATCTATAGCGTTTCTCAACACGGTACTTGGCAATGAACTTGTTGCTATTAATCAGTACTTTCTTCATGCGCGCATGCTTAAAGACTGGGGGTTAAAAGTCATCGCGGATAAAGAGTATGAAGAGTCGATCGATGAGATGAAGCATGCCGACAAGCTGATTGAAAGAATATTATTTCTTGAGGGCACCCCGAACCTCCAAGATCTTGGCAAACTGAGAATTGGCGAAGACACGCAAGAAATCTTTGAATGTGATTTGGCAATTGAGATGCAAGCCCATGAGGATTTAAAAGAGGCGATTGCTTACACAGAGAGCATCAGAGATTTTGTTTCTCGTGATCTGTTTCAATACATTCTTGATGACGAAGAAGAGCATATCGATTGGTTAGAGACCCAGATTGGCTTAATTGATAAGGTCGGCATCGCCAACTATAATCAAGCTCAGATCATCGAAGATGCCAGCGAAAAAGGTTAGGTTAAAACAGTCATCCCTCCTTGACGATGAAAAACGTGCCAGAGAGGCGCGTTTTTTTATGGCGTGTTTTTGACCAACGCTTGCAAAGCCATTGCGTATCGGTATAATGCCCGTCACTGCTTAAGTCATTGCGACTTCCGACGCAGTTGTGAACCAATGAGCATCGAGGAATGGAACAGTAAACTGTTCGTTTAATGTATACTCCGCTTATGTTCGCAGTCATAGAATAATGGCTGACAATGTGCCTAATTTTGGCACTACGGTTTCACATAAATTAATCGGCATTCCCTCGCCTTAGTGAGAAGGAATGGCGATATTGTTTGTGTAAATATTTTAGAATTTGGAGCTCTGTCTCATGCAGAACCAACGTATCCGTATCCGCCTGAAGGCGTTCGATCATCGTTTGATCGATCAGTCTACAGCGGAAATCGTTGAAACCGCTAAGCGCACTGGCGCACAGGTTAAGGGACCTATTCCTTTGCCTACTCGTAAAGAGCGCTTCACCGTTCTTATTTCTCCGCACGTAAACAAAGACGCACGTGACCAGTACGAAATTCGTACTCACAAACGTCTGATCGACATCGTTGAGCCAACAGACAAAACTGTTGACGCTTTGATGCGTCTTGACCTTGCTGCGGGCGTTGATGTTCAAATCAGCCTGGGTTAAGGGGGAGTAGATAATGATTGGTCTAGTCGGTCGTAAAGTCGGTATGACTCGTATCTTCAACGAAGATGGCGTTTCTATCCCGGTTACCGTAGTTGAAGTTGAAGCAAACCGTGTTGCTCAGGTACGTAAACCTGAAGTTGACGGGTATGCAGCAATTCAAATCACTACAGGCGAGAAGAAAGCAAGCCGTGTAAACAAGGCACAAGCTGGTCACTTTGCGAAAGCAGGTGTTGAAGCAGGCCGCGGTTTGTGGGAATTCCGTTTGGAAAATGATGAACAGTACGAAGTTGGCGCTGAGCTAAACGTAGAACTGTTTAACGAAATCAAAAAAGTAGACGTTACTGGCACGTCGAAGGGTAAGGGCTTCCAAGGCGGCGTTAAGCGTTGGAACTTCCGTACTCAAGATATGAGCACGGTAACTCTTTGTCTCACCGTGCTCCTGGTTCTATCGGTCAATGTCAGACTCCAGGTCGCGTATTCAAAGGCAAAAAAATGGCAGGTCATATGGGTGCTGAGCGTGTAACGACTCAAAACCTAGAGATCGTACGTGTTGACGCTGAGCGCAATCTGCTTCTTATTAAAGGTGCAGTCCCAGGTGCGACAGGTGGCAACGTGATCGTTAAACCAGCCGTTAAAGCGTAACGTCGAGGAGATAGTAATGGAATTGGTAGTCAAAGGCGCCGACGCGCTAACTGTTTCCGAAACTACCTTCGGGCGTGAATTCAACGAATCCCTGGTACACCAGGTAGTCGTTGCATACGCAGCTGGTGCCCGTCAAGGTACTCGCGCTCAGAAAACTCGTTCAGACGTATCTGGTGGCGGTGCTAAGCCATGGCGTCAGAAGGGTACTGGTCGCGCCCGTGCAGGTACAATCCGCAGCCCAATTTGGCGCAGCGGTGGTGTCACTTTCGCAGCTCGTCCTCAGGACCATAGCCAGAAAGTAAACAAAAAGATGTACCGCGGTGCTCTTAAGAGCATCCTATCAGAGCTAGTTCGTCAAGAGCGTTTAATCGTGGTTGATAACTTCTCTGTTGAAGCACCAAAAACTAAAGAGCTTGTCGCTAAGCTGAAAGAGCTTGAGCTAAGCGACGTTCTGATCGTCACTGCCGAAGTTGATGAGAACCTGTTCCTTGCGGCACGTAACCTGTATAAGGTTGACGTACGCGATGCAGATACCATCGACCCAGTTAGCTTGATCGCTTTCGACAAAGTCGTGATGACTGCAGATGCAGTTAAACAAGTTGAGGAGATGCTGGCATGATCACTGAAGAGCGTATCCTAAAAGTTCTGCGTGCTCCGCACATCTCTGAAAAAGCGACGATGGCCGCTGAAAACAACAACACTGTTGTGTTTAAAGTAGCTAAAGAAGCAACGAAAAAAGAGATCAAAGCGGCAGTTGAAAAACTGTTCGAAGTTGAAGTGAAGTCTGTTCGTACCCTTCTCGTTAAGGGTAAGACCAAACGTCAAGGTATGCGTGAAGGCCGTCGTAGCGACTGGAAAAAAGCGTATGTTGCCTTGAAAGAAGGTCAGGACATCGACTTCGTTGGCGGCGCTGAGTAAGACGGAGGAGTAAAAGCAAATGGCTATTATGAAATGTAAGCCGACTTCACCGGGTCGTCGTCACCTTGTTAAAGTGGTTAACCATGATCTTTATAAAGGTAAACCATATGCACCACTGCTAGAGAAAAACTCTAAGTCAGGCGGTCGCAATAACAACGGTCGAATCACAGTGCGTCACATCGGTGGTGGTCACAAACATCATTACCGTGTAATTGACTTCAAACGTACTAAAGACGGTATCCCAGCGAAAGTTGAGCGTCTTGAGTATGATCCAAACCGTAGTGCAAACATTGCGCTTGTACTGTATACGGATGGTGAACGTCGTTACATTATCGCACCGAAAGGCCTAAAAGCCGGTGATCAGATTCAATCTGGTGCAGATGCAGCAATCAAGGTAGGTAACAGCCTGCCAATGCGTAACATCCCAGTGGTTCTACTATCCACAACATCGAGTTGAAACCTGGTAAAGGTGCTCAGCTTGCTCGTTCTGCGGGTGCTTATGCACAGATCGTTGCTCGTGACGGCGCGTACGTCACACTCCGCCTGCGCAGCGGTGAAATGCGCAAGGTTCTTGCTGAAGGTCGTGCGACCCTTGGTGAAGTGGGTAATTCAGAGCACATGCTACGCGAACTGGGTAAAGCCGGTGCCGCGCGCTGGAAAGGCGCACGTCCAAGCGTACGTGGTGTTGCAATGAACCCGGTTGATCACCCACACGGTGGTGGTGAAGGTCGTACCTCAGGTGGCCGTCATCCAGTAACACCTTGGGGTATGCCAACTAAAGGCTTCAAAACCCGTAAGAACAAACGTACCGACAAGTACATTGTACGTCGTCGTAACAAGTAATTATTATCAGAGGATAAGCCATGCCACGTTCTCTCAAGAAAGGTCCTTTTATTGACCTGCACTTGCTGAAGAAGGTAGAGAAAGCGGTGGAAAGCGGTGACAAGAAGCCTTTAAAGACTTGGTCCCGTCGTTCAATGATCATCCCACAGATGATCGGATTGACCATCGCTGTCCATAATGGTCGTCAGCACGTACCCGTTTTCGTTTCTGAAGAAATGATCGGTCACAAGCTCGGCGAGTTTGCACCAACACGTACTTATCGCGGCCACGCTGCTGATAAGAAAGCTAAGAAGCGTTAAGGGGTAAGAAATGGAAGCTATGCTAACTATCGAACTTCGCTTTGTATCTCGCCTCAAAVCAAACGTTTGGTTGCGGATCAGGTGCGCGGTAAAGACG